>JAJRTN010000170.1 GCA_024278275.1 Candidatus Hydrogenedentota bacterium
GTTGTGCTTCCAATTGTTGGAGCCGGGTCATACTCAATCCTCCTGTGGTTGTAATCAACGACCATGTAGTATATATACTACATGCTACTGCCCAAAAACAAAAGAAAAATCGAAAAACTCACTTTGGTGACGCAGGCCCAAGTCTTTCCGCTGGCTTGACTTCCACGCCTCCGGCGGATAGTATACCGCTTCCGTTTCCCAGTCCTTTCCCCGTTCGGGGGGCAGATCCATCAGAGAGGCTTAACATGCATCCCTATCGTACGCACACCTGTGGTGAACTAGGTAAAGAACAGGCCGGCAAGACCGTTCGGCTTTCCGGTTGGGTAAACCGCAAGCGTGATCACGGCGGCGTCATCTTCATCGATTTACGCGACCATTATGGCCTGACCCAGGTGGTGGTGAACCCCGACCTGGACTTTTTAGCCCTGGCCGAACACGTGCGCAACGAAAGTGTCATCACCGTTACGGGTGAAGTGGTGCTTCGGGAAGCGGAAGCGGTGAACCCCAACCTGGCCACGGGGGAAATCGAGGTGGTGGCCGCCGCCTTCACCGTGGAATCCGAATGCGCGGTCCTGCCCTTCCCCGTGAACCAGGACTTGGAGTGTTCGGAGGAAATGCGCCTCGAACACCGTTTCCTCGACCTGCGCCGCGAACGGCTGCACCGGAACATGCTGCTCCGTTCGGCCACGTGCGCGCTCATGCGCAAGCACCTCGTGGAGGAAGAAGGCTTTACGGAATACCACACCCCCATCCTCACCAGTTCCTCTCCCGAGGGCGCGCGGGATTACCTCGTCCCGAGCCGCCACTATCCGGGCAAGTTTTACGCCCTGCCCCAGGCCCCCCAGCAGTTCAAACAACTGCTCATGGTGTCGGGCTTTGACAAGTACTTCCAGATCGCGCCCTGTTTCCGCGACGAGGATTCCCGAGCCGACCGAAGCCCCGGCGAGTTCTACCAGCTCGATATGGAGATGTCCTATATCACCCAGGACGATCTCTTCGTGGTGCTGGAGCGCCTGCTGGTGCGGGTTTTCAGGGAGCTCTCCGACAAGACCATCGTGGCGGAGACCTTCCCGCGCATCCCCTTCGCGGAAGCCATGAGCAAGTACGGGTCGGACAAGCCCGACCTTCGCTTCGGCCTGGAAATGGTGGATTGTACGGACCTTTTCGGCGAATGCGAGCTGAAGGTGTTCAGTGGCCAGGTGAAGACGGGCGGTTCGGTAAAGGTCATCAACGCCAAGGGCGCGGCGGACCGGCCCCGCAAGTTCTTCGACGACGCGGAGAAGTTCGCCAAGTCGGAGGGGGCGAAAGGGCTGGCGTGGATCGCCCTGCGCGACGGCGAAATGAAGGGGCCCATCGTCAAGTTCCTCAGCGAGGCCGAAAAGACCGCGCTCAAGAAACGCATGGGCGCGGAAGACGGCGACGCCCTGTTCTTTGGCGCGGGAAAGACGGCGGACACGTGCAGCCTTCTCGGCAAGGTGCGCGGGTATCTCGGAAACGCCCTGGGCCTCATCGACCCGAAGGTGGCCGCCTTCTGCTGGATTGTAGATTTTCCCATGTTCGAATGGAACGAGGACGAGGAAAAAGTGGATTTCTCGCACAACCCCTTCTCCATGCCCCAGGGCGGCCTGGAAGCGCTCACCACCAAGGATCCCCTCGATGTGCTGGCCTACCAGTATGACATCGTGTGCAACGGCATCGAGCTGTCATCGGGCGCCATCCGTAACCACCGCCCCGAGGTCATGCTGAAGGCCTTCGAAATCGCCGGCTACGACGAGGCGACCGTGCGCGGCAAGTTCCCCGCCCTGTGGAAGGCCTTCCATTTCGGCGCCCCTCCTCACGGCGGCATCGCCCCCGGTCTCGACCGTATCGTGATGCTCCTGGCCGACGAACCGAACATTCGCGAGGTCATCGCTTTCCCATTGAACCAGCGGGCACAGGATCTGCTCATGAACGCGCCCAACGAAGTGAACCCGCGTCAGCTCGAAGAACTGCATCTCGATATTGTTTATCCCCCGGAAGAAGACGGTTGACGGACAAGCAAGTACGGGCAACCTGAAAAGCGGCACATGTTTTTTCACCAACCCACCTTAGGAGCGAAATCATGATCGCACTGCTACCCATCAGCCTTCTCTGTGCAGGCGCGCATATGGGGGCGACCCCCCTCATCCTGGATACGTACCTGGGCGGTGATATTGACGACACGTGGGCTTTGTGCATGATTCTCGGGTCGGAAAACCTGGATCTCAAGCTCATCACCACGGCCTTCGGTGACACGGAACGGAAAACGCGGCTGGTGGCCAAAATACTCGAGTACGTGGGGCGAACCGACATCCCCATCGGCACGGGAAAAAAGACCAGCGACCACGCGCTGAACCAGGAAAAATGGCTGGGGGATTATTCGCTGGAGCACTATGCCGGCACCGTGCATGAGGATGGCGTGCAGGCCCTCATCGACGCCATCCACGCCGCCGATGGGATTATCACCGTGTGTGTCATCGGCCCGCAGACCAATATCGCCGAGGCCCTGAAACGGGATCCTTCCATCGCGAAAAAGGCCCGTATCGTCTCCATGGCGGGAAGCGTCTACATCGGCTACGGGGGCAAGGAAACGCCGGACCCGGAATGGAACGTGGTGGCCGACGTGCCCGCGGCCCGCGCCGTGTTCGCGGCTCCCTGGGAAATCGTGTGGACTCCGCTCGACACGTGCGGCAACATCATCCTCCGGGGGGAACGTTACCAGCGCGTGGCCCAATCGAAGAGTAAGCTCGCCCGCGTGGTGATCGAGAATTACCACCAGTGGTCCGTCAACAAGCGGGGCGAGAATGCCGACGCCAGCAGCATCCTTTTTGATACGGTGGCGGTTTACCTCTGTACCGGGGAATCCCTCTGTGACATGGAAACGGTGAAGCTGTCCATCGCTGACAAAGGCATGACGGTAGTTGACGAGAAGAAGGGCCGCCCCGTGCGCTGCGCCCTGAAATGGAAAGACCGGGACGCCTTCGAGGAAATGATGATCCGCGCCCTCACGGGGGAAGGGAAATGAAGGCGTTCATACGCCTTCCGGTTTGTCCTCAATAATAACCGCCGTGCCATAGACCAGGATTTCCGCCGCGCCCGCGGCGATGTCGGAGGTGCTGAAACGCACGCTGACGACGGCGTTGGCGCCGATCTTCCTGGCGTCACTCATCATGCGGTCGAGAGCCTGCTCGCGGGATTCGGCGAGCATCTTGGTGTATTCCTGGATCTCGCCGCCCACCAGGTTACGCAGGAACGCCAGAATATCCTTGCCCACGTGGCGCGCCCGAACGGTGCTGCCGCGGACAATGCCAATGGTCTTCACGATGCGTTTTTCGGCGATGGTGTGCGTGGTGGCGACGATCACCGCTGTACCTCCCTGCTGTAGCGGTCCGTCTTGGCCACTTCCAGGCGTTGCCGCAAGACGGAGATAAACAATAGGACCAGGCCCATGACGCCGGCCGCGATACCAAGCTTGACCAGAGCGGGTCCCCAATCATACACGATAAAAGCGTAAATACCATAGAGGACCAGGGCGACCAGCCCCGCGATAAAGACCACCCAGCCGGTCTTCCGTTCGAGGCGGTTGTAGACACCGTCGAGAAAGGTATCCCAAACTTCCTCCGGGGGGTCGTCTAAGCGGAGGGCCTCCGTGGTGCCCACGACAAGCGTCTTCATGGCGTCGAACTCACGTCGAAACACGGGATCCCGCGCCAAGAGTGCTTCCAGGCGCCGACGTGCGTCCACGTCCAGCTCGCCATCGAGATAGCCGGAAATCAGTATTTGCTGCTCTTCACTCAATTCAGCCATTGCCCGATACTAACCCAACCCCGGTTTGCCGCGTTCTCATCACACGCCCATGCCAAACACCCCGAAAAGACGAGACGCTTTGCCCATACAATCCAATACAAAGCAACCACGTCACTTATTCACCAATTCCGACTGACGGCGTTCGATGGCGGCGCGCAGGCTCTTGCGCGCCCCGTGAAGCCGGGACATGACCGTGCCCTGGGGGATGTCCAGGCGCTTGGCAATCTCGGCGTAGGACAGCTCCAGGAAGTGACGCAACCGGATAATCTCGCGTTGGTCCTCGCTCAGGGAAGCCATGGCCTCATGAACCGCGCGTTTTGTATCGCCCAAATGCGCCATTTCCACGGGGCCGCGCCCCTGGGCCTTCGTGTCATAGCCTGAATCCATCATCTGGTCCAGTGAAGTCTCGCCCCGCCGTTTCCGTTTCTTGAGGTGGTTCAGGCAGGTGTTGCGGACAATCCGGTACAGCCAGGGGTAGAACGGCATGCCCTCGTCGAAGCGGTCCATGGCCCGGTAGGCGCGAACGAAGGACTCCTGCGCCAGTTCCAGGGCATCCTCGCGGTTGCCCACGAAACTGTAGGCCACGGCATAAGCCCGGCGTTGATAAGAACGCACGAGACATCCGAAAGCCTTTCGGTCGCCCCGGCATGCGGCGGCCACCGCCGCGGTCTCGTTAAGCGTAGATGTTTCCATGATCCACACTACCTTACACGAATCGGGATGAATTATTCGCCTTCAATCCACCATGTCATTCTGGTAATGTATGCATTCGAGGGTAAAACACAATATAACCTTCAACCATGAAACACCCCATTCAAGGAACTCCCACCCATGCAGTTGCCCCACCCCGTGGTCCTGACCAATGACGATGGCATCGACGCCCCCGGCATCCGCGCGCTCCAACGGGTCATTGGTGGCGGGGGTATCTTTGTCGCGCCCCGAAACCACCACTCCGGGTGCAGTCATCTCACCACGGTGGACCGCGTTATCCCGGTGGAGAAACGATCCGCGCGGGAATTCGCCGTGGGAGGCACGCCCGCCGACAGCGCGCGGATCGCCCTCACCCGCATCGCCCCGGATGCCAAGCTGCTGCTCGCGGGCATCAATGAAGGCGGCAACCTGGGCCACGACACTTACTGTTCGGGCACCGTCGCCGCGGCCCGCGAAGCCACCTACATCGGGGTGCCCGCCGTGGCGCTTTCCCAGTATGTACGAAGGGAATTGCCCCTGGACTGGGACCGTGCCGTAGCACTTGCCCGGCGGGCTTTGGCGCGTGTGCTGGAGGAACCCCATGTCCCCGGAACTTTCTGGAATATCAACCTGCCCCACCTCGAACCGGGCGCGCCCCCCCCGAAGCTGGTTTTCTGCGAGACCTGCACACGCCCCCTCCCCATGGCCTACCATGCGGAAGGTGAGGGGTACCGCTACGACCCCGCCAGCTATCACACCCGCGAACGCACCCCCGGCGCCGACGTGGATGTCTGTTTCGGCGGGAACATAGCCATCAGCCGCTTGTCCCTGTAGGGCGTGCTTCGGCAGGGGCAAGACCCGCCTTGAACGTTGAAGGCGATTGCCCCGCGTCAACGGGCAGGCGAAAACTTGTCCCTGCCCTCAGCGGCATGAGCAGGGGCGCGAAGGCGACGGACATCAATCGGTAAGGGACTTCTTGTCGCCCGCGTATTTCATGATCAGCCGTCCCGGGGTGGTGCCGGTGCCGGATTCCAGGCTGGCATGGATGCGGCGGTAGGAGGCGTAGCGGGGTTCCGGTATCTCCCCCCGCGCGACGGCGGCCCGCACCGCGCACCGGGGTTCGTGGGTGTGGGTGCAGTTGCGGTAACGGCAATCGGCGCTGAACGCGGCGATCTCGGGAAAGAAATAGGCCACCTCGCCCGCCGAAACTTTCCACAGGCCGAGGGCGCGGATGCCGGGGGTGTCGATGATGCGGATGCCGCCTTCGAGGTGAAAAAGGCGCGCTGCGGTGGTGGTGTGCCTGCCGCGAGAGGAATAGGTACTGATCTCTTGTGTTTCAAGGTCGAGGGCCGGGTCGAGGGCGTTAAGAAGGGACGACTTACCCACGCCGCTGTGGCCGGAGAGCACGCCCACCTTGCCGCGCATCCGGTTGCGCAGGGCGTCGATACCCACTCCGGTGGCGCAACTGGTGCGGATGACCTCGATCCCCAACCCGCGGTACAGGGCAATTTCCGCGGGATCCTGTTCCACCAGGTCCACCTTGTTCAGGCACAGGATCGGTGCGACCCCACCGATTTCGGCGGCGATGAGGAAGCGATCCACCAGGCCGGGCTTGAAGGGCGGCTCCACGGCGGCGGCCACCACGATCAACACGTCCACGTTGGCGGCGAAAACCTGCTCCCTGATACGGGCGTGTTCGTGGGCGGGACGGCAAAGACGGGTACGCCGGGGTGCCACGCCCCGCACGACGGCTTCTTCTCCATCGAACTCGACCAGCACGGCGTCACCGGGGGCGAGGAGGGTGGATTCTTCCTCGCGGAGCCGTTCATCGATGATGCAGAGACGCTCTTCTCCGTTCATTTCCACCACGGCCCAGCGCTTGGCGTGGTTGATAACGACGGCGTTGGGGGTAAAGTCCCGCGGCAGGGGGTTCAGGTCGCGGGCGGCGGCATCGGACACGGCGGGTTGGGCGCGGCGATGGCGGGCGCGGTCGTGGGTGAAGGCAAAGTCATGATCGCGCTCTTCGGCCCAGTTTCGGCTTCGAACGAGCTTGCGCTTCTTCCTGGTTTGCTTCTTCTTCAATGGGGCTCCGCGTTATGTTGGACGCAACCCGCTATGGCGACGGCCTCACGATGAACGGTGACGGCCGGCTTGCCCGGTCGCGCCAGGTCGGCTTTGAGACGCTTCAGCCCGGACTCGAATTCGCCC
This sequence comes from Candidatus Hydrogenedentota bacterium, assembly GCA_024278275.1. Lineage (GTDB taxonomy): Bacteria > Hydrogenedentota > Hydrogenedentia > Hydrogenedentales > JAJRTN01 > JAJRTN01. Next base: position 6,724 of record JAJRTN010000170.1, read on the forward strand.
GGCGGCAGCAGTTCGTAGGTCGAGATGAGCTTGCCTGCAATTTTGCGCACATAGGCCGCATCGACGGGCCGGGGCGGACTCGCCTCGACGGTGGCCGTCACCATGACAAAGCCGGCCTCTTCCATCGCCCGAACCACGGTCTCCACCGGTTGAAAACGCGCCAGATCCACTTCGGGGAGGCTGGGAAAGTAACCCCGCAGGGGATGGTTGGCGATGAAGCGCCGGGGCACGGTGACGAAGACGGCCCGTCCGCCCCGCAAGACCCGGCGGCATTCGGAAAACAGGGCATTCAAATCGCGAATGTAGTGTAGCATGTAGGCGCCGAAGATGAAATCCACGGATCCATTCGCCAAGGGGATGCACTCCCCCACGCCACGCAGCCAGTACACGGGAAGCCCCTTGGCACGGCCCCGCGCCGCCATGCCCCGCGAGGGCTCCAGGGCAATCAGGCGACAGGGGAAACGGTCCAGGAGCGCCGCCGTGTTGTTGCCCGTGCCCGCCCCCAGTTCCAGAACGCAATCACCGCCGGAAGCCCGCGCGGCTGCGACAAGTGCTTCCATGCAGGGGCCGCCGCCGTGGCGATGGTCGTCATACGTTTCGGAAATCTGGTCGTAGTCCACATCCATGGGTCGCCAACCAACACCAACGTTTTGCCTTCCGGGCACGTAACCCGGGTCGTTCACCTCAAAGTCGGGTACGACCATGAGGTAAACATCGGGAAAACGTAGAAGCGGCTTCCAGCCGCTTTGAAGAGGCTGGAAGCCTCTTCTACTTTTTTTCGGAACCACGGTTTTCCGTGGAGATGATGCTTGGTTCCGGCCAAGCCGGGTTAGGCCCATCCCCGTAGAGAAGGGCAGACAAACCTAACATTCCTGGATGTTCGTAGTATAGAGACAGACACGTCCGTGATCGTACCACGCTTCGCCTACTTCAGTCCCTTTGTTGATCGAAGCCGACCCGTTTTTCCAGAAAAGCGGCGACCTCGTCCATGGGGATGCGTTCCTGCTCCATGCTGTCCCGGTCGCGGACCGTGACGGTGCCGTCTTCCTTGGTGTCGAAATCGACGCAGATGCAATAGGGCGTGCCCACCTCGTCCATGCGGCGATAGCGCCGACCGATGGCGCCGCCGTGGTCGTAGTAGGTGTTGAACTTACGGCGGAGCTTCTTTTCGAGATCCTGCGCCAATTCGGCCAGTCCCCCCTTCTTCACCAGGGGCAGTACGGCGGCCTTGATGGGGGCGATCTTCGGGTGGAAGCGCATGACCACGCGCTTCTCCCCCTTCACCTCCTCCTCGTGATAGGCGTCGCAGAGGATGGCCAGGGTGGCCCTATCCGCGCCGGCGGAAGGCTCCAGCACGGTGGGAACGAAACGCTCGTTGTTGGGCTGGTCGAAGAAGGAGAGATCCTTGCCCGATTTTTTCGAGTGGGCCGTGAGATCGAAGGTGCCCCGGTTCGCCAGGCCCTGCAACTCGCCCCAGCCAAAGGGAAACTCGTACTCCACGTCCACCGTCCGCTTCGAGTAGTGGGCCAACGACTCTTTCGGGTGCTCGTACCAGCGCAGCTTGGATTCCGTCAATCCCACGCCCAGGTACCAGGCCCAGATGTCGGCCTGCCAGCGATCGAACCATTCCTCTTCCTCGCTCTCACGGCAGAAGAATTCGATCTCCATCTGCTCGAACTCGCGGCTGCGGAAGATGAAGTTGCGGGGGTTCACCTCGTTGCGGAAGCTCTTGCCCACCTGGGCGATGCCGAAGGGCACGCTCACGCGGGAACTCGAGTACACGTCCTTGAAATCGACAAAGATGGACTGGCAGGTCTCGGGCCGCAGAAAGGTCTCCACCGCGCTGTCGTCGCTTACGCCCAGCCGGGTGCGAAGCATGCTGTTGAAGGCCTTGGGCTCGGTCAGCTCGCCGCCACAGTCCGGGCACGTGTCTCCTTCGAGATGGTCCTGGCGGAAGCGATGCTTGCAGGCCTTGCAGTCCACCACGATGTCGTGGAATTCCTCCACGTGCCCGCTGGCCACCCACACGTCGGGGTGCATGATGATGCTGGCGTCGAGACCGACGATATCATCGCGCAACTGGACAAAGTTATACCACCAGTCATCCTTAACGTTCTTTTTCAGTTCAACGCCCAGGGGGCCGAAGTCCCAGCAGCCGTTAATCCCGCCATAAATACCGCTTGACTGAAAGATGAATCCCTTGCGTTTGCAAAGGCTGACCAGTTTTTCCACGATAGACTCCCACGTTCGCCGTAAATACAAAAAACGCTCCCGCCGCGAATCGTCACGGGAGCCCCATAAAGAGCCCGGATTCTAACCTTCGGTGCGTGCTAAAGTCAATTGGAACGGGCACTTCGGCCGGCTGCAGAACCTTATGCCGCTGGTATGGGCCGCCATGTTCTTCGCCGCCTGTATACGCGACCTTGACGCCGGATCGCGGATAACGGCCGGCCATGTGGAAACGGCGGCCCAACGCGTCTTCGCATACCCGATTTCAAGTACCACGCGCTTGCCGATGGTCTGCGCGCCATCTTCGTACGCCACCCGGCAAGGCCTCTAAGCCGCGTAAACCATCCTGCCCAACGTCAGATGCCCCTCTTCGTCCTCGCCCCCCCATAAGCCCGGTCCCGGCGAAAATCCCGGGGGATCTCCTGGTCCACTTACCCCCCGCCTACAGCCCCCTGTTCTGGCAACAAGAGAATGGCCCTCGGCGCCCCAAAAAGGATCTACAGGGTGGACTCCGAACTGAACTCGGCCTCAAAATCGGCGGGGTTGAAGGGTGGAGGCGAGGATGGGCCTTCTTGGGGTGTGGTCTCGGGGGCCTCCTGTTCTTCTTCTTCAGCCCCGGTGTCCGGATCCGGTGCTTCTCCCTCGCTTTTCTTCCTGCTCTCCGAAGCATGCGAATCCTCGACCCGGGACGCATGGGCGCGATCTTTGTCGAGGAACCCCTCCATGCGGGCAATGAGTTCCGCTGCCTGTAATTGAACCATGTCCGTCGAGCCATGCTGAAGCTTATCTATCAGCTTGTCCATTACGGCCCGGCGCAATCCCTGGCGGTCCGTCGCAATGCCGATGGGGCTTGTGACGCCGGGGCGGGGAAGGCCCAGCGGCTTGCGGGTACGTGCCTGGAGACACTGTTCCCGCGCATTCTCGATGTCGGGATTGCCCGGGAAACGCACCACCAACTCATCGAACAAAGCCAAGGCCTCACCATACTGACCATTACAGAAGAGATCCGCCGCGCGTCCGAAGAGCCTTTTCGCCTCCTCCCGGGCGACCGGGTCTTGCCGTCCCCATTTGGCGTTGCGCCAGAAAGGGCGCCGCCGCCCCGCCGCGCCATGAACCGTTCCGCCCGCCAACGGCTGGGTGTTTCCATCGGAAATCCGCATCTTACGGCCACACGTCGGACACATACCGACCTTTCCGATGGCCGACCGCGCTACCTGCATCCGCTGGCCACACTCGCACTGGATAAAAAGTTTACGCATAATTGGTGCGGACGTTTCCTCTCGCCGTGGGTGGTGGAGTCATCCCTCATTGACCACTGTTTTTATTATACACGGTTCATGCGTAAATTGCCGTTCGCCGTCCGTACCGCGCCCCACCCGTTCTCCCCGCGCAAGGGGGCTCCATGACAGAGGGCGACGCCTGCCCCTTTCCCCGTGGATTCTCGCGTGCGCGGGAATGAGGGGAGGGGCGCCCCGGTCTCCGCGGTTTCCGCTTACCCGTGTTCGAGGAAACGGCGAAAAGCGTTCATCATCGCCGATTGCTCTTCCGAGGTGGCTGATCCAGGGGGGGCATCCGGGGGACGGATCAATGGTTCGGACTCGGCGGCGGGAAGCACTTCCGCGTTGACGGCCTCCACTTCGTCCCCTGCCTCGGGCGTACCCGCCTCGGCGGCCTGGGTCGTTCCCCCGGGAAAAAGCGCACGGAGTTCCTCAAGTTGCAGGGCCGCGGCGCTCAGGGCGTCTTCCAGGCGCAGCCGTTCCGCCTGCTCCTGTTGCAGGGCCGTTTGAGTTGTGGAAAGCGCTTCCTCCAACCGGGCGAGTTCCTGTTCCCGTGACGGAGGAAGCGTCCGCGCCGCCTCGTCCCGCTGCGCAATGGCCGTGCGAACGGCTTCTTCCAGCCGTTCCCGGTCTTGTTCCAGGCGGGTCAGTTCTTCACGAAGGCGGTCCGTCTCGGCCTGTTGCGCCTTCATGGCGTCACGAAGGTCATCCGCGTCGGATTGGGCGTCCAACAGGGTCTTTTCAAGCCGCGTGGATTCGGCCTTGGCCGCCGCGAGATCGGTCTCCATGGCCGCACACCGCCGGGCCAGGGCGCGTTGGTCCTGGGCGCCTGCTTCCAGGGCGCTCAGACGCGCCACGAGCCCCGCCTGCGCCCCGTTGGTTTCAACCAGTTCCTTTTCCAGGTTGGCCACCTGCGCTTCGTGGTCGCTCAAGGCTTCCCGGGCCGCTTCAAGCGCCTCGCGATTCGCATCGCGCTCCTTTGTGATGGCCGCCACGCGCGCTTCAAGTTGCCCGATGGCCCCGGCCCGGGCCGCAAGGGTTTCTTCAGCCCGCGACAGCGCTGTTTCCATCTCGACCAACCGCGCGTCGCGTTCCGCCAGCAAATCCCGGAGGGAGTCCAGTTCCGCCTCCATCGCGGAGGCCCGGTCCTCGGTGCTTGCGGCGCGCTTCCGAACGGCGGCCAGTTGTTCGGACAGCGATTCAATTTCCGCCTGTTTTTCCGAATTTGACGCCTGCTCGCAGTCGGCCCGATGTTCTTCCTCGGCGAGGCGCCGGCGCAAGATCTCCATTTCCGCCCGCGCCGATTCTAGCTTGCCCCCGGTTTCCCTGACCTTCCCGCTCAGTACATTGACCTCTTCCCGCAACGCCGCAAGGGCCGTCTCGGCGGCCCGTGCCCCGGAGGGGCTTCCCGCCTCCGCCCTGACCGCGCCCTCCCGCGCCCGGACCTCTTTTGTCAATGCGTCGATTCGTTCACGGGCGTGCCGTTCCTGCCGCGCCAAAGCCTCTTCCGCATCCGAAACCGCCTGGCGGTTTTCATCGGCCTTGGTCGCGGCGTAATGGAGGAGTTTGTACATACGCCGCAGGAGATCCGCCGGCGGCACGTCCTCAAGGCGCTCCTGTTCATCCTCCGAACGCGGAAAAATGATCATTTTCTTGCAGACACGGCACCAACCGTCCCGTCCCGCATACCGGTCATCCACCTGCATCCGGTTGCCGCAGTGCTGACACGAAAACACGATCATGGCGTGACGGAACTCCCTTGGCTTCACACCCAACGTCCCCCGGCCCGACAAAGGCCCCCCCTTACAGCCAACCCCGGCCCAGCCGGAACAGGACGTCGCCACCGCCGCCCGTACCCCGCCCCACCGTCATCCCGGCGAAAGCGGGGAACCATGACAGGGGGCACCCCCTTGACCTTTCCCGTGGATTCCCGCGTTCGCAGGAATGACGGAAGGGAGAGCCAAATACGTTTTCGTGACCATTGGTACGGAACTTTACGGGTAAGGGACTGATGTATTCAGCGAGCGCCGTGGGGGGCTACTTTCCGGCTTTCACGCCGCAGGAGGCCTTCTTGCACCTCTTGCCGCAGAGCCCCTCGCTGGCGGCTTCCTTCTTCTCGGAGCACTTGGCGATTTCGCGGCAGATATGTCCCACGAAAGGACACGTATCCGGAATGGACACGAGTTTCGGCTCCGTGCCGTTCTTCCGGGCGTCACGTATGATCCTGGCATTCTCCACCCGGAGATCGACCTGCAGTTCCGTCTCCATGGGGAAGGTGTCCACGGCCTTCAAAACAGGGAAATACCACCAACTGAAGGCGAAATCGCCCGCGTTCCGGCGAACCGTCTCCGCTTCGAGGCGCTCGTTGAGCACGCCCAACTTCTTGTAATCCTTGCTGCCCTTCTTCGGGAGGGGTGCTCCCAACAAACCGTTCCACGTATTCTCGGTCATTTTCAACGTGCCTCGGCGAAGACCGCGCAACCCCTCGACCGTGCCCAGAATGGGGGTTTTCATGTTGCCGTGGCCGATACGCTCCCCGGTGTGGTAGACCAGCGAGAGCAGCCCCTGGGACACCCATTTGTAGGGTCGAAGGGCCGGCTCCTCATTGTTGCCCAATGCCCCCTGGTACGCCGGTTCGACTGCCTGGCAGACTCCGGCAATCAACATGACGGCAGCGGCCATTCCAATGATCCCAGCACGATTCATGACAAAGTCCCCTTGGTTAATTCGCTTGAGCATTTCACAGCCCATGTTTCTCTACCCCAAGTTTAGTACTAACGGGGTCCAAAAGACAACTGTTTTCCGTGCATTACATTCGGCCCGTGAATTGGCCGGGCCGGCAAAAAATTGACTGGGTACGGGGCTGTTTGGTAGTATCCAAAACCCCGTTGTTTTTTTCGCGCTTAACCCGAGCGCAACCTGTGTTCAGTTGGAGGAAGAAGAGCGTGAAGACTTACGTCCCCAAACAAGGGGAGATTGTCAAGGAGTGGTATGTAATCGATGCCGAGGGCCAGGTGCTTGGTCGTCTGGCCGTGGAGATTGCACGACTGCTTCGCGGTAAACATAAGCCGCAATATACTCCTTTTCTTGACTGCGGAGACCATGTTGTCGTCGTAAACGCGGAGAAGATTCGCGTGACGGGCAACAAGGCCGAGGGAAAGATCTATTACCGGCATTCCGGTTATCCCGGTGGTCTGAAGGAACTTAATTATGCACGCATGATGCAAAAGCATCCCACCCGTGCGCTGGAGTTGGCCGTGAAGGGCATGCTCCCGCACAATCGTCTTGGCCGTCAGTTGGCGACGAACTTCCGCGTCTACGCCGGAAGCGAACATCCCCATCAGGCGCAGCAGCCCAAAGTTTACGAGATGAAATAACCCGGAGAGGTTGACGTGAAAGATAAGAATACCAATGAGATTCTCGGACTTGGCCGCCGCAAACGGGCCAGCGCCCGCGTGCGCATTAAGCCGGGATCCGGCAAGTTCATCGTGAACGGCAAGGAAGTCAAGGACTATCTCTGCCGGGATGTACTCGTGCAAGCCGCCAAGGAACCATTTGCCGCCACGGGCAACGTGGATCGCTATGATGTGCGTGCCCGTTGCATCGGCGGGGGCCTCTCCGGACAGGCCTTCGCCCTTCGACTCGGCGTGGCCCGTGCGCTCGTCGCGGAGGACGAGAATCTGCGCAGCACCCTGCGCAGCGTCGGGTTGCTCACCCGCGATGCCCGCGAGGTGGAGCGCAAGAAGTACGGCCAGCCCGGTGCCCGCAAGCGCTTCCAGTTCTCGAAACGCTAGCCCACGCACCAACCGTCCAATAGGCCAAGGGCGTTCCCGGTACCGCCGGGAACGCCCTTTTGCTGCCTGAAGATGAAAAAATGATCGGCCCCACCCCTCTCACAAACCGTCAGGGTTGAATGATGGTTCCGTCCGCGGTGATGGCGATGCCTTTCCCGGGGGACACGGCCAGGCCCGCCGCCTTTTCCAGGAACTCCTCCTGCGTGAGGGCGAATTCGGGGGATATCTCGATGGGAACGGCGACATGGCCTTCGGTGTCGCGGGGAATTTCGATGCCCATGGCTTCGAACCATGCGCCCCAGTAATCACCCATGGCGGCCCGGGCGGCCTCGACGCTGTTGTCGCCGGAGAAGGTTTTGATGGGGGTGTATTCGCCGGCCCGGCCGATCTCCAGGGCCACGGGCGGGTGCTCGATGAAACGAAGGGCGTCGAAGACAAAGGTCTCGAATTTGTAGGCGTTGGGGGTTTCGGGCTTCACGGGATGCCCGGCCTCGTCGATATAGGGCACTTTCTTGTGGGCCCGATGCCAGGGGAAATCGTCGAAACGGTTGAAGACCTCCGACACGAAGGAGGTGGACAGGATATGGATGGCGGGATTGCCCGCGTAGTAAATGACCTTCCCGGTCGCATCGGTTTCGAGCAACTGGGGATAGATGTCCAGTTCACTGTATTCGATGACCCGGTATTGGCCGTCGCACAGGCAATGGACGCCAACGGCTTCCCGTGGTGCGTTCTTGCGGTGGTTCTTGGAGGACATGCCGGCGTTGGCGCGCACGTGGTAGCCGATGAAGTAAGGGTCGGCCACCTTCACGGCCCAGTTATCCACCTGGAAGTAGCAGAGCAGGTCGATGCCCCGGGATTCGGCGTCAGCGATGACCCCGTTTTCCACCATGGCGGGGATGCAGCCGCCGTGACCGTTGGGGTTCATGGCGAGATGGCCGGGGCTTTCAAGCATGAAACGCCCCTGCTCATCCATGCAGGGCACCATGCGCTGGGTGATGAACTTGACGTTGTTTTCGTCGAGGCCGAAAAAGGCCTGTTCACGGAAAAAGGCCTCGGTAGCGGTGCCATTGGCATGGCTTACCATGATGTACCATGGCAGGGTGCAGCCGTAACGGCGTTGCAGGTTCCTGATTTTCTCGGCATGGTAGGCGAAAAGGGTCTTCCCGGTGATGGGGCCGATGGGGTAGGCACCCTTGGGACCGTCGAAACCCAGCCGCGTACCCTGCCCGCCGGCGACGAGGAAAAGGCCGACCCGGCCCGCGCGCAGGGCGTCCTCCCCGGCGGCGAAGGCTTCGACGGCATCCGGGCGTTCGGGGTCCACCTTGTCAATCACGGGCACGGGAACAATCTGGTCGAAGGTTTCCGCCGGTGGTTCATCGTGGATCCAGGAGTCCGCGAGGCGTTTCATCAAGGGAAAATCCACCTGCGCCAAGTCGGCGGCCAGTTGGGTTTTTCCCGCTTCGTCCAGTTCGGCCCAGAACCGAAAGACATGTTCCTGTCCAAAGGCCTCCGCCCTTTCCCTCAACGCCTGCATGGATGCCGTCATGGTTTCCTCTTGTAGGTTTTTCCGATCCTGGCCCGTTCGGCCCGCTGCCGCTGGTTGGGCAGGAGCCCGGGTTTCGTGCCCTCCACGATTTCATACTTCGAGCCACAGCCATCACAGATGCCATAGTCGAAGCCGACCTGCTCCAGGGGTTCGGCGCATTGGGGACACTCGGGCTGGAAATCCCGGTAGAGCTTTCCGGGACTCTCGAACAGCGCTCCACACGCGGGGCACCGCCGCATGAGGGCGGTACGCCGCCAACAGCGGCTGAAAGTACGGTCGGCATCGCAGACCTGGCAATACACCCGCCGCCCCACGAGGGGGTGGGTGTCGGCGGGTTCCCTGGACCTTTCCGCGGGCTGCCGGGATCCAGGCGCCTTGTTTTTTCGCCCGAAGAGTGCCATGGTCAGTTTCCCTGTCCTCGGTGGGCCATTCAGGAAACAACTCCCCGAACCACGAACCGCTCACGATAGTCCTTGCCGTCCAGGTGAATGGTGAAATAGATAAACGCGAGCAACTGCCCCGGCGTGGCCCCGGGGGCGGTCCGCACATGAATAGTGGCTTTCCGGGAAGGTCCCTCCTGGTCCACGGTAGTTTCAAGCTGCGACAGGTCCGTCGTAATTTCGGTGACCTCAAAGTTCGACTCGCTGGTGATGAGCGAATGTCCTTCCGGCGGCCCCCCTTCCTTGGGCGCCATGAGAAAAAGTATACCGGGCGTTCGTGTGTTAATGGTGTACGGCGCCGTAACATTGCCCCGCACGGGGATAAATTGCTCGGCGCGGTCGATACTGGAGTAAATGCGGAACCGCCTTTCGAAAGGACCGGCGGGACAGAGTTCTCCTTGGGTCGCGGTAATCAAATACTCCTGCTTGCCGGGGCGGGTCCACTTGTCCTCGGGCAAAAGCTCGAAGGAAAAGTTAATGAAAACATCTTCCTGGGGCATTTCCTTGGCGATATGTTCCCTGACCTCAGTAATATTGATGGGCTCGTCACGGAGCTGACGCAAAATCAGGGTGGCCCTGGAATCATCCCCCTTGACCATATCGCCCATATCCAATTCCGGGGGGATCAATTCGTATTCCGGGTCCACATCGCATTCGACTTCCAGCTTTACGTTGGGGTGGGCGGCGTCGTTAGATTGAATAGTGAGTGTCTTAAGGGAGTGAAAGCCCGGAATCCGGCGGGGATCGATGCGGATGGACAGAATGCCCTCCCCGCCCGGCGGAATGGGGTTGTACTCCTTTTTCACGGCGCCAACCGTGCAGGCACAGGTGGTCTGAACATCCTTGATACGCAGTTCCGCCTTGCCCTTGTTGAAGATTTTCACCTCGCCGAAACTGAAACCCGTGTTGGCGATGGTCCCCAGGTTGACATGGTAGGTTTCCAGCTCAATAAAGGGCACGTTTTCCATGTCTTCGCCCGCGCCGGGCAGCCGGGCGTCCTCGACGGCCGTTTCAATGCCATCGCCGACGACATTGCGGTCACGCCAGATAACCAGCACGACGAGACCAACCACGATGGCAAGAACAAGAGTCGCCACATGACTTGCGCGGATTCTCATGAATTACTCCATCTTGAAGGACTGGTTATGACGCCTGCCCAGGGTTTCCAGTGAACGTTCCAGGTTAGTATATATCGGGTCGGTGATATTCCTATCAAGTTCCATGCCCAGGAGCAATGCGCCAACAACAGGCTCGTGGAGCGGCATAACAAGGTGTGCCATGGGACAACACCGATGGACCTCCACCCGCAGCATATCGACGAGCACGGGACTGTTCCCCTTGAAAACACTGCCCGCGGTCACCACGTCAAAAGGCATCCCGGTCATCCCAAGCCGGCGGGCGGCGCTGTTTACCATCTTTCCCAGGTAGCGTCCCCCCCACTCCAGGATATCGCAAGCCGCCTGGTCGCCTTCACGTGCCGCGTCGAAGACCAGTTTCGCCATGGGCTCAAGGTCAGCGGTCTTGCGCTCCCCGCGGTACATGGCGAGAAAGAAGGTTTCCGTATCATCCAATCCCGCGCGGCGGAGAAAATAGTCCGTGAGCCGTGTTGGCGGAAGCGTGCCGTCCCGGGCCTGCCAGACGGCCTGCAGGCCGCGCATCCCCAGGCTGGTGCCGCTTACAATATCGCCGAAGTCCTCGTTGATTCCGCCGACGCGAACCTGCCTGCCCGCGGGGTTCACGCCCGCGCAAACGCAGCCGGTACCACAGGCGATAACGATGCCGTGGGGTTCCTTGGTTCCCCCCCGCAACCCTGCCATGGAGTCGTTTCTGAAATCGCGGGGAATAGGGCCGAACATGGGGCCGAAAATCTCGCGGTCAAGCATTTCATAGTCTTCAGGCAGATCGGCTCCGGCAATGCCCATGCCGATGCCGCTCAGGTCCCGGCGTGATACGCCCGCTTCGGCGAGGGCGGCATTCACGGCGAGATTCAGTTGTTCCGCCGCCGCCTCGACCCCATGGGCCTCGTAGTTGCCGGCGCCGGCCCGGCCAAAACCCAGTGCCTCCCCGTGTTCGTTTGCCACGAGACAAAAGGTCTTGGTTCCGCCCGCATCGATTCCAAGGTAATACTGCACGGTGGTCATTCTCTTTTTTTCACCAGTTGCGTAGCTGAGCAACAGCACGAAGACATGGCGGATGAACATCACATCGAGGGGCTAAGCCACGAGAGAAAGGGGCTGCCCGGCAAGGCACGGTCTACAGCTTTGCCAGCGCCGCCTTGGCCTCATCCGCCGCCAACGAAACAGGGTAGTCCTCTACCAGGCGTTCCAAGAGCACGCGCGCCTGGGCGGCTTGCCCCTGGCGGAGGAGCACCTTGCCCTCGTTGAGCATGGCAATGGCGGCCTTGTTGCTGGACGGATAACGCTGGTAGACCTTGCGGAACTCGGGCAGGGCTTCTGAATCCCTGCCGAGCATGAGCAGGCAATAGGCCTTCCAATACTGGGCGTTAGAGCTTACCGGGTCGTCCGGGTAACGCTGCATGAAAAGGTCGAACTCACGCAGGGCACCCTCGTAATCCTTGTCGCGGTAGAGTTTGTGGGCATTCTGGTATTGCAGGTTTGGACTCGCGTACTTGACGGAAGGCGGCGCGACGGCGGTTGCCGGCGCGGCCATGCCATCGGCGGCCATCGCGTTCTCCGACGCCGGGCCCGCCGGGGGCACGGAAGCAGCCGGAGCAATTTCAAGGGTTCGGAAAAGGGTGGCCTTGAGGCCGGAAAGGTGTTGTTCCAGGGCCTTCAGCTTGACCTGGTTTTCCTCGGCCAAGGTACGGAGCCGGAGAAGCTGATCGTCGCTGGCATCCACGCGCGCCACCAACTCGGCGGTGGTCTCATTCAAATCGCGCAAGGCACCGTCCACGTCCCGCTCAAGTTTCTGAACCCGTTTGTGGGTATCGTAAATACTGGTTTCAAACTGTCCGCCGCCACTCGTGGTGACACATCCCGTGAAGAGGATGGGCATGACCATCAGGCAACGGGCGATTCGGCACAATACATGCGGCATGGTCATTCTTCCCCCCTCAGTTTCCGCAGATTCTGGCGTGCCTTGGCGGCGGGCGGCGTGACGGGATACTGCTCAATCACGGCTTCCAAAAGCGCCTCGGCCTTGCTGATTTGCCCAAGACTGGCATGGGCCACGGCCTGGTTCTGCATGGCAAAGGGAACACGGTCACTGTTGGGGAAACGCCTGCGCACCTCCTCGAAGGCCGTGATGGCCTGCTGGTACTTCGCCTGTTTGAGCAGGCACATGGCCATCCACCAATTCACATGATCAATCTTCTCGCCTTGTGGATACTGCTCCGCGTAGTCCCGAAAATGGTCATAGGCCAAGGCGTAATCGCCATCGGCGTAGGTGCGCACCCCTTTCTGGTAGGCCACGCTGGGATCCCCATAGGTGATGGGCGGCGTGGGCGCCACGGGGGGGGGCGCCTTGGTCGTCGGCGCAACGACCACGGGGGGCGCGGGTTGGGGGGAAAGCGGTGGCGTTTCCCCGCCGGGCACTTCGATGGCCGTGGTGGGCGGTTCGATTTGCACCTCGGGGACGGCGTCGGCAGGGGTGGTCCACGTTCCCACGGTGTCGGTGATGTTGAAATGAGCGAAAAGCGCGGAACGCAGCTCGGTAAGCGACCCTTCGATGCTCTCAATACGTCGCTGGTTGTCCTCGATAAGCTGCCGGACCCGCCGGGCTTGGCCGTCGGTGTCGTTCACCCGGCCCAAAAGCTGCCGGGTGGTCTGGTTCAGCTTCTCCACGGAAGCATCCAGGTCCCGGTTCAACTTCACCACGCGCCGATGGGTTTCGTTCACGGTCATTTCAAGCTGACTGGGACCGGCCCAGGCCGTTGTGCCAACCCACAACGCCACGACCAGAACCACTCTCAACCTTCCATTACGCATGTCTGCCATCAGAGCCTCTTCAGGGGGTTCACTGGGCCTCGTTAAACTCGCAACGGCGATTCTTGGCCCAAACGGCCTCACCCGTTCCCTCCACCCGGGGGAACTCCTCGCCGTAGCTGATGGTGATCATGCGGTCACCGGAAACACCCAGGCGAATGAGGTGCTCGCGCACGCTGAGGGCGCGCCGCTCACCGAGAGCCAGGTTGTATTCCTGCGTGCCCCGTTCGTCACAGTGACCGGCCACCTGGATAATCACGCCCGGCTTGGCCTTGATCTTCTCGGCGTTGTCACGCAAGGTGGCAATCGCGTCGGGCCGCAGCTCCGCACTGTCATAATCAAAGTACACGGGTTGGAGGGCACTGGGGCCGAAAAACAACCCCTCCTCGTCCAAATCGGGAAGCCCTTCCCCCGTGCTCACTTCGATACCACCGCTGTCATCGGCGGTGGACAGGTCCGTGGAAGCAAGATCGGTGTCAATCCCGCCTTTCCCTTTGTGGGCGCAACCGGCAAGGGTACCAAGCACCAGCACAAAGGCCAATGCCAAGGCAACACGGTGATTACAGCGCTTCGTATTCATAGGCTTCTCCAAACGAATCCCGGGGGGTTAGTGTCTGCTCCCAATACCGCGTTGGATGGTATCAGCAACCGCCGGGACGCTTCAACACGCACGCCCGCGATTCTCTTTCCCTTTGGAAGGGTAAATACGTTTCGGAAAGCGAAAAGTTTCATGACCATCTTTCCGTGCCCCGCCTTGGTGATATCACGGTGGCTCCGGTCCGGATTCCCCGCCATCCAACGCGCGGCGAATGGCCAGGGCCAAATCCGTGGTGATGATCGGTTTGAGCACAACCTCGCGTATGCCCGCCTGCCATGCTTCCTCGTCCGTCACCTGGTAACTGAACCCGGTGAACAGAATGATAGGCAGAGCCTCACGCACGGCATGGATGTCGCGGGCAAGGTCCATCCCCGTGCGTTTGGGCATCATCTGATCCGTGATGACCAGGTCAATCTCCCCGGGGGCTTCCTTGAAGCGATCCAGGGCCTCAAAGGCGCTGCCGCAGGTTACAACCTCGTATCCCAGCCGGGGTAAGGCCGATTTAGCAAAGCGAAGCACCGCGTCTTCGTCATCAACAAAAAGGATGCGCTCCGTCCCCCCGGGAAAGGACTTCTCTTCCGGGGCATTTTCAACCGCCACTTTCTCGATCCGGGGCAGGTATATCTGGAAAATGGTTCCCCGGCCGGGCGTGCTTCGCACCGTGATGGCCCCGCCATGGTTGCTCACAATGCCATGGGCCACGGCCAATCCCATGCCCGTTCCCTCCCCCGGTCCCTTGGTGCTGAAGAAAGGGTCGAAAATGCGTTCGACCACGTTGGGCTCCATGCCATGGCCGGTATCATGAACGCTGAGACACACATAGGGTCCCTGGCAAAGCGGGGCATGGCTGCGCGCCAACGCCTCGTCGACGAAGACATTCTCGACGCGCATTTCAAGTGTACTGCCATTGTCCTTCATGGCCTGCGCGGCATTGGTGCAAAGATTCATAATGACCTGGTGGATCTGCGTTGCGTTGGCGTCCACGGCCCCGGAATGAACGTCCACGTTATCGATAATCTCCACCGTGGCCGGGAGGGTCGCGCGCAACAACTGCAAGCATTCCCGCGCCACCACGTGCAACAAGAGGGGGGAACGTTCCTCCCCGGTTTGCCGGCTGAAGGCCAGGATCTGTTGCACCAGTTCCTTGGCACGATGCGCCGCCCGAAGAACCTCTTCCAGGTCGGCATGGGTACGGCTCTCGGGCTCCATGTCCTGCAGGGTCATGTCGGTAAACCCGATGATGGCGGCCAGGATATTGTTGAAATCATGGGCAATCCCGCCGGCCAGCACGCCCAGGCTCTCAAGTCTCTTGGAGTGTTGGGCATCCCGCTCCAGTCGCCGCCGCTCCGCTTCGGCGTGAACGCGCGCCGTCACATCTTTAATGGAACCGAGCAGGCGTTTCGGTTTGCCCCTTTCATCGGGTAACACCACGCCCGAATCTTCCACGTGGCGGTACGCCCCGTCGCGATGGCGCAACCGGTATTCGTACTGGTAGGTACCCAGGGTGTCGATGGCTTTCCGGGTGGCCTTTTCCACGGCGGGCAGATCATCCGGATGCACCAGGGCGGCGTATTCCGCCAGGCTGAGCCGTGCCAGTTCCTCGGGGTCGCGGCCCATAACGCTTGCCACCGCCCCCGAAACCTCGCGCACCCCCGATACCAGGTCAAGATCGTAGATGAGCATACCCGTCTGCCGCGCCAGTTCCCCGTAAGGTACGTCCGACGCCCGGCGCCCATGGACGACCTTACCTTGCGTGACAGGTTGGAGGAGCGCGAGGGCACGCCATTCCTCCCCGGCGTGAAAGGCCCGGGCATGGATCGCCACGGGGACCTCCCCGCCGCTCTTGCTTCGCAGAACAGTCTCAAAAAAGAGTTCCCCATGCCAGGTGACGCTTCGAAGACGGCGCGTCAGACTTTGTGTATTCGCGGGTTCAACCAGTTTTTCCAGGGGCGCGCCAAGCAACGCTTCCCGATCAAAACCCAAGAGCTCACAGGCCATCCGGTTGCCATCGGTTATGGTAATCCGCTTGTTTCTGGAATCGGCCGACAGGGACAACACCGCGTCGCTTCCCCGCTCGAAGAGCAGGTGATATCGCGCGTCACTTTCGCGCAACTCCCGCCACCGTGTCTCCGCGACCCTTGCCAGCGCACGGTTGGCGGCCCGCAACTGGGATTCCGCCGAACGCACCCGAAGCATCACGCGAATCCGGGAAACCAGTTCCAGTTCGGGGCACGGGCAATGAATGAAGTCGTCCGCCCCCGCCTCGATACCCTCCAGGCGGGCTGCCATATTCACGTCACCCGAAGTAATCAGTAGAATGGGAAAGCACGCTGTTTCACTTCGTCTCTTAAAAGCGCGGCACAGCGCGACGCCGTTCATACCCGGCATGCTGAGATCCAGAATGGCGCAGTCCGGGGGGGAGGCCAGCGCGGCGTCAAGCCCTTCCTCGGCCGTGGTACACGTGACGAGCCGGCACTCCGGCAGATGCCGTTGAAGCACCTCCGTGAAACGCTTGCGGCTCGATGCACTGTCATCCACCAGCAGAATGGTGGGATTCTCCACTCGCGAATCCATGGTCTATTCCATTCCCGCCACGCTCAGTTCGGCTGTTGAAAGCAGAGTCTGAATCCATCGGGGTCCGTCACCCAGACTTGTTTCATGCCGTAACAGGTAATCGTCGGTTCGACCACGGCCAATCCCTGTTCCATCAAGTGTTCATACACCGCCGCAACATCCGGACAAGCAAAGAACAACTCCGTATCCTCGTGCCCCGCGACCCGCGAGACATCGGGCGTCCCGGGCCGGTCGTCTTCCTCATACCGCCCATTCAGCATCAGCACAACATCGCCCAGACGAAGCATGGCCCAGCAGAGCGAGTCATCCATCAGCCAGGTTTCGACCACTTCAAATCCCAGCCGATCACGGTAGAAGGCCACCGAGGTTTCCATATCGAAAACCTCGAGCAGGGGCGTCAGGCTGTCTACCTGGATGGCCATATTGCTGTCTCCATGGTCGATCCGCTTGCGTCAGGAACGGGGATGGAAACACGGCAACGGAGCGTACAGCCCTTTGTTTTCTCCGTACACACTTGTAAGCGTTCCAGTTCCGCTGTCGCGCCATCTTTGATGTCCACCGGTTCCTATGAGCCCGGGCACTGTTTATCCAAACGCTTTTGGAGCGCCTCGCGCCAACTGGAGGAGAGGGTCGCCAGGTTCGCCGCCCTTTCCAGCGATACAGTATCGCCACCGCCAAAGAAACGCATCTCCACGATATCGCGCACGCTGATTCCGGCGGAAGCGCGTGAAAAGCGCTCAACAGCATCGCCCGCGCCAATGTCGCCTTCCTCGATAATGCGGAAGTAGTAGCCCACGTAGCGGCTTTCCTGAAACTGCCTGACGAAGCCCTCCGCCTGGATGTGCATCTCCTGCTTGAAGCAGGGGATCCGGGGCTGGCTCACCTCGAACAGCGTGGTGCCAATACGGTACTGGTCGCCGATACAGGCCTGTTCCTCCGTGAGACCCTCCAGCGTGAGATTTTCGCCAAATTGGCCGAAAGAAAAACCATCCCGCCCCAGCGTCTCGGCCCAGAAGGCATAGTGCTCGTGGGGATAAACATAGACCGCCTGGTCCGGCACGCCGTGGTTTCCCACGTCGGCCACCCCGTCGCCGGCGACGCACCCATCCCGTACCGCCACCCGCCCAGCCACGGGTTCCTTGGCGATGGCGGACAGAACCGTCTTGCCCTTCCAACGCAGTTCGCGGGGCAACCCAACATTCACGGATACGACATGCATACGTCTTTCCTTCCAAGTGGAAATCTTTGGGTCCAATAGGTATAACCTCCGCACCGGGTGCCAAGGTTTCCACGGGGAATCTTAGCACTTTTCGACCGAAACCGCGAAAGGAATGAAAAACAATGCGTACCCTCCTTTGTTTTTGCCTCTTGGGACTATTGAACACCGTGGCCCACGCCGCGCCGGAGGCCATCCTCCTTTACGATTTCACCCAAGGCACCCACGGTTGGACGGGCGCTCATGGCGTGGACAACTTCAAGTCCACCAGCGAAGGGCTGGAGTTCGATTGCGTCGCGGAAGACCCCTACGTGTGGGGGCCGCCCGTGGCGAACATGCCGCTGGGCAATCGTGTGCTGCTGACCATCCGCATGAAATCCGACGGGGACGCGGGGGGGCAGGTTTTCTTCGGCCGGACGTTTTCCGGGGACAAGGCGGCCGATTTCACGGTGGAGACCGACGGCGCCTGGCACGAATACGAGGTGTTGATTCCGGAGCAGGAGCCGGGCGCGCGCCTACGCATCGATCCGGCCAGCAGCCACGGGCATATTACCATCGCCTGGATCAAAGCACTGGAGATGAAGCCCCTCATGAAGGCCGAGTTTACCGCGCCCCGTCCTCCTGCAATCGGTCCGGATGCCGTCAAGGTGCGCGCGGGAGAGATCATTATCGCCCATGGTGGGAAAACGTGGGGAGGCTTTACGGTCACCGTGGCGGGCGAGCAGATGGCCTCCGCCCACGCACAGGCGCGTATCGGTTTCATGAACGGCGACGAGCCGGTCTATCTCAATCTGGACGAAACGGCCTTCACCACCGCCATGGAGGGCGATACCCTCAAGACAAGTGCCGTCATGACGGATGCCGAAGGGGCGCGATGGACCCTGACCCGCACCTTTGCCCCGTTAGAGAACCCCAATGCCGTCGCCGTCACCACCACGGTCGAGGTGGACGCGAACCGCGACCTCTTCCATCTCCCCATGTTGACCCTGTTTCCCGGTCTGGGAAGCTACGGCGGCGAGAAGACCCAGGCGGTGTTGCCCGGCGTGGAATACCTGGCGAACGAACCCAGCAGCAGCGAAGCGGACGTAAAGGGCGAGAAGGCCAACCGCCGCATTGTCGATGATTTCCGGCTCTGCTTTCCCATGATGAGCATCGTCGCCGATGAGCGTTACGTGGGGCTGGCCTGGGACCGCCGGGACCATCCCGCGTCGGTCTTCGATTCGCCCGACCGCGTCTTTAATTCCGGCGCCCACCTCATGGGGCTGTGGTATCCCGCCGTGGGCAAGTGCCGGCTCGAAAGCGATTTCGACATCTTCCGCACCTTCCCCATCAAAGCGAACAAACCCATCACCCTTACCGCGAAGATTTTCGGCGGAAAAGGGAAAACCGTAAATCCTGCCGTGGCCCATTATGTCCGGCTTGCCGGCGGCTTACCGCCGATTCCGGAGTTCGAAGGCGGCTTTCAGGCGGCGGTCAATCTCCTGGCCCATGGCTGGCTCGATTCGGCCCAACAGCAGGATGGCACCTGGCGGCACGCCGTGTGGGGTGATCGTTTCAAGCCCGCGCCCGTCACGGACGCTCCGGGCTACATGCTGTGGCTGGCCGAACATACCACCGATGCCGCCTTGGCCACACGTCTGCGCGCCGACGCGGAACGGGGACTCGAACGTGTTCGCGCCAGTGGCAACTGGAACAGCGGCTGCTCCCACGTGGTGCGTCCCTTCGCGCCGCTCCTTTTTGGCGACATAAACGATATGGTCAATGACCGGGTCCGCCGTGCGCGAGAGGCGCTGCAAGGGTTCGACGAACGGGGCCTCGTGCGCTACCGTCCGCAAGCCGGGAAGCCGGACTACGGCAGCACGTACTGGGAAGATCACGCCAACGGCCTGAGCGCCCTGCGCCTGGAACCCGTGCTCGATGCCGCGGTTCTTTCCGGCGACGACGACCTGGGCATGAAGGCTCTGGCCATTTTCGACCGGCAACTCGCGGTCTACAAAAACACCATACCCCGCGGCGCGCAGACGTGGGAAATGCCCCTGCACACGCCCGATATCCTGGCCTCGGCGCGGATGCTCCGGTGCTGCAACCTGGCCTACCTGCTCACGGGCGACCCGAAGTACATCGAGGCGGGCCGCTACTGGGCCTGGACCGGCGTTTCCATGATCTACCTGGACCAGCCTACCGAGGGCCCCATCGGTCTTTATGCCACCACGGCGGTCTTGGGCGCCACGGCTTGGGCCGCGCCCTACTGGATTGGCCAACCTGTTCAGTGGTGTGGATTGGTTTACCGCTCGGCCCTCCAGGATTTTGGCAGGCTGGATACCGAGCAGGGGCCTTTCTGGAGCAAACTCGCCCAGGGCATTACCCGGTCGGGCTTGCAGCAGACCTTCCCCCTCGACGATGAGGAACGGCAGGGCCTGTTGCCCGATTACTTTCATCTCAAGGCGCAGAAGAGCGACGGTCCCGCCATCAGCCCCGGCACCGTGCAGGCCAACCTGGCCGAGGCCTACGGGGTCACGCCCATCTACGACGTGCGGCGCCTGGACGGCGGCATGCTCGTTCATGTGCCCGGCGGTATTGGCGATACGGAGGTTACGGACCAGGCCGTCTCCATCGACATTGACGGCTGGTACCCGGACAACTACTGGGTGCGCATCACCCACGTGCCCGCCCCGCCGTCGAAAGCCACCCTATCCGGCGGAGAGGTGGTTGCCCTCGACTATAGCAACGAGAAGAAGGTGTTGAACATCATGCTCAAAGGCGAAGGCACCCTGGTTATCACGCGATAGCCCTGGCCCGGCTTGGCCGGAACCGGGAATCGTCTTCATGAAGAACCGTGGTTCCGAAGAAAAGTAGAAGCGGCTTCCAGCCTCTTCAAAGCGGCTGGAAGCCGCTTCTACATTACCGTCATCCCCGCGAAAGCGGGGTCCATGATAATGTATCCGCAGATTGCGCAGATGAACGCAGATTCTCCCGTTCCTACACAGGGCGTGGCGGGTAGTACGTAGGGTGGGCCTTGGCCCACCACCGCCCTGTTTTCGCAACGTCACACCCTTGTTGTCAACTTTCAGACTTGGTGGGCCAAGGCCCACCCTGATATGGACCGACCTTTTCAACCCCTTATTCCAAAGCCGATTTTATTGATTGATTGATTTCTATGGAGGTGGCTTGAACGGGGGCCTGGAGAAGGCGGACGAGGACGGTTGCTTCGACGA
>JAJRTN010000171.1 GCA_024278275.1 Candidatus Hydrogenedentota bacterium
TCTTTGGTGTAGTACGCGCCCATCTGCTTCTGGTTGATGTACTTCTCGAAGATGTAGCCGAGGACATCCGGGTTGATCTCGTTGTCGGCACGCAGCGGCCGCTCGTCCAGGTGCCAGGTGTAGGCATCGAAGAAGTCGAAACTGCTCTCGAAGGCCTCGTCCGGGATGTCGATCTCGCCGTATTCCCGGTCGAGTTCGTGCACATCGAAGAGACCGCCGTTCAGGTACGGCACCCGCCCCAGGAGGGCTTCGAGTTCGCGCGCCCGATCCTCTTTGGGCTTGCCAAGGCCCTCGTGGAAGAGGCGCAGGAGGAAGTAACGGTAGAACGAAAGGAATCGACCCTTGCCGCGACGTTCCCGCACCATTCGAAGACGGCTCCGAAGATAGTCGGGATCGCCATCGAGGAAGCCGCGCTTTTGGATGAAGTAAACGAACATCATGCGGTTCAGCATCAAGGATGCATACCAGTCGCGATCAGTCCGTTCATCGATTCCCTCGATGAAGTTCAAGAAGGCCTGATGCTCCCTCTTGAACCGGTCGTAGAACTTCTTGGTGACTTTCTCGACATCCAGCGCTGACCGTGCCCGGGCGGTCACATCCGTGATGGTCAGGCGCTCTTCCTCTTCGAGCTCGAACGCCACGCCCTGCAATTTCTCGACGAGGGCCTGGGCCGTCTGGCCCCTGCGGTAGGCATGCTCGCGGCACGCAGCATGAGTGCCCGCCTCGCGTTTGACCCATTGCCAGATTTGGGTCGTCTCCTTGCCGTCAACGAAGATGATCAAGTGCTCGTGGGCGGACTTTCGCACCTGCTGTTCGATCTTCCGGCGGATGGGATATGGCGGCGTTTCGCCATTCGGGCCGGGGCTGCATGTGAACACCACCATGCCGCACTTCTCGGCGACCGCTTTCAGAACGTACTCAGAACCGTCGACTAGGACGACAAGGTCCGCCGTAGTGTGCCGGTTCCAGCCCAATTCCTCGACCAGAAGTCCCGGAAAATCGAATTCCTGAAGCCTGCGCCGAACCTTTTCCACATTCACGGGCATCGACTAATCCCCCTCCTGCGCTTCAATCAACCCCATCGAGCAGATTATCCGCGGCTCCTGTACGTGTGCTTCTTCCTCGATAAGGCAAAGGCGGCCTTCCTCACGCAACGCCAAGACAAGTTCGGCAAGTTTCTGATCATCAATCCCGATTCTCAGTTGCCGATTCAGTGTGTCCGTAGCCACCTGGCGCAATGGATAGCGATAGATTTCGTCGATAGCCTTCAGAAGATCTTCGGACTCAAAGAGTGTGTCCTTGACATCCTCGGCGTGGCGTTTGAGGCGTTCGTAGGTGCGGAAACGGGCGCCGCTTGGACGTCCCAACTGGCCCCCCACACGTTTCTCTTCTCTGGCAACATGCTGCACGGCCTCCTTGACCATTTCATGGTGCTTCTCATGTCGAGGAACAGCCGGCGTATCCGGTTTGCACTCGGCGGTCTTGAGGATCTCGAACTGGGACTCGGTGATACTCTCGCCCTTCTGGTCGACATATGCAAGTGCATCATTGTCCTCGGCCGTGCGCAAGTAGACGAGAACTCCCTCTGGACGCTGCCCAGTTGGCTCATGAGGACGAGAGGAATAAATAACATCCGGCAGGGCGGGAATTATCTTTTCTAGACTGGGGTCGGCTTCAATGGCGTTCTTCCAAATCTGGTAGGCGTAGGAAGCAAGATCCACTTCCGTATCATCTTCGCCGTCGAGTATCCCTGCCTTCTCGTTGTAGAGATCGACGATGGTCTGCTCGTCATCGTCATCCTCGAAGAACGCTTCATCGGCGCCGACCACCTCGGCGTTCTCTCGAAGCCTGCTTCGAACCCGGGTACGGAGTCGGATGATCTGTTCCACGCCTTCGGCGGGGAGGAACGAGTAGCAGAGGATGTTTTCGGCTTTCTGCCCGATGCGGTCTACGCGGCCGGCGCGCTGAATGAGCCGAATGATGGCCCATGGCAGGTCGAAATTCACTACGACGGCACAGTCCTGCAGGTTCTGGCCTTCGCTCAGGACATCGGTGGCGACTAACACGCGGAGTTCATCCTGCGACGATATTCTGTCCCGCTTGTTGTTGCTCTCTGGACTGAAGCGCCAGGCCAAGGTTGTTGGGTTTTCTGAATTGCCCGTTGCCCCGGCCACGCCATGTATACCTCGTACCTGGAGCTGTTCCGTGATGTAACCGACGGTGTCCGCGAACTGCGAGAAGACGAGAACCTTGTCTGTTGGGTGCCTCTCTGTAAGGAGTTCGACCAAGGCCTCGAGTTTTGTGTCCTGCTCGGGATTCCATTCCCCGCAATTGGCCAACACCTTCAGCAGGGCTTTGGAATCCTTTCGGAGATCTTTGGCGAGTTCTTCGACAAAAAGGTCGGGTCGTAACCACTTGAACCGTTTCCGGTACGGCCCGGCGTAGTCGTCGTAGACCTCAGCGGCACGCTTTTCGAAATCGGCCTCGGTGCGGAGTCTCGACTGGTCCCCGTTGATGTCACCTGCGCCGCTGTCATTCTCATCATCGAAAAGGTCGCCCACGTCCTCGTCGGCATCTGTCAAGCGGGTGTCGAGCATCTCAGCGTTCTGGGAGCCCAGTGGCAGCGGAAGTCCGTTGTCGATGGCGTGGAGATAGATGAAGTTGCGCAGGATGTGACGCTGAAGGGACTGTAGAAAGGCCGCGCCGCTGCTCTCAAGGCGCTTGAAAAGATTTGTCCTGCAAAATCCCATGAGGCGCTTACCCGCTCGCGATAGGTCTTGTAACTGCCGGGCCTCGGTCTGTGTCGGCGGTTCATGGGGTGTCGGCGCCTCGTAATTGCCCAGCCCATAGCGGGGTAGGTTTAGCGCATTGATTGCATTGACTACAGGAGGCGCATAGAGCTGGGCATATTGATCATTCGGGTCCTTGTCGTCAATCGCGAATTTGACGGTCTGAGGAACCCGCTCGGGGAAAAAGGACTTGGTTCCGTCTTCGTACGTCAAGTGTTTGCGCCCATTGCTTGGGTCGACCTCCGCGTAGTTGGCTTTGATGAAGCTGCGAGTTCGACGTACAAGATAGAGACGCATCAAGTCCCGCCAGTCATCCGCATGCTCGCTCTTTTCAAATGCTGCAAGTGATCGTACGGCGCATTGGTGTCTGCGAATGAATTCCGTCTCGGTCAGTTCCCGAAGCAACTGCTCAGGCCGGATGCCGATGTCGCGATCTTCTTCAACAAAAAGGCGAAGCTGATTGGAAAGATCCAGATAGGTCTTGTTGTATGGAGTGGCCGTAAGTAAGACGCACTTGCTGTCGTTTGTACGGATGTAATCTTGGATTGCCCTGTACCGTTTACCTTCACGGTTTCGTAGATTGTGACTCTCGTCAATTACGACGAGGCGGTAGCGTCTGAGATTTGGCAATTCCTCGATCGCTCGGCTTATGGAAAGAACTCGCCCGCGCAGCCGGTATTGCTCTCGGTAGTCCTGCCACATCTGGACCAGATTCTTGGGGCACAGAATCAGCGTCTCGAGATCATGGTCGTCTTCGAAAATCCGTGCGAGCGCCGTGGCCATGAGTGTCTTGCCTAGGCCAACGACATCGCCGATTAGGACTCCGTTCCGTTTGTTGAGATGGTGCGCGGCAATCTTGACGGCCGCAACCTGGAAATCAAACAGCTTGTTGCCGAAATCCTTCGGGATGCGGAACTCGGATAGGCCCGCACGGGCTTCCCGAGAAAGGTGATAGGCCATCTTGACGTAGATGTGATAGGGCGGAATGGCCTCTTCGCGAGCCCAACTTTCGTCAATGATGCTGACCAGTTCGTCGGAAATATCCATGCAAAACCGGTCATCCCAGCGATCCTCAAACCACTTGGCCAGTTTCTGGCATGCGTCGCCGTCCAGCACGTCGATATTGAGCTCACCTTGGCCTACAAGGCCCGCCAACGTAAGGTTACTGCTTCCCAAGTAGCCGACGATTGGGTTGATTGGGTCTGGGCGAAACAGTAGGTAGAGCTTCGCATGAAGAGGGTGACGGAGAAAGAGCTTGACGACTACCTTCTTGGCTCGGATCTGCGCGGCCAAGCGGCGAAGGCCATTCTCATCCTCGTTGGTGGGGATTCCCATCAGCAGCTGCTGCCGAAACTCCTGAGCTAAACATTTCTTGAGCCGGATGGCCGTTTGGTTGTCCATTTCGCCCCGGCCATCGACCAGACTCATTGCTTCACGAAGTTCGTCGTGGGGGAGTCTCTGCATCCCAACGAGCAGACGGCAGCACTGACCCGCATCAGCGCCAGCCCATTGCTCGACGTACGAATCCAACCTTTTCCACCCGCGGAGGTTGAAATACCCGACACAGAAGTCGGCCCGATCAGACAATTCAAGCGTCTCTCTGAGTGCTCGGTCGAGGTGTTGTTCGATGTTGTCAAATACCCTGGGCATTGCCTGTGTCTATCCCCCCGTACGCGTCCGTCCAATCGTTAACCAAGTCGTCCAACTCCTAGTCACGCTGACCCTCCTTCAGCCATTTGTCTATGGCCTCGCGGTGGAACCGCCAGTGTTTGCCCACCTTCTGGCACGGGATCTTGCCTGTCTGTGCCAGCCGATAGAGAGACGACTTCGGCACTCTGAGATACTCGCATACCTCGTCAACCGTCATGACCTTTGGATCTCTGCGGATCATGCCTTGTTCTCCGTCTCTCAAGACCTCGGGCATTTTGCTCGTTTCTGCCCGTTATTGTCAAAGCCTTTTGAGCCTAAAAAGGGCAGTCAAATCGCAGAATTGGTCGTAAGTCGTTGCCGAAAAGTGCTTCACATGCGTTGGTGCATTCACCTCTCGGGTGAGCGGATTTCAACTGCCGCGCAGTTGAGAACAGTCGATATAAGTAATTGCTGCATAGCGAGATAGAACGAGTAGAATCCTCCGCGATAAGGGCGCAATTGCCCTTTTTAGGTTCAAAACGCCACCTATCGAGCCCGTCCCACAACAATTGGAATTACCCTTGCCCGGTCTTGGACAGGCCCCTTAACCGGGCAACAGGAAAACGGGAGACCTGATCCAAAAAAAAGTGATTTCAGAAGGAAAGAACCCTATTCTATGCGGGTCGAAGCGTTACGGCGATTCTGTCTTGGACAGCAGTGGGGCCACCGATTTTCATCGGTGGAAAGCTGTTGTTCTTGGGCAACTTCCGGGGTTACTTCCGTGGGCTTCAATGGGGCCACCGATTTTCATCGGTGGAAAGGCCGGTGCCCCGCAATCCATCATTGTGGATTGTGAGCTTCAATGGGGCCACCGATTTTCATCGGTGGAAAGAGCACCAGCCAACGCCGCGCCCTTCGCGAAGGCGGGCCGCTTCAATGGGGCCACCGATTTTCATCGGTGGAAAGCGTCGTTTTCCTCCCAGTCGAGTAGTCCCCATTGTCTGCTTCAATGGGGCCACCGATTTTCATCGGTGGAAAGAAGGAAGACGAGAGCACGGCCCCGGTAAAGAAACTCGCTTCAATGGGGCCACCGATTTTCATCGGTGGAAAGACCCCATGGCCGATGGAGTGAGGTACGAACGACATCGCTTCAATGGGGCCACCGATTTTCATCGGTGGAAAGGACGCAGACACCGGCAGGAGATGCGACGGGGGTTTGCGCTTCAATGGGGCCACCGATTTTCATCGGTGGAAAGCAGCATGAGCGCCGACGGTTGGGACGGTGTCCGAGAGGCTTCAATGGGGCCACCGATTTTCATCGGTGGAAAGAAAGCACTATAAGCGGTGCCAGCGCAAGACGCACTGGCTTCAATGGGGCCACCGATTTTCATCGGTGGAAAGTCCGTGTGTCTACCGACAAGCCCCTGTGGGACTTCGGGCTTCAATGGGGCCACCGATTTTCATCGGTGGAAAGGGTCTGCCCGGCGGCCGGGGGTGTGATGGTGTGCGTGCTTCAATGGGGCCACCGATTTTCATCGGTGGAAAGTTCACACGGGCGAAGGGGGGGCTATACAGCAACAAAAGCTTCAATGGGGCCACCGATTTTCATCGGTGGAAAGTTCCGAAAGGCGAGGCAATACCGGTCGACGAGCTCTATGCTTCAATGGGGCCACCGATTTTCATCGGTGGAAAGAGGCGTGGGCTGCCGGCAGGGCCGACGGAGATAAAAGGCTTCAATGGGGCCACCGATTTTCATCGGTGGAAAGTCCATCGATCCGTTCCCGTCCGATGAGGTTAAGATTTAGCTTCAATGGGGCCACCGATTTTCATCGGTGGAAAGAGCGACGATGATGGGCCCATCTGTCAGAGTTGTCTGCTTCAATGGGGCCACCGATTTTCATCGGTGGAAAGGTTATCTGCCTGTCAATTATTCTCCTTCCTGCATAGCTTCAATGGGGCCACCGATTTTCATCGGTGGAAAGTCGCCCTGCCGGTGAAAGGCTGAAAATATTTGGCGGGCTTCAATGGGGCCACCGATTTTCATCGGCGGAAAGCATCTGGTGCGTGGCGGTGGGCGGTGTCAGGTGGAGCTTCAATGGGGCCACCGATTTTCATCGGTGGAAAGTGGGAACTGGCATTCGAGCTCGGCTCCCATGCGGAACGCTTCAATGGGGCCACCGATTTTCATCGGTGGAAAGTCCATCGCCAGATCGGTAGCGATGACCGTATCCAGAGCTTCAATGGGGCCACCGATTTTCATCGGTGGAAAGTTGCTGAGGCGCGACATCACGCGATCTCCCATTCCAGCTTCAATGGGGCCACCGATTTTCATCGGTGGAAAGCCCGATGAAGGCACCAAAGTCCCCTCCTTTGTTGCTGCTTCAATGGGGCCACCGATTTTCATCGGTGGAAAGGCCGGTGCATGGGTGCGGTTCAACCCGCTCGATGGGCTTCAATGGGGCCACCGATTTTCATCGGTGGAAAGCTCCTTGTTTGCGCCCAAGGTATTCGAGCGCGGATTGCTTCAATGGGGCCACCGATTTTCATCGGTGGAAAGCCGCCGGCACAAGGCACACCCGCCTCCCCAGGATCCACGCTTCAATGGGGCCACCGATTTTCATCGGTGGAAAGGCCTTATTTGTGTTATAGTTTAGGCGTAGTTTAGGTGCTTCAATGGGGCCACCGATTTTCATCGGTGGAAAGCGGAACTTTATCGAGGGGAGTGGTTTACGCGGCTCCTGCTTCAATGGGGCCACCGATTTTCATCGGTGGAAAGAAATAGTCACTCACCCCCATTCGCCGGAGCTTTATCGCTTCAATGGGGCCACCGATTTTCATCGGTGGAAAGCCGCGCACACGCACGTAGCATGGTCGCGCATGAAGCAGCTTCAATGGGGCCACCGATTTTCATCGGTGGAAAGCCCCATCGACCTCTATAAGGTCGTCGTGGAGGCTCCCAGCTTCAATGGGGCCACCGATTTTCATCGGTGGAAAGGCGTTCAGCTGCGCTCCAGCGTTGCCCCCGTGGTGTCGCTTCAATGGGGCCACCGATTTTCATCGGTGGAAAGGGCCTTCTGTGCCTCGGCACGCACGGCGTCGAGGTGCTTCAATGGGGCCACCGATTTTCATCGGTGGAAAGATCGCGCTTTGTAAGTTCCTTTGGGGCAGTGGATTAGGCGACCGTTTTCGAGCGGTCTCCTTCCCGTCTGCCTTCGGGCGTCCTACTGGTCTCATGATAGCCTGTAAGCACTTGCCATGCAAGGTTCGAGCGGTCCCCGTTTTTTTCGCACCATTTCACTGCTCGCGCGGCGGTATGGGGGGATCTTCAACTGACAAAGATCGGAAAGGTGGCGCTACACCACGATGGCGTGGCGTTCGACGAAGACGTAGGGCTTGCCGATGGCCTGGGTGGCGCCGGCGTTGTAGCTTTCGGCGGTTCCCAGGGAAAAGATGAGGATCTGGTCCTCCCGGTGATTGATGAGCGGGTTGAGGTCGGCAATCATCCGGGCGTGTTCCTTGTCGGACAGTTCGCATTGAAACACGGAATACTGGAGGTGTTCTCCGTAGCCGTTCATTTTCCGGAACACGCGCCGCAGGCGCTTGTCGTCGGCGATATCGTAGGTTACCAGATAGATGCGGCGCATGGGTTACCTCGTGAGGAACGCGGGCAGGCGGGGCAGCTCGCCGGTGAGGGTTCTGGCCAGGAGCCGGGCCTGCACTTCAAGCACGCGTCGGTAGGAAATGCGATAGTTGAACACGGGATGGGTGACGAGGTCATCCATGCGTTTTTCGTAGGCCAGGATGAACTTTCGCCGGGCGTCGTCTTTGAGGGCCACGGCCCCGCCGCGCCGGATGAAATCGCCGGGGGCGACCACGCCGTTGTTGACGGCCCACAGCACGACGGAATCGGGAATGAGGGGCCGGAAGGGTTCCATCATGTCGAGGGCGAGGGCGGGGCGGCCATAGCGCGGCTGATGGTAGAATCCGAGATAGGGGTCGAGCCCGACGGCGGCCAGGGTGATGGTCCAGTCCTTGGCGAGCAGGGCATAGGCAAGGGAGAGCATGGCATTGACCGGGTCGCGGGGCGGACGCCGGTTGCGGTGCTCGAAGGAGAAGGCCATGCCGGGGTCCGAACCCTCGCCGCCCGCTGTCCCCGTGGGCTTGAGCAGGGCGCCGAAGTGGGCGAAGTAGGTTTTCGCGCCCATGCCTTCGACCCCCAGGAGCGATTCGAGGGACTCGGCTTCGGCGGCGCGGCCGACGGATTGTTTGAGTGCGTCGAGGGCGGCGCGGGGGGGATCGGGATGGTTGCGGCGCAGCAGGGTGCGCGCATTGAGGATCTTCTGGTGGACCAGGTCGCGGGCGAGTTGAAGGCAGCGGTCCGGTTCGGAGGCCACGCGGTATTGTGCCTGCCGCAGTCCCACGTTCTTGTGGCCGAGGCCGTGGGTCATGCCGTAGAACCAGCCACCGAAGGAGAAGAAGAGGACGGGTATGCTCCGGGCCAGGCATTCCTGGAGGGCGGGTGTGGTGAGGGTTGCGCCGCCGAAAATGCAGACCTGCGAGGTCTCGATGAGGCGGGCCGATTGCACCTTCTCGCCGCGCACCTTGACCACCAGTTGGTCGGCATGCTTGCCGATGACCGCGCCATGCTTCTGGACGTAGAGGGGCAGGGCATCGTCCCGCGCGGGCACCAGGCGGCGCACCTGGTCCTCATCGGCCTGGTCCTCGCCCGCGAGGAGGATGTTGGTCTCGTCGGGCAGGCAGAGGGCCGCCAGCGAGCATCGTGGGCACTTGGGGCTGTCCTTCAATGGCGGCGGCTTGGCCTCCGATAGGGCCATGGCCCGCATCCGGTCCAGCAGGTCCAGCGTCCGCGCCACCAATGTATCGTCGAGAAGGACCGTCACCCGGCGGCGGGACCGGGCGAAGTAGATCTCGCCATGGTCGCAGGCGTAGCCATTCTCCCGCAGGATGATGCCCCGCGCGCATACCTGTACCCGCTCCGGTTCGTAGGCTCCCTCGGGGATATCCGGCGCGGTCCCGCGCTTCACATCCACCGGCACCGCGACCCCGCCCGCCTCCTCGACCATGTCGAGCCTGGCGATGAGGCCCGCCGACGACGCCGACATCATGACCGACCGCGCCTGGCGCACCACCGGGTCCTCCGCCACTGCCAGGGCGAGATCCGCCTCCCCATCCTCCTGCCCGTTCGCCGATGCAGGGTCCGCGATGTTGCCGGTCGCCTTATCGACCCGGCGATGCTGAAACCGCCCATCCACCGTATCCGCACTGTCCGCGAAGTCCCCCTCCACCCACTCGATCCAACAGAGCCGAGGGCAATAGGCATACTCGTTCAGCATCCGCGCCGGGATGAGGTCGGGAATGGTGGTTTCAACGTGCGACACAGGAGCGCCCCCTTCGTATGAGATGAGCCAGGGGCCCGGTGGCACGCCGCCCACGGCCTTGATATTCCACCCGGGGCATGGGAGAAGGGGCATATGGTGTTTCAAGGCCGAGTAGATAACGGCATGGTCGTGCTGGGGGATGAACGGAACCTGCCCGGAGGCACTTCCGTGACCGTACTGAGCAACGCGGCGGGTGTTTCGGTTGCCACGCCGGGGGGTGCGCCCGTTGAGTTGCCCTTGGTCCGTTCCAGGTGGCCCGGAAGCCTGAGGATAACGGCGGAAAGCGTCGCGGTGGGGCTTCACGTGGGAGCGAACGTCCTCGAAAAAAGTCTGGAACGATGCCTATCTCGCGGCCTTCGCACGGACCGGTTCGCCCGCCCTGGTCACCTTCGACCCGGTACTGGCGCGTTACCAGGATGTCCATTGCACGATCCCTTCCCAGTGCCGGTGCGGGTGGCACTTTCCGGTTCGGTCCTGCCCCGCACTCAAGGTTCAACCTCGGATTTGCCGAGGGGAAAAAAGAGGCCAAGCCCCCGATGTCGTCCTGCACCAAGGGCAAGTGGACCCGGTACGGAGTGTTTCCAAGCCAGTTCCACGTGCATAGCCGAGTAGTTCTCGAAATGCTTGGCGCGCTTATAGTCTTTCGGATGGTAGGCGTGGGTCTGGAACGGCGCTTTGCGGAGATGGATGTCCGTTATGTCCTCCGGAGAGAACCCCGCTTGGCGAACTGCCTTCAGGAGCAGCTTCTCCGCTTTGGCGTATTTCATCCCATCGAAGCCCGGCAAGATCACGGGTGTCACCGTTCGGAAGCGTTTGCCCGATTCAGTGAAGCTCTTGAATCCCTTTTCCGTGCGCCGGGTGCGGCTGAGTTCGGCGACGATATCGCCCCCGGAGTTCTTAAGGAGAGCGGACTGGAGTGCTTTCCCCGCCCAACTCACTTTCTGCCCATCGCCCCCATAGGGCTCCGCGAGGATGAAGCGGCGAATGAGGCCGTCTGCATGTGCGTGACCAATGGAAGGCAACGGTAGATAGGAGAATCGGGGGGGCGTTCTTGATTCCCCTTCCGCTACATGGCCGGCGATGTATTCCTCCGGGTCGCCGAGAAAAGCAACACCAGGGCGCTGGCCGAGTTCGCAGAGACGGCTTCGAACCCACGCGGAGACCAGGACCGTATCCCTTGGGTCAAAGGAAGCCATGCGCCGTGATTCACTGCCGGGTCTCAATAGGGTGAAACAGGCCGTGGGGCGATAGGTTTTTCCCTCCCGGGCATACCCGACCTCTGCATACTCGGTGGGCTTCTGAGCGGGCGTGTAGACTGGCCCATCCCAGCGCGCCAGTGCGGATGCATGACAGGCTTTCAGGTTTGCGTAGGAGCCTGGGCAGGGACATCGCAGGGTTTTGTCACCCCACGCGGCGGGCTTCCATCGTTGGCCGGGATAACCGGCCTTCAGGTTGTCCGCCTGTTCTTGGGAGAGGATAAGGCCGTTGCCTGCGACAAGGTCGATCCCAAGGCCAACGGCGGTCAGCATGCGCGCGTAGTCGCACAGACGTTGAAGCTCTCCCTTGCTATCCGAGGCCACCGCCCACAGGTAGTGGACCGTACGCGTAGGGCCAGTGAACAGCACCGGGTTGAAGTCCTTGTCCGTAAGGCGGGCCTGCCTGTCCGGCTGCACATCCGATGCGTTATTGGGCACGTAGGTCTTTCGCCTCTGGCCCACCGCGACGGCAGGTGC
The DNA here is from genome assembly GCA_024278275.1 of Candidatus Hydrogenedentota bacterium. Taxonomy (GTDB): domain Bacteria; phylum Hydrogenedentota; class Hydrogenedentia; order Hydrogenedentales; family JAJRTN01; genus JAJRTN01. Next base: position 11,551 of record JAJRTN010000171.1, read on the forward strand.
GAGCACCACCGGAGGCGGGAGTTGTTCAAACGCCGCGAAAACCGTCTGGTCCTCCACCCGATTCCCGGCGGCTGCGTTGAGGAGCGCCTGGTAGAGCCGCCACGGCGAGGGGGGCCACTCGGTCCCCTCTGCGGTCTGCCCATGGAAACGGTCATCAAGGTAGGTAATCGAGATGCATAGCGTGTCCATGGCTACTCTTCTTTCTTCGCTTTCTTGAGCGCTTCCTTCGCAGCCTTGGCATCAAACTCGACCGAGCGTAATGCTTCAACCCCAAAGGTATCCGCGGATTGCCTTGCGAAATCGAGCGCTTGCTGGTGGGTGAGGGTAAAGCCTTCACGGCTGCCGTCGTGGTGTACCAGTTCCCAGGTGGCGGGGCGCTCAGGGTCGGCGGTCAATTCGCAACCCATTCGCAGAAACGTATCCTGGGGCGCGGTGAAGGTCACCAAAGCCAGGCCGAGAATGTACTGACGCAGCGTTGCGGTGGCAGTATCATCGGTGCCGGAAAGCTGACGTAGCGCGGCGAGACTGAGCACGGCCTCCCGGAAGAGCACGCTCTGCCCGTCAATTAGCACGCCCCCCAACGCAGCAGGCGCCGGAACATGCCCCATACCTGCATCGGGGAGCTTCTTTTTCTCGGCATCCGTGAGCTTGTCGAATGCGGCTTCATAGTCATCCAGTGCCGGGGTGAACTGCGCCGAACGAGTGAGCTTATGCACATTATGGGCACGCACCGTAGCCCGTACGATTCGAGGAAGCTTCACTCCGGTTCCCCGGGAGTCCCAGCACCCGAAGATGAGGGAAGTAGGGGCCAGCCTGGCGAGGAGGGTAGTATCTCCGTGCTTCGCCGCGAGGAATGCGTCCTGGATAGCCTCGGAAAGCTCAGAGAAGCGAACGACCGCGTCAGCCACACGATGGCCCGCGTCGAGGATATCGACTATCTCGCCCGTCCTGGGAATGGTAACCTGTACTTGCGGGATAAGCTGTGAGTATGGCGCGCACTTGAAGAGGGGCTCCATCCGGTTCGCTTGCGAGCCAACGCTGTCGATCAGGCACACATTGCCGGTGACACGGCCATCGGCATCTGTGAGTTCGTCGATGTTATAGCCGACATCGGCAAAGGTTGGTGGGAAGATGACAGCATTGTCGCCTTCCACCGGCTTGAGGTTCTGCCGCATTACGATGGCAGCGTTGCTTGAGTCAAGTAGCGTGACGATTTCTTTCATTGGTCAGTTCTCCTGTTTGAACCTTGAAATGCCGAAAGCCTTATACCGGCCTTCACTATCCCGCTCGTACATCGAGAAGGAAAGAGTCCCCTGAGAGACCCCATAAATCCTCATTCCTATGGCCAAAGCGGCAATTCCTATGGGCAATGGCCGGTCCCAAACATGGAATTGCCTGCCAAGCCGCGTGGCATCCCTTGACGGGCAGAATCGCTGCAGGGCAATGAGGGCGAGCAATTCGGTTGCGGTGGCCGGACAGGTTTGGTAGGCGTTTCCCAGATCGTTGAGAGAGAATCCTGCGTCCTGGGCCGTCTCGCATTTCGAAATGTTGTAGGCGGTTACGCCACCTTTTGTTCGGGTGAGTTGGGCAAGTACTGAGGCATCAGGCCTGGCGGGAAGTGAAGCAATCAAGTCGGCTGTGATCTTGGCAATGGACTGTTGCCCCGCCCATGTTTTCACCAATCGGTTCTGTGGATAGGCTTTTCTCCAATCGATGGTAAAACCAAAAGGTTTTCCCAGCACCACCGGCCCCTCCTTTTGTGCTTCATCGCCGGAGACTGGACACGCCTTCAGAAGATCCCACACTTTCTTGAGGCCGATGGAAGTGTCATTCGCATCGTGAGCCGCAAGCAGAAACTCGGTTGTTGTCTTGTTGATGTCCCGAAACCATCCCATGGCGGGCCGGTCTTGGGGCGTAAGGCGATGGGCCAGTTCGAAGAGGCCACAGCAGGCAAAGACCTGCCCGGGATTGCACAGGTCGACTTTCACGGTCAGGGTGGGCTTCATGATTCCTCCTCCAGGATGCCGTTCTGCTCGGCGGCGGAAGCAATGGCATCCGCGCGGCGCAGGATGGACTCCAGCCACGCAAGCCCCCACCAGCCAAAGCGTCTTTGGAGCCGGTCATAGCGCAGCATGGCCTCATAGGCGGTCTGTTCGCCGGGGGTGCCGGTTCCCCCCAGTAAAAAGGCCCCTGACTGGAAATGGGGGCGAGCCCATCCGTGGTGTGTGGAAATGCTATGCAGAATAAGGTCGGCCTCAGGATGATCCCGGATTTCCGCCATGTCTCCCAATACCTGAAGACTACCGGCCTCATGTCGGTAGCCATCCAGTTTGCGCCAGTCAACGGCGCCTTTCGCCAGCGGGGCATTGTCGGATTCGGGGTCGTGTCCTGCGGCTATCTGCCAGCGTGGTGCCTCCTTACCCTTGTCATGGTGCTGCGCCGCCAGGACAAGCGCTTCACGAATTTTTTCTGGAAAGGGGAAAGCGGTGCACAGTTTCCTGGTGACTTCGGCGACATGGTTGCTGTGTTCCTGGACTGTGGGAATGGTGTCTGTCGAGCCCCCGACACGTCGTTCTGCGACGGGCCTCAGCAAGACAAGCCATTTCTCGCAGACTTCGTCGTCCTCGGCGAATTCGTCCGCGATTTCAACTTGCAGCTTCAGAACCATTTTCAGCCCTTTTTCGCGTTCGATATATCGGATCGAGGTGGACACGCGTTCCCACGGTGGCGTCTCTGTGTCCGACCCACCGGAATCCCCCAGAATGCTGTAGTGCCATACAGCGCCCTCTCTCGTGAGGAGGCACCGGCATAGGTCCCTGCTCGCCACGTCCAACTTTTCTGCCGGGTGCGTCGTTTTCGGGTCGAAGAAACCGGCCTCGCTAAGTCCAGACACATCCGTCGGTAAAATGATGCTGGCATAGTTGAGCCGCATCGAACGGGGGTGCTCTACGAGGTTCTTGAGTATGGTTTTGACTGCCTCCCCTTGAGGTGAAAGGACGATAACGGTAGCATCGTGCTTCTCCTGCGGGAATCCCTTGAGCAGCGTACTCATATCATCTTTTCCCTGCTTGAGGATTGTGTGTGTTGGAAGCTGGAGGCGCTCGCAGGCACGCAGTGGGTGCGCGAGGAACCACCTTTTCAGGTCCTCCTCGGAAAGGTTTTTCAGGTAGGTGACTTCGCTCCGCCAAGCCAGAATGGTCTGCGGATAGTTGTCCTGGATGCCATGGAGCCACGATTCCGGCTCCGGACTCGCCGCCATGCCTTCGACCGAGGTTTGTGCCCAAAGGTCCAGCAAAAGGGGTGTCAGGTCGACCATCTCGGGAACCGGTGAGAATGCTTCGCGAACGGTCTCTTCTTGAAGCCAATGCTGAAGGCAGGAAATACTCACATCGATGCTCGAATCCTGGCCCCTCTTACCCCTGAGAAATGCAAGCGTTGCCTTTCGGGCCAATTCCTCCGCTGTCTCCTTGCCCTTGACTTTATTCAGGGACTCGTCATGCACTACCTGCACATCGGCTTGGCTGCTACCGAAGCGATTGACCCGGCCCAGCCGCTGTATCATGGAATCGAGGGTCGACAGGTCGCAGACCATGTGGTCGGCATGGAGATCCATACCTACCTCGGCTGCTGAGGTGGCAACCAGGTAGGCGGCCTCTTCAGGGATGCACTCTGTCAGGAACGGCTGCATCGCTGGGAGTAACAACAGCTTGTCCCGTTCATATCCACGAATCTGGCCGGTGAGGATGTTCACGCGGCGTGCCGCTTCCCGCCTCAGTTCATCGGACTTTTTCCTGGGGAGAGGGGTGCCTGGGTTGGCCTCTTCAAAGACGTTGACCGCAATATCGCCAAGCGCCTTCTGGATGCCATCGGCAACCTTTCCGGCATCCTCTGGCTTTCGGAGGAACACAACCACGCGGCAGGGCATTGATGCATGCTCAAGGGCGAGGTCTATGATGCGTTCCTGGAGGGGCTTCCCATCTTTCTCGACCTCATTGAGGTAGAGCGTCTTGTTGGCCTTCAGCCGGGGGGCTATGATGTGGTCGGCCTCGTCCTCCGGACTAAGCAGGAGCGGCTCGGCACTGTTCTGACCGTTGACTGTATGCGTTGCCGAGAGTTCAAGCACCTGCATTTTCGCTATCCAGTGGATCGGTTCGCCGAAGTTTTGAGTTGCTTGTTGCTTGTTGTTTGTTGTTTGCGTCACGAAGGCATGAACCGAACGAAGCAGCTTCCCGAATGCCGGGGTGAGGTGTGCCTCATCGTGGATGAACAGGCAATCACATCCCAGCAGTCCGGCATGTAAGGGGCGCATGCGGCGACTGTCGCCATAGCCCGAGAACAGCAGTTTGCTGCCGATCATATCCACCGTACCAATCACGATGGCCGGCTTGGCCGGATTCGATTTCCACTCCTCATTGTCCGCGAACTCCCCTCGAAGCGTGCTTACAGCCAGGGGTGTAGTGGCGTCGTTGGACAGGGGGTCCAGTTTCATCAGCGCCGTAGCGGCCTTATACAGAGCGCTGCCATCATTGCCCAGTGCCTCGATAATCCTCTGGCGAATGGTGGTAACCAGATCGGTAGCTTGGTCAACGATGGTGCGCCGGTTCACAACATAGACCAACCGCCTGGGGAGGTCCGTATTGCAGGCCAGGGCCAGCAGCCAAATGGGTATCACCATCGTCTTTCCGATCCCCGTGGGAATATCGCAGACCGAGGGGACGTCATTGAGTAAGAGCCGTTCATATAGCCGCCCTTGCCATGGGAAGGGCGGGAATCCCGTGAGTGCCTTGAAAGCCTCCTCGAAAGCACGGTTTTTACTCATATCTTCCGCTCCATGCGCTGTGTTTGCCCGTTCGATCATCGCCGGTATCAATCGAAAACATGACCACTCTCCTTCGGTGCCTTCCCCCAAGCTTTGTATCTATCCACCAACTTGACCAGACTGAAACTTATTTCCTCCCGCAGGTCACTGGGCTCAAGCAACTCGGCGTCGGGACCAAAGCCAAGCACCCAAACGACGACCTGAAACGACTGGTGGCGATGAAGATGAGAATAAGCGCGCCATCCTTGCGCTTGGTGAGTTTCCGGTCGGGGCTCCAGGTGCGTTCGGCAACGTAGGTGGCCGCGTCACCCCAAAACGCAACCTTCACCCAGATGAGTTCGTGGAGAGGGAAATCGAAGTGGGGGTCGTGGTCCTCTTCGTGGGTATCGGGGAAGGTGGCCACGTCGATGTAATAACGCTTGATGCAATGCACGGCCAAGGTACGAAAGTCGTCGGCAGGCTGTGCGGGCGCGTCGTATCGGTGGCATCGAAGGTAAAGAATAATCTGGAGGGGGGCCACGAGATAGGTGTGCCGCCTTCCGCTGGAACGGGCCTGATAGATAACCTGCAACTCCTCTTCGAGTCCGTCGTCCTCCACGGAGGAGAGCTTCACGAGGTAATTTGGCTTCCCTGTGTCACCCACCAGTCGAGGGGCGAACGTGATGATCTCCGTGACAACGAAAGGACGTTTTCTGGTGATGACCAACTGACCAGCTTCTGGCTCGTTCTGCAATGTATGGCACTCCCCAGTCCGGGTTCCCCAAAGATCTCATCCCCGGTGATAACCCTCCCAAATAACCGCCCGTGGCGGATTCAACGGCCCCGACACACGACGTACCGATATCTCGCGGCATGGGCCCTTGCAGGCGGCAAATTGACGCCCCGGAAGTAAATTGAAGACCCGCGAAACCACCACTTGCCCCATTATCCATCGTCTGGTAGGCTAACAGTGAATCACGGCCCACCGCCACCCATTGGCATTCTGCCGATTGTGTCAAGCCCAGTCAAGCGGGCGGGGAACACCGAGTGTGCGACACGAGCGAATGACCACGGCGGCCCTTCCCGGGACACATCCCGAGCCGCCGGGTGAAACCGAGGTGATGCACGAGTACTACACAAAGGACGTCGAGTAAACTGACAGTGAACCGAAGCGCGGGTCTCCGTCTTTTGGATTCATCCGCACTTTCCGGGGAAGGCTTCGCGAACCCGTAGAAAGCTATACCCGTCATCTTGGAACCCGCAGCCCATTCGCTTGATGACTTTGAGCCTGTTGTTGACTCCCTTGAGGATACTGGTGTTGAGTGGGCGCTTACAGTGGACTGGGATGCCCGAATTGCCGGTCATCATAGCGGGTGCGTGCGGATGGCCTGTGGCCGTTTTCAGCGTCGTGAACTCCCGAATTGTGTAACAGTGGATCGCATGCCCTGGTGATAACCCGGTACCAGCATGAAAGGAAAGCGGAAAACGAATTCATCATCGCGCAGGCCCACGCCGACGGCAACCTCAAGCAGCAATTTCCAGTAAACAAACCGCTACTGGATGGCACGTTGAGAACCCCCGATTTTCCAAATGCCTCGTCCCTTATCCGTATTTCGGCCATTCTTTATGGAGCCGTTCCAGAAAGTCTCGGAGTTTATCGCGGCCTTCCTCGTCGAGTTGCTCAACGCTGACGTCTCCCGCGATGAGCTGCATAAAGGTGCCTTGTAGGACTTTGTGCTCGTGTTTCTGGATGAAATAGCCCGCAGACCTCGCCAGTAGTTCGGAGGCGCGCAGGCGGGTCATTGGCGGTAAGCGTACATCATCCATCATGGCTGACCATGCCGCTTGCAGCTTCTGTCGATTCACGATTCGTTCTTTCCGACCCTCGATTTCACGTGATTGAATCGCGGCGATAATGTGACTTTTTGATACCAGTCGCCGAGCATAACCGTAGCTGAGATTCGCCACTTTTGCCGCAACACGAATGTCACCAGCATAAGCATCCACAAACCTCCTTTGACGCACCGTCAGTGACCGTGTTGAAGCCCGAGGCCGATATACTCGCGCGGCACCATGCTTCTGCTGGTAACCGCGTGTTACCAATATCGCCTTCTTCGTTTTTGACCCTATTCTCTTCATCGTTCAGTTTCTCCATGGACTTGTCCGGCCAAGCCATTCCTGCCGCGCGCGGACCTTTTGCAGTCATTCAAAGGTACAACATGGCCTACTCGCGGTCCCCCAGCAGGTCTGTCAACACCCCCAATAACTCACCCTTCGAAAGCCCCCGTAACACCTCCACCGCCGCCCGTGGGTCCGTTTTTGACATGGTATCCGGCGATTTAGTGCCCATTTCGATGCCGCCTAATTTATGCTTGTCCGTAAGTGCTTTGTCCGTTGTACTTATGACACCAGACTTGCAGCTTCCCAAGCTGGATGTCGCGGGTTCGAGCCCCGTGTCCCGCTCCATTCTTTTGATTGCCACCGAAGGCCGTGAACGGTTGCCACTTGTAAACAAACGTTGGTTCCTGTCGTCCCACCATCCAGGAGCAGACGCAGGGGTATGGTGAACGTACCTCAGTTGCTCGTTGTTTGCGTGCCCCGTCGCAGCCTTTCCACCACATCGCGCAGCCGCGCCACTTCATCCAGCAGGGCACGCTCGAGTTGAAAGCCAAGGCCGGGCGGTGCGTTGAGGGTTTGGAGAAGATCGCGGCAGCCGGCGCGCCGGGCGCGCCAGGCGATCCAACGGGCGCCGGTGGAGAGCACCACGTATTCCGCGGTCAGTAAGAGGGCAAGCAGCGCGGCGGTGTGATAAAAGAAAGCCGTATCGAGGTAGACGCCTTTAAAGTAGCTGGTGAAGATGTGGCAACCGGCGTAAACCACGAGCATCAGCGTTGGCAGGTCGGCCAGCAGGGCGACGGGCCAACTGGTGAGGAAACAGGCGCCGCGCACGACGCGGTCGCGCGCCGGGCCACGGAGCAGGTCGGTCACGCGCCGGGCCAGTTCCGCCTGAAAGGCTTCGAGACCGTCATCCTTCCCAACGGGGTCGAGTCCGGCCCGGGAAAAGGCGAGTCCCACTTCACTTTGCTTCGCGCGGTAAACGTTTTCCACGGCATCCGTGGCGACGCGCACGTCGTCTTCGACCGCGCCGCCCTCGGTGAGCAGGGCCACGGCACGGTGGGTGTCGTCCTTTTGCCCCGGATTCCACGGGAGCAATTGGGGCAGCCGCACGGGCAGACCGCGCAGCGCTTCGATGCAGCGGAAGAGCAGACCCGCGCCACCCCGCGCCCGCACGCTCATTTCACGGCCCACGGCAAAGCGCCACAGGTGAGGCTCGGCGAAAACGCGTCGTTCCAGGCAGCGGAAGGCCTCCTTCGCAAGGTCTCGGCCGGCCGTCTCCAGCATGTTCCGCAATTCCTCGGGCGCGGGCGTCATGCCACTCACGCGCTCGTGCAGGCGGGCAACCATCTTCGATAACAGGCCGGCCACGTTGGAACGCTTGATGCGGGCGATGCGTTCGCGGGTGAGTTCGTGGCGGAGGAAGCCTTCGAGCTTGGGGAAATCCAACTCCGCCGCCTCGGGCTTGTTTCCGGCGAGTTTACGGTCGAAGGCGTGAAGCGCGTTCACGCGGAAGAAGAGGTCGGGGGGAATGTCAAACCCGGCTTCGCGAAGACGCTCGGCCCAGTGCGCCGTGATGTCGTTTTTTTCGCGCGCCTTGGTCTCCACGCAAACCAGGGTCCGCTGCCCCCGCAAGGGTCTCAACAGCGACCAGGTAGCCTCGTCGAGATACTTTTCCGCTGTCGCGCAGAGAAGGATGACATCGCATTGATCGAGTACGCGCCGGGTCTGTTCCCGGTGCTGCTTCACCACCGTGTCGGAATCGGGCGTGTCAATGAGCACAAGGTGCTCCAGGGCGGAACGTGCCACGTAACGTCCCTCGCCGAAATCGAGCCGCGCACCGGGCGGGTGGTATACCACGGGCGCGTCGGTGCAGGGACGCATCTCGGAGGTCTCGGCTATCTGGTCGCCGGCGACGGCGTTGAGGAGGGTGGACTTGCCCACGCCCGAGCCGCCGACCAGCGCGACCACCAGCAGATCGTCAAGGCGATCAGCCCGTTCCCGAAGTTCCTCCACGCGCCGCGCCAGCAGCGGTGTTTCCTCGCGAAGGGCGCGCCAGGACCCGCGGTAGGCCGCCAGGTCCGACAAGGCTTCCACCAGGTCTACAAGGCTCTCAGGCATAGTTCCCGGCTCTTTCGCATGGTTTCCACCGCGTCGTTCTCGAAAGGTGCCAGGGCCTCGTGGACCCCCGCCAGACAGGGCGCGGTGATGTGGGTGCACAACGCGTCGGCGAAGCGCCTTTGTTGTTCGTCCCGCCAGGGACCGATGAGCTTGAGCCACCGGTCCGACAATTGATGCAGTAAGACCTGTTCAAAGAAGCCACCGCCGAGTATTCCCGCCACGGCGGTCACCTCGGGCACCCCCACGCCGCCCGAGTAAAACGACAGGGGCACGCAGATGGCCGTGGGCGCGACCACCAGGATGGCGTCCAGTTCCATGAGTATCTGCCGCTTCACGGCATGATCCCGCCACCAATCCTCTAGGGTTCGCTCCACATGTGCGCGAAAGCGGTCGCTGAGCCCCTCCGATTCAATGGTCTGATCCACGACCGTCCGCACCGCGGCATCCGCGTCAAGCCGGTTCAACGCGTCCCGTACCAGGACGTTCGCCGGCGGTTGCAACGCGTGGGCCGAATCGGAGTATCCCTGCGCAAGATTGCGCGCGCCCGTAGCGACGGCCCGTTCCCGACACTCGGCGATCTCCTCCTCCGTGCGCGCCCGCCGGGCCGCCCCGGCCCCTCCCGTCCGGCCCATGGCCCGGTTGGCCAGTGCCCGCACCGGTGCAAGGCCCTTGGCCACCATCCCCGAGACCCGCCCCACGCTCCTGCTTAATACGCCGCGCCGCGCCTTGATATGGTCGTGCAAAAGCCGGCCCACTTCGGTGCCCGGCTCGGGGTCGTAGGTTCCCGCCATGGCTTCCGCGCGGGATTCGAAATCGTGGATTACGCTCCGCAGCATCCCCGCAAGCTGGTCCGTCCGTTCCAGGAAATCTTCCGCCTGGTGCGCGAAATGCGACACCGTGTCACGGAAAACGTGGGTTTTGATGGCGGCCACGTCCAAGGATTCAAGATACTCCCAAAGCGGAAGGTCCCCCTCGAGGGAATGAATGGTGTCACCATAGCGGGTGTCCACATCGAAATCATGGGGTACCACGAAGCAGGGCGGGTTGTCGAGCCCCACCTCACGGCAGAAGTCGCCCAATTGGCTGCGGGCCGTGGCGTAGTCTTCGGCGGGGTTTGCCTTGTTCATGAGCGGCAGGACGATGCGGCCGGCGGCCCGTGCCGCCCGGTAATAGGCGATGATCCGGTCGTCCTTGTACTTTTCAGCGGTCACCACGGCAATGAGCACATCGCCCGTGGCGCGAATGTGATCCGCCCGGTCCCAGTTTTCCCGGTCGATGGAATCCACGTCGGGCGTGTCAAGCAACACCAGCCGGTCGGGCAGTTCTTCATGCGCGACGACGAAAAGGGCTGAACAATCTGTATCGCGGGAAATGGCGGAGTCCAAATCCTCAAGCGCCATGGCATGAAAGTCGGGGAAGAGACGACCCTCGATGGCTTGTTTTGCCCGCATTGCATTGCCCGCAAACACGGGGCGGCAGGTGGCTGCGGCGGTACTCCTCACCGGGCTGGCCTCGCGGCCCAGCAGCATGTTGAAAACCGTGGACTTACCGGTGTTGGTTCCACCCGCCACGGCCACCACAAGACAGCCCTCCCCCGCCAACTGCGGGACAAGTTTGTAGGTAAGGAGATCCACCCACTCCTCGGTGTGATCAAAGACCGCCTCATGCAGGGCGGGAATCGCGGACAATCCGTCCTGAAACACCGCCAGCGCACGGGCAAACCCGTCAATCCCCTGTCCCAGCGTATCGCACATATACCCTAGCCTACGGCTTGAAGCGGCGGACGTTCAACATGGAAGAAACCGTGACATGAAAGCGGCGGCGGGAGGAGTTTTTCCTCCCGCCGCCGCGGGGTCAACGTTTGTTCCGTGTCCTATGCCGGCCTAAGCCTTGCGGGCCCTGCGACGAAGCATGAAAACAACCCCGAGCGACAGGCCGATGAAGGCGACCAAGCCCGGCATGGCCACGGCCACTTTACCGATGAAAATGGCCGGCACAAGGAGCACGCGAACCAGAGCCGCCAGAAGCGGACTCTGGGCCACGGCGTCGGCGATGGCCGGGCTCACCCGGTAATAGGCGTCCACGAAGGCGGAACCGGCGGCGTTGTCGAGCATGAAGGTGTCACGCACGGAACGCAGGGCGTCGATATCCGCAGCCATGGGCGTACCATAGGCAGCCGTCGCGATGAAGCAGGGGCCGCCACCGCCGCCACCACTGCTACCACCGCCAATCAGACCGATAAGCGCGATAAGCAGTGCAATGAGCCACACCGGTATGGCCGGCGTGCTGGTGTACTCGGCGAAATCAACCAGCGTAACCGCAGGAGTTCCGGGATCGGATCGCAGGTAGATGGAAACATCCATGATACCTGTCTCGCTGCTCCGCGGGGCGGTGAAGTCAAGCTGGTATTCGTTGCTGCCCGGGGCCGTCACGAAGTTGTCAGCAGTCGCCGTGGCCACGGTCCGGCCTTGCGCATTGACAAACTCAACACGGTCGACCCAGGCCAAGCCGCCCAAGGGCGAGGTGACGGACAGTGACCAGCCACCCGCCTTGCGTCCACTGAAGAAGCTAGCGGCGTTATCCGCCACGAGCTCAGCGGCCACATCCTCAGGAAGCGCGGCTTCCATGCGAAGGGAGAAGGCCTGCAAGGTGTACAGCCGTGCCTTCCATACGTTTGTGATCGCATCACTGTCAGCCACGTTGTCCGTGATGTTCGGCTCCACTTCGTTGTTCAGCAGGACCGACTGCAACTCAGTCGCGGGACCAACCGAAGTGATGGTGTTGGTCACGTAGTCCAACTCGGACTCAACACCCCACATGGCCAACCCGTTGCGCACGTCACCAGCCGTGAGACCGGCCTCCGTCACGGGGAAGGTCAGGGTGAAGGGATCGTTGTTCGGCGTGCCGTCCTCGTTAACACGCGGCAGGTCTTGAACCGCCGTGTTTGTCGCCAATGTAGCGGAACCGACCGACGGGGTGTTGGCGGTCTGCTTCATGGCTTCGGTGGCGGCGTAGAAGTGGATGTCGAAAGCGCGCACGTTCGGAGCGCCCACGCCTGCCGTAATGAACGCGGTGCCCAAGGCCGCCGTGTTCTGTTTTGTCTCGGTATCGGTGTCGGTAGCCCGGACCAAGCCATAGGTCAGGGCCGGGGTGTTCTTCGCGGAGGCCAGCACCGGGATGTGCAGGGTTGCGAAGTTGTCATGGGGCGCGCCCAAGGTGACGGCAACATCGGTAGCCTCACTTGTCATGAACTGGAAGGCCGTCGTGTTGATGCCGCCCGCACTATCGTAACGCTTATAGGTGAAAGCGTTGTCCAGCGTGGCCGACTCACTGCCATCCGCGGAGATAACGGTAATGTCGGCCTCCACGCTCGGCAAACCGGACACCGTCTTGGTCTCGGTCAACGGCGGGATAACCACCTCGATGGACGAGCCGTCGGCGGCGGCGCGGAAGCCCTGCACCGACTGGCCGCCGATGGTAATCGCCACGTCTTCGGAAAGACCCGCACCCGTGATTTCCGCGACAACACCACCGAAGATCCAGGCTTCGGAGGGGTTGATGCCCGTAACACCAATCACAATGTTCGTGAAGTTGGCGGTCACGGCCTTGTTGCAGTCCATGGTGAGCGAGACCTCGGCGGACGTGGTGTTGGGCACCAGGTCACCCGCATTCTCGCCGGTCCACGAATCGAAGAGGAACCCCGTATCGGGAACGGCTGTCAGGTCGAGCACCGTGCCTTGCGGGTAGAAACCGCTCGGCGAAACGGGAACGTCCCCGCGCGGCGTCACGGTAATGGTGCCGCCGGTGCCCGCGGTGGCGATAAGCCGTGCGGGCACTTCGATAAAGTTGGCCACCAACTGGTGATCGCCTTCGACATAGAAATCAAGCGTCGTGGCGGTTCCGGCCAGGGCGCCGTCCAGGAACCAGTTTCGGAAAGTGTCCGTGGCATCGTCGAACACGACTTCCGCGGTGACCGGCGTATTCAGGAGGTACTCACCCTCGGCAAGCCCGGGGCTGCTGGAGGGCGTGAGCACGACCGTGGCCGGCTCCACGTTACCCACGGTAAAGGTGGACACTGTATACGTGGCCTTGGGCGATAAGGACGCCACCAGGGTGCTGTCCTCGCTCGGCATGTCGAAGGTCACCGGATTGTCCGTGCCCAAGTCCGAACCATTGAGCGTCCAACCGTTGAAATCAAGCAGATCGGCATAGAAGTCAACGGTTGCCGAGATGCTCTCCAAGGCACGGTAGGTGCCGTCGGCCAGGCGCGCATCACTGCTCACCGGGTTAAGGGTGATGGTCGCCGGTGAAGTGGCGTCACCCGTGGTACTCGCGGTCAGCGCGTAGGTCGGAACCACCTCGATGAGGTTGGCCGTTTCGGTCACGCTGTTCGGGTTAACCAGGTCCACCACGCGTACGTTCAGCATGCCCGCCTGGTTCTTGGCCGGCACCACGACAAACATGTCGTTTTCGCCATCAAGTTCCGTAACCGCTTCGCCGTTGGGACCATTGCCGACGAAGGCGACACGGTCCGTGGCTTAATTAATCGGGGCCATGCCCACGTATACCGCGTAGGCCTGCGCCGCCTCGGCAACACTCAACAGGGCACCCACGGGGAACACACCGTGGATGGCGACTTCCTCTTCCAGTCCGACGAGCATGACATCGGGATTAGCACTCAGAATCTGGATTCCGCTGCTGAAGGGCGCGAAAACCGAAAGGGTCTGGGTTGTCATGGCCAGACCGGTCGAACCGATGATGGTGGGCGAACCCGCTTTCAGGGACCATACCGGGTCGGCCGTCGGATCGTTTGTAATCACCGTACCCACACCGTCATCGGAAACAGCGGTGGGGTAGGACCAAATCTGGGGACTTTCATTCGGACCAATGTCCAGGCCCGTCATCTCGATAGCCACCGAAAGATCCGTACCCGTGAGATCGTCGATCTCGTCCATAACGGTACCGCTTTGGGTGGTATAAACCAGGCTGATCTCGGTGTATTGGGCCAAGGCCGTGAGGACGCCCGGCGCCATGGCGTTCACGTCGGCCGCCCATTGGGCGCGTGCCGCCGGCGTGTCAACCCCATCGACATTGTCAAGCAAGCCGGCAAGGTCATCAACCGCGCTGACGACCAGCCAGGCATCCTCAACCTGCGCACCGACCCCGTTCTGCAACGCGGCAAGGTCGGGGGCCGTCACCGTCGTGTTACCGGAAGAAACAGCAACCTCCCCGTTCACGGCCTTGGTGGGGTTGGAAAGGTTGGCAATCACCACGGTCCGCTCAACCCCGTCTTCCGAGGCGGTGGCAATCCACACCTCGCCGGGCAACACGTCCATGATGTTGTCGGGATAGCCGTTACCGTCGCTGTCCAGGTCCCTGGTCTCCACCTCCAGCTCGATACGGTCGGCTTCCAGGTTCGCGTCCTCATAGGTAAAGGCCGTCTGCTTCAGGGCCTGGGACGTGTTGGTCAGGGCGTAAATGTAAATGGTCTGGGCCACGCTGCTCATGAGGGGCCGGATATTCAGGCTGGCCTCATAGGGCGAGTCCGTGGCCGCATCGCTGAACACCTGGCCGCTCCACACGCCTTCACTCCAGGGGGAAGCGCCTTCGCTGCTCAGGTTAGCCACGTAACGAACATGGTCCACGCCCGTGCCGGCAACCGCCGCCGTGAGGTCCAGGGGGACATCGCCACTGCCGGGGGGGGCAATGACCTTCGCCGTGTCGATATTAAGTTCCGGGACGATGCTTTGGACCGCTTTGGCATCCATAATGGACCGCAGCAGACCCGGCATGTCGAATTCCCCGTCATCCGAAGCAGCACCGATCACACCGAGGTCGTGCGCGGGCACGAACCCAATGATGAACGAGAGCACCACCATCATGGTGACGAGTGACGCAAGCGTCAGTTTCTTGCAGGTCCCCATTCTCACTTCTCCTTTACGCCGTTGTTTACCTGAACAGCCGTTACAGCGGAACAAACGCGCCCCGTTGATTCCACCGATCACTCTTATACTAACCTACCGCCCCGGGGGGGCACAACCCCCCCGGACAGCGATGTTTCTACAAGCCAAAAACACGCCCCCTGGAGCGCGGATCTCATTCATTTTCTACGTAGTATACGCAAGCCCAAGAACCTTGTCAACTGTTCATCGCGGCACTACCATAACCGGGATGTATCGCGGTGTAACCTCCTGGAATGCCACAAAACCGGGCGTCGCCAAAGAGGTTTTTTTATGGTGGAGGGTGTTACGGGCACCCCGCCTGTCATTCCAGGCGTACGCCATGGCCTGGTCACGAAAGCGCAACCCATTCAGTCCCCATCGCGGGGAGAAACGACGAAGCTGCCTGGTGTGATCGTGGCACCCTTTTATGAGCCGGATTGCCACGGTCACCCGGGGCTCCCTCGCAATGACGGTCTCTTGTTTCCGACTATGCCGGGTCAAGGGACCAGCCCCATGACGTATTCGGCGAGTCCTTCTTCCACGGCGCTCCAGGTTTGACCTTTCACCATGCTCAGGTCCCATACCCAGAAGATTTGGCCGATGTAGCCCATGGCGTAGGCCTGTTCGAGCATTTCCCGCAACATCACCCGGGCCTCGTCAAGGGTATTCTTCTTGAAGACCCCGTACTCGCCCGCGATGGCGGGAATGCGGCCGGCGCGGATGGCCTCGCTTTCGTGGGCCTCGGGGCGCACCTTGCTGGTGCCGTCCCAGGGGTAGATGTGTATATCGAGGAAGCCGAGCCTGGATGTCGCTCCCGCGAGCACCGAGGGCCGGGGCGGACGGCGCGGGTCCCGGTCGTCGGGGACCAGGCCGTTGTAGGGCTTGCGGCCATGGGCGTCGGCGGTCCACATGCCGACCGTGGTCAGGGCCTCCGGATCCACGGACTTCACGGCCTCGGTGAGCGTGTTGGCCCAGTACACCACGCCCTCGTCGTAGCAGGCCTGGCGCTGATCCTTGTCCGCCATGTCGTAGGTCTTGCCGTTGGCCGT
This sequence comes from Candidatus Hydrogenedentota bacterium, assembly GCA_024278275.1. GTDB lineage: Bacteria > Hydrogenedentota > Hydrogenedentia > Hydrogenedentales > JAJRTN01 > JAJRTN01. The sequence goes on from JAJRTN010000171.1 coordinate 27,576, forward strand.
GGTCACGGTGCCCTCGTCGTAGCGGAAGGGGCCTTCCGTGTGGTTGACGCAAGCCTCGTTGAAAAAGGACCAGCCGAGCACCGCGTTGAGCAGGCCGGGATCGGCGTCCTTGATGTATTGCAGGAAGTGGCGGATGGCTTCGGCTTTGGCGGCGATGGGGCCGGGGGAAAGGATCTGCCGGTTGTAACCCGTCACCTTGGAATCATCCTTGCCGAAACCGGCCCGGTCGGACACGTTGTTGTAATAGGCGTTGTGGGGTACTTCGTCGAGGATGGGGACGACATACATGCCGTGCTTCGTGGCGCGCCGGAGGAAATCGGTCACGTTCTCCATGTAAGCGCCATTGAGTCCCATGGATTGAAGGTCGCCGGTGAAGCCGCCCGCCTTCTGGGTGCCCCATATCCACACGCGGATAACGTTGCCGCCCGCCTCGGCCATGGTCTGAAGAACCGCATCCATCGCCTCCCCGTCATACACCCCTTAATTGAAGGTGGCGTGCCATCCGGTGCTGTAGTGTTCGAGCACGGTGTGGTTGAAGCCCCTGGGGAAAAAGGGCTTGCCGCTCTCCTTCTCGTAGAACGTGCCCGGCTCGCCCGGTTCCTTGCGCACGGCCAGGCGGGGCAAGGGCGTGACGGGGTCATGCTGTTTCGGGGTCAACAGGACGGGGGTGCGTTTCTCGGGTTTCTTCACGGGAACACGTTCTCCTTGCAGCCGCACGTTGTCAAAGGTGGCCACGTTGCCAAAATTGATAAGCGCCACTTCCCCCGTGGCGAAAACATCATCTTCCCCTTCAAAAAGCAGGCCGCCATTGGCATAGACCCTGAAGTGAGTGCCCTTGCCCTCGATGGCGAGATGGACCGGGCCGTCTTGGGGGCGCAGGCGGGTCTTGGCCTTGCCCAGTTCCTTGCCCTCGCCCGAGGTTTGGGCCAGCACGACTTCGCCGTTGGCGCGAAGAATAAGGCCGTATCCGCCGCTCCAGCCGCCGTTGGCCACGGGGTTGGCGGCCCGGGAGAGGAAGCCCACCCACACGGTCTCCTTGTCCCAATACACTTTAGTGATATGCACATCCGCTTCGAGGCGAAAGTCACCCAGCACCACGCCGGGCAGGCCCGCCAAGCCACCCTTGAAATGCGGGTCGTGATGCACCAATGCGCCGTTGGCAACGGTCCACTGTCCTTCCTGGATGCGCCACGCCCCCATGTCGTCGCTGAAATCCCATTGCCGGTCCAGTCCAGGCGCCGCGCCCGCGTGCAGGCCCGCGACTAGGATCAGCATCACCGTGCCAGCCCGCACACCGCCTTTTCGTACCGCTTGACACATTACAGGTCTCCTTGTGTTCGGCGGGTACTATACCATTGATGGGACGTAGCCGTTCACGAAGAGCGCGACCCCGGGGGATTCCGGTGAAGGTTCCGACACACCTTGGCCTTCACCCGGCCGACAGGTTACACTGTCCGGCGTGGATCAGACGAACCATGCCGCCGCGCCGGGCGGCGCGAGGAAGGAGAACAAGATGGCTGGTATGCGTTGGAAGGGGCTTGTCCTGGTGGCCTTGGCGGGCGGCGTTGTTGCGATGACCGGCAGCATGGCCGCCCCGGAGGCACCCGAGGGCTGGACCATTGTTTTCCAGGATGACTTTGAAGCGGGTCTGGACCGCTGGGAGATGACAGACGCCAGGGCCTGGACCCTCGGGGAAGACCACGGCGGCAAAGTACTTTCGCTCACGGGCAGCAGCAATTACCAGCCTCCGGTGCGTTCGCCCCATTCCATGGCCCGCGTGAAAAACCTGAAGGTGGAAAACTTCACCCTGAACGTGGAGGCGCGGCAGACGGGGCGTGAATACGGCCACCGGGACCTCTGCTTCTTCTTCGGCTACCAGGACCCCGCCCACTTCTACTACGTCCACATTGCCTCCAAGGCCGATGAGCACGCGAACTCCATCTTCCTCGTCAACGGTAAACCCCGCGTCTCCATCGCCACGGAGCGCAACAAGGGCACGAACTGGACGGGGGGCTACCATAAAGTACGTATCACCCGCGATGTCGAGTCCGGTGCTATAGAGGTCTTTTTCGATGACATGGAAAAACCCATCATGAAGGCGCGGGACAAAACCTTCCTTTCCGGCGCGGTCGGCTTGGGCTCCTTCGACGACACGGGCAACTTCGACAACCTTCAGGTTCTTGTGCCCGGGAAGAAGCGGGCGGGTTCGGAACACAAGTAGGCGTTAGCGGCCGCTAACGTGCGCTTCAGCGCGCCGCGGCGGGACACGAACGATGACGGACAAACACGAACCGGCAGGGACGGGCCTTGTCTTCAAGTCCGTGTCCTTCCTTTTCCCCTTGCGGCGTTTATCGCGGATGGTGATGGACCTATCACGCGCGGAAATAAAGGGCTTGGGCGTTTTCTTCTTTCCGAAGGTGTGGTGAATAATTGGACGGGACCGGGAATACGCGCTCTCCCTGCCGTGTCATGTTGCAGCGAAGCAGGTTTAGCAATGGAGAGTTCTCCCAATGGCCGTCCAATCGACCGACAACGCCGTCTTCGCGGACGTGCGCGATGTTACACTCATCGCGGGTGTGGCCCCCTACGCTTACAAAGGCACCAACCATATCCACCGGCCCCATCTCCGGCCCAGTGGCCAGGGTGGCTGTGCGGGCCAGGGTGGGAAGGATTGAACGAACACAACAGAAGGAATGCAGTATGAGCAATGCAGCGGTATGGTTTGACATCCCGGCGACCGACCTGGAGCGGGCCGTCGGCTTTTATGGCAAGGTGTTGGGAGAGGCCCCGCGTATCGAGGAGATGGACGGCACCCGTTTTGCCGTGTTGCCTCACGCCGACGGCGTGAGCGGGTGTATCGTGGTTTCCGACACCCTGCTCCCTTCCAAGCAGGGCGTGCTGGTCTATCTGAACGTCGATGGCCGTCTCGATGAGGCCGAAGCCCTCGTGGCGGACAACGGCGGGCAGGTGCTCCAGGGGAAACATGCCATCGGCCCCTACGGTTTCCGCAGCGTGGTGCTGGATTCCGAGGGTAACCGCATCGCCCTGCACAGCCGATAGCGGCCGAACACGGGGGAAAAGCGGTAACTCACCAAGTCCCCGGGAGCGCCGATCTCCCGAGTCGGCGCTCCCGGGGGGACATATCGCCGGCTAATTCACGGCACTCGCGAGGGCCGCCCCGGCCTTGAACTTGGCCACCTTCTTGGCCTTGATCTGTATTTCCTTGCCCGTCTGTGGATTCCGCCCTCTCCGGGCGATCTGCTTCGCTGTTTCGAAAAGCAGACGCAGCTCGTTTCTATTCAGGCCCTTTGCCGCGATCTGTATTTCCTTGCCCGTTTGCGGATTCCGGCCTGTCCGCGCCCTTTGCTGCGCCACATGAGCCGCTTCGTGCGCGCTCACGGCCAATTCGTGTTCTTCAAAAAAACGTCCAAAGTCTCCGAGGTCCACTTCCTCGCCGGAATTGACCACATCGATTATCCCGTTCAACAGGGCATCGTAGGCCGCCGTTACCATGGCGGTGGGCAGACGGGATTCCTTGGCGATCTCCGCCAGGAGTTCCCCCTCCGTCACGATGTGCCCGGAAAATCCTCCATCGGGACAATCCCCCGTAGGTACCGGGTCCGGGCGCCGTTCCCCGGCCAAACCCATGCCGCGCCGGATGTCCGACTTCTCAATGCCGCGCAACAGAAGACCGACCGTGTCCGCGCCGCCTTCATCCGCCACCGTCTCTCCCGTGCCATCCGCCGCGTTCACGAGTACGCCGACCACTTTTCCCCGGACCGCTTCCCCGTTGGCGGGCTTTGTCCGGCCTTTGCCGGGTCGTTTGTTCACCCAATCCCAACCGCGTACTTCGACTCTGCTCGCGAGACTCACCGTGTCGCCGGACCGAACCCATGCCCCGTTGTTCGGACCGTATACCCACAGGCTGCCATCGGCATCGGCCGCGCCGTCTCGAATAACCATCTGAAAGGGAACCTGTTGCGCACCCTCCGAGAACCGAAAAGGTGATGCGGCATAAAAATCGACCTCCGCTTCCGACGCGCAACCGTCCGTCGAGGCGCCTCGCCTGGATATGGAGAAGGAGCCAAAGCCGACCAGCGCGACCCGGTTCCCCTGTTTCAATGCCCGGGTCGTCGAGTTGATAAAGCCATCGAGCGTGCCTTGGACAACGGCTTTGGAAAGACCACTGTCTCCGGCAATGGCATCGATCAGTTCCGCCTTATTCATCGCGGCGGCATTACCACACACGATCAATACCGACATAACCACGCCCAAAACAGGTAAGATGCGCATAACATTATCCTCCGTCACCGTTGGCACCATGGGTAACACCGAACACACTTGCACTAACAGCGTACCATGCACAGGCGAATTATGCCAACAATGATAGAATAAGTAAGGATACCCTGCAACAGCCTACCGACACGCCGACACGCCCGCTAAAGACGGACGGTCTCTTTGTGTGACGCCCCGTTTCCCTTGTATTTCAGTAGTGGCACCCCGGTTTTTCGAAGAACGATTTTCAGCCGGCCGGCCACATGCTGTATCATGAGACGGTTTCGCGGATAAGCGCCCGAAACGACCCAAAACCGCGCTTCGGAAAAGCAGTAAAGCAAGGAACAGCAAAGCTCATGGCCAAGAATATCTACGAGAAGATCTGGGATGCCCACGTGGTGCATACGCCCGAAGGGCAGGACACCATTTTGTATATCGACCGGCATTTCGTCCATGAGGTCACCTCGGCGCAGGCCTTCGAAGGCTTGCGCATGGCGAACCGCGCCGTGCGGCGACCGGAACTGACCTTCGCCACCATGGACCACAACATCCCCACGACCGACCGGTCGATCCCGATTCAGGATCCCCTCAGCCAGAAGCAGGTGGACACGTTGGAGGCGAACTGCGAGCAGTTCCACATCACCTGTTTCGACATGTACGATCCACGCAACGGGATCGTCCACGTGGTGGGACCGGAACTGGGCCTGACCCAGCCGGGGATGACCATCGTGTGCGGCGATTCGCACACGGCGACCCATGGGGCCTTCGGGGCGCTGGCCCACGGCATCGGCACGAGCGAGGTGGAGCATGTGCTGGCCACGCAGACGCTCTTGCAGAAGAAGTCGAAGACCATGGAAATCCGCGTGACCGGCGCCCTGCGAACGGGCGTGACGGCGAAGGATCTCGTGCTGGCCATCATCGGCAAGATCGGCACGGCGGGCGGCACGGGCTACGTCATCGAATACACGGGCGAGGCCATCCGCAAGCTGAGCATGGAAGGGCGCATGACGGTCTGCAACATGACCATCGAGGCGGGGGCGCGGGCGGGCCTCATCTCCCCCGATGACATCACCTGCGCTTACCTGAAGGACCGGCCCTACCTGCCGAAGGACCGGACCTTCGAGGAACTGGCCGAGGGCTGGAAGGCATGGGCCTCGGACGAAGGCTGCGCCTACGACACGGTGGTCGAAGTGGATGCCGGCGAAGTGGAGCCGCAGGTCACCTGGGGCACGTCGCCCGGCATGGTGACCGGCATCAGCGGCAAGACGCCCGTGTTGGCCGAACTGGAGGGCAACGACCGTCTCGCCGCCGAAAAGGCTTTGGCCTACATGGATCTCGGCGAGGGCGTGCCCATGACCGAAGTGCGCATCAACAAGATGTTTATCGGGTCCTGCACCAACGGGCGGATCGAGGATCTGCGCGAGGCCGCCGCCGTGGCCCGGGGCCACAAGGTAAGCGAAACCATCGACCAGGCCCTCGTGGTGCCCGGCTCGAACGAGGTGAAGAAACAGGCCGAGGCCGAGGGACTGGATCAAGTATTCAAGGACACCGGATTCGAGTGGCGCGAGGCGGGATGCAGCATGTGTCTCGCCATGAACGACGACCGGCTCGATCCCGGCGACCGTTGCGCCTCCACCTCGAACCGGAACTTCGAGGGCCGCCAGGGCAAAGGCGGCCGCACCCACCTCGTCGGCGCCGGCATGGCCGCCGCCGCCGCGATCAAGGGCCATTTCGTGGACATTCGGGACTGGGACTTCCGGGGATAATCGCTGGAACCCATGCCGCACGACCGTGCCGCGTGTCGCGCGGATGCTCGCCGGGAAAGGCTCAGTATCCTGTTCCTGTCCCGTAAGGCCGATTGTCGAGACTCCATTTTCTAAATATGGGCCGGGGCCCTGTTCCCAGTCCCGTAAGGGACGATTGATAGTAGCCCAGCACTTTAGTGCTGGGAAACGGATGAAACAAAGAAGCCAGTCCCGTAGGAACGTTTGAAGAAGAACGTGCGGACAGATGCCTCATTCCTACACAAGCAGCCTGTACCATGCCGTGTTCAGCACGAAAGGACGGCGCGGACTCATCGGCCCGGAGATACAGCAACGCCTACGGGACTTAATAATGTATTGGGAGTATCGTTTTCCCAGCACTGAAGTGCTGGGCTACTGTCAATCGTCCCTGCGGGACTGGGAACGGCTTCCGGGTTTGATACTGTTGAGTGAGAGCGGGCCAATCGTCTACGGGACTGGGAACGGCGGTTTTTCGGACCCTGGTGACGAAATCGATGCCCCATGCACGAAGGTGGTGGTGGGCCAGGGCCCACCTTACAGGCTCGATGACCATTAACGAAATGATACAAATAATCGTAATCGTTCACGAGTTTCTGTTTCTTATTTCCATGGTCCTCCGTGGGAAAAGAGGCGCGGACATCCCGGCTGCATTGATGCGGACAAGATCTCTCACGAGCGATCTTCTCACACAGTGCCCGTCCATGAAGGCCGTAAATGGTTACAAATAATCCAGGCACTGCCTGAAGGAAGGAATATCACACCATGGACAAATTCACCACCCTGACCGGAATCGTGGCGCCCCTGGAGGCGCTGAACGTGGACACGGACCAGATTATCCCCAAGCAGTTTCTCAAGCGCGTGGAGCGCTCGGGCTATGAGGGGATGCTGTTTTACGACTGGCGCTACCTGGAGGACGGCAAGACGCCGGACCCGGCGTTTGAATTGAACGCACCGCGCTACCAGGGCGCGAGTATCCTGCTGACGAAAGACAATTTCGGCTGTGGTTCGTCGCGCGAGCACGCGCCGTGGGCGCTGAACAACTATGGCTTCCGCTGTATCCTCGCGCCGTCCTTCGCGGATATCTTCTACTACAACTGTTTCAATAACGGCATGTTGCCCATCGTGTTGCCGGGCAATGTGATCGAATCGCTGTTCACCGAGGTCCGCGCCACGGAAGGCTACGAACTTACCGTCGACCTGGCGGCCGAGACCATTACCAAGCCCGATGGCGGCGTCATCGCCTTCGAGATTTCCCCCTTCCTGAAGGAACGCCTGCTGAACGGCTGGGATCAAGTGGGCCTGACCCTTCTGCACAAGGACAAAATCGCCGCCTACGAGGCCAAACGGGGTATTGCATAGCGCGCCCAATAAGGTAATCCCTTGCCCGTGAAGTTCTGTACCCATGGCCACGGGAACATGTCTTTGCCCCTCCCTGCCGTCATTCCCGCGAAAGCGGAAATCCATGGGAAAGGGTAAAACGTCGCCTCCGGCCAGGGAGCCCCGCTTTCGCGGGGATGACGGTAACAAAGAGGTGGATTCCAACCGCTTTGAATGCGGCAGGATGCCGCATCTACGTTTCGTAACAGTTCACAGGGAACGCGACCCACCGGGTTACCGGGAATGGTGGCCGCTTTTTCATGGAACCACGGGGCTCCGTGGAGACGATTCCCGGTTCCGGCCAGGCGGGTTGGGGAAGGAGGCCGTCCTCGCTTTCCGCGCCGCATCGCGGTGTCCGGGTACGGGTATCCTCCCAACACGGGCGTGAATGGCGAGACAAGTTCCCCACGTTGCAGGACGGGCATGGCCCTGTTATTCTCCATGCTGAATTTTTCGGTCCGGGACGGGCCGGATGGCTGGAGAAAACATGCATGGCAAGTGCCTGGAAAACAATTCGCGGCCTGGTCGGCGTGGTCCGCTACCTGTGGACCCTGGCGGCGATAACGGGGACCCTCCTGCTCCTGCTGGAATTGGCGTTGGCGTGGCACTACCGGCGGGTGGATGCGCAAAACCTGGCACAAAACGCGCCCAAACTGCTCGTAGACGGGCGAAGCAAAGCCGACGGTTACGGCGACGATACGTGGATGCCTCAATACTTCCACGAACTGAAACAGCGCAAACCCGTCTGGCACAGCTATGACTATTGGCGCGAGGGACCTTTCCAGGGGCGGTACATTCGGGTTGACGAAGCGGGCCTGCGCAAAACCTGGACGCCTGAAAAGATCGGGGCGAATCCGCTCCGCATCTTTCTCTTCGGCGGGTCCACCCTGTGGGGCATTGGCGCGCGGGACGACTTTACCATTCCGTCGTACCTGGCGAAAGCGCTGGCCAGGGCCGGGGTTCCTTCGGAGATCCGTAATTACGGGCAAATCGCTTACATTACGACGCAGGAACTTATTGCGCTGGACCGTGAACTGTGCGCCGGAGAACGGCCGGACCTGATCGTTTTCTACGACGGCGTCAACGACGTTCAATTTGCCGAAATGAGCGGACGGCCCGGCATCCCCTATCAAGAGGACATCCGCACGCGGGAATTCGGCCTCCTGAAACGGCTGGTCAAGGACAACCGCAGGGACCTGGCACAAATCTATTTCCAGGAGGTCATCGCGAATCGCGCCCTCGTACGCTTCGCCCGCAACATGACAGGGCGCCATGGAGGCGGTGAAAACACCGATGGCGGAAACCTGGCCACGCGCCTGGGCCTCAACGAGACCAGCCCCCGCACCGACATGCCACGGGAGCAACTGGCCAAAGAGATCCTGCGGATCTATCGCTACAACCAGAACCGCATCCAGGATTTGGCCGACGCCTTCGGCATCCCGGTGATCTTCTACTGGCAACCCGTGTCCTACGTGAAGAAAACCTGCACGCCTTTCGAACGAAAGATGCAACGAAACCGTGCCAAAACGCAACCCGATCTTGAACCGCTTTTCAGGGAAGTCTATGCCGCCGTGGCATCGGACACCGCGCTCATGGAAAAACGAAACTTTCATAACCTCGACGGAATTTTCGAGGACAGGGCAGAGCCTTTCTACATTGACATCTGTCACCTCACGGAAAAGGGAAACCAGCGGGTGGCGCAACGCATGATCCAGGACCTCCTTCCCCTCGCACGGCAACGATTGAAGGACCGGCGGGATGGCTCCTGAGAGAAAGGCCCGCCCCCACCGTCATTCCCGAGCCACCGGGAATCCACGGGCGGTGGAACAACCGTGTCGCCGTCGGGGCCTGGATCCCCGCGTTCGCGGGGATGACGGTTCGGGACGGGTGGTTGCCTTCCGCCATGGAAGACAAGGCATCGCGGCGATAGCCCTCCTCCTGGCGTTGGCCACGATCTCAGCGCGCGCGGGCGTACTCCAGGACAGTCACCTTGACGCCGTGACACGCACGTTCCTCTCCGAGGCATGGGCCCGGGGTCCCGTCGCGACGGACCCGGACGGCGTCCTGCGTCTCGGGCCGGAAGCCCGGGTCACACGCCGCTTCGATAGCCCGCCGGAAGCCTTTTCCATCGAAGTCGAATGGCGGGTTCCCAAGCGGTGCGCGAGCACCGTGCTGGAAGTCCTTGACGCGGACGGTGCGCCGACCATCTCGATTCACTCCGCGGAACGAATCATTTCGCTGGACACCTCCACCTCTCACGAAACCCTTTGCGCGGCCTGGCTTCCCGGGCAATGGATGCGCTTCCGCATCTTCATCGATACGAAGGCACGTCTCTATGAAGTCTGGGTGGAGGAGAACCCCAACGTGCCGGCGCGTCCCCTGCCGGCGGGCGTGGGGATACCCGCGGGTTTCGCCTTCGCCACGGACACGGGCGCCGCGCAATGGAATAACCTTCGTCTGTACCCGGATACGCCGGATGTCCCGGCGTCCCATGACGCCTGGCACGAAATACCGCACGGCGCGGCATCCGCGCCCTATGCGGCAACGGGTGAATACGGCGGGGAGAAAGACGGCGATACGGCGGTGGTGGCCGGGGATGGTTCGTCCGCCGGGTCACAGCGAAGCCGCACCCGCGTCGACGGACGGGCAACCGCGCTGGAAGTGACCGATTTAGTGTACGAGGCTCCCGCGTTCAACAAACGCAGCCAATTGCATTACCTTCGCCCCCTGGAGAATCGGCTGGACGACGGCGATTACGTGCGCCTCGAAGCCCGCCTGCGCATGACAGACTGGGACAATGCCCACCCCATGTCCCACGGCGCGGCGCGGTCGGTCGTGCTTGGCTTCGTCCTGCCCTTTGGCATCCGCGCCCACGTGGTGAGCCTGGGCATCATGCCGGACAAGCGCGTCGGCGGCCTGCGCATGGGGCTCGTGGGCTACCGCACCCTCGAACGGGAAGGCTTCGCACGGCCCGTCTCCGGCGTGGATCCGGCGGCATACCACACCTACGCCATCGAGAAGGACGGCTTCAGTGCTATACGCCTTTACTTTGACGGCCAATGCGTTCAGACGCTTCCCATGGAGGCCATCTACCAAACGCCCGATGCCCCCCTTGACGCAGGATCCCATGCCTACTTCGGCGCGGGCTCGGGTCGCGGACGGAGCGTAAGCCTGTGGGATTGGGTGCGCTGGGAACACCGCCGGGAAGGCACGCCCGCCCGGCCGCGCATCCTGGGCGTTCATCCCCGGGTGGACGGCGGGGCGGTAACCCTCGCTTTCATGCCGGTACGCATGGCGAAGCGCTACGTGATTCGCTACGGAGCAAGCCCCGGCGAATTAGACCGTGAAGTCACGGGACGACCGGGTTTCGTCGAGACGGTCACGGGGCTTGAAAACGACACGCCCTACTATTTCACCGTGGCGGGGCGCGACGCCGACGGCCGGCTCTCGCCCCCGTCAAAGGCCGTGAAAGCGGTCCCCCGCGACCGCCGCCACGACTGGCTTCCCCAAGGCGCGGTAATCCAGTACATGGAACAGAACCAACGCGACGACGTCTATGTAAGCTACCGGACCGACCAGGTGATGTGGCTCGGATCGGCGGTCATGGACAAGACGAACGGACGGCGTGACATCTTTTTTCCCCGGCTGTGGAACCGCGACTACACCTTGGGGCGTGAGGCACGGACGCGCTTCCAGGGGATTCTTGAGCAACTCGCCGCCAACGGCGTGGCCTACCACGGGTTAATGAATATCAACAAGGGTTTCGGTCAACTTACGGGCGGCCCCGTCGGGAAAGACGGCTGGGACGGGGGCTTTTACAATCCGCCCTTCGACTACAACTGGCCCGGCGCCGTGGATGGCCGCCCTGACTGGAATCACCCCATCGTGCGCAACTACCTGCGCCAGTATCCCGCCTGGTATTTGGGCTTCACCCCTCCGCCCATGGGCTTCCATTTCGACGATCCCGTCACGGGAGGCGGCGGAGCGACCCTCGCTTCGCGGAACATCTTCAACGCCTACTTGAACAGCCACCTGGGCGACGCGGAATTGGCGGAACGAGGCATCACCAAGGTCTGGCGTCACGACCGGGAGACCCGTGGCGAAAACACGCGCCTCAATGCGTTGTGGGAAACCTTTCGGACCATGGACACGGAGGAACGCACCCTGATCGAAGTGGGTGCTTACCTGCGGTAACGGCTCGGCCATTGGGCACCCATCCACATCACGGGATCCTTTTGGGGAGAGGACGAAGCCCGGCTGCTGCGGGTGGCCGACATGGACTCCCTCGACGCCACGACCGGCATCCGGCGCACCGTGCGGACCGGGGTGATGGACGCCAAACTGCTCCGACCGGTGCATGGCACGCTGCCCTACCAGAACGTGCTCGGTTCGGGCGACACGCGATATCTGCGGGATCACCCCGAGCACGCCACGGCCTTCAAGATGCACGTGGCCGCCCACTACGCACGGGGCGACTGGATGGCCGCGCCCCACGGCAACTTCGGCGGCATCGGCCAGTCCTGGGACCCCGATCCCGCCGCTTACCAAGACATCTTCCGCTTCATTTCCAGGTATGCCGAAAGACTCTTCAATCCGTTCACCCAAAGCATGAGCGACGCGGGCCGGCTAGAGGGCGCCAAGCGGGTTGGCGTGGCCGTGCGTGCCGCGCCCGGCGACCCCAACCGCCTGATCGCGCACTTGGTCAACCGAGGCTATGACAGCACCCGCCATGATGCCGTGAAGAAGCGGGACTTCACGCTCATCATCGCCGCGCGCCAACTCCCGGACGGGGCCGCCATCCAGTCCGCCCGGCTATTCTCCTACGACGGTCCCAACGGCGCGGCGCTGTCCGTGCGCCGCGACGGACGTACATGGCGTGTGGCCATTCCTGTCCTGCGGGTGTGGGACGTTATCGAGATTTCGCTGGTCTATTCCTGAACGTGCTCTTTCACGATGGTACGTTTCGCGAAGGGGAATCAGCGTCCTCGTGCCTGCATTCGGGAAGGGCCGTGAGGACGGGCGATTACCGGGTCGCGGTGTTGGCGGCCCCGTCCACCCGCACGAGCACGGGACTCTCCGGTTCGGCGTGCAGCTTCGACAGCATCGCCCCGCGCACGTCCCGAAGCCACACGAAGGCGTGCTGGCCGGGACGGCCCGGCGCATCGAGGGTCCGAAGCGTAAAACCCTCGACATCCTCGGCCACCACGGCAGGACGACCATCCGGCGCTACGGTGGCGAAACGAATGTTTTCGAGGTGCAGGCCACGCACATGCCGGCAAAAGAATCCGTAGGCCGGCAACGGGCCGAACATCCTGAATTGCGGATACTCGGTCTCCCTTTCCTCGATAATACGCAGGGCGTGGGGCGCGGAAAGGCCGCCGGCGAATTGCAGATCCACATTCTAGATGCGCAGGTTCTCGATGGAGTGGCCGGGAATCCCGGTAATGGCGCAGCAGATCTCCCCCGCTCCAATCGCCTTTACGCCCGCGATGCGTATGTTTCTCATAATGCCGACCCCAGGCGTGGGCATGTCTTTCTTGAAGCGGCGCGCCCGGTTTCCAAGGCGGATAAAAATCGGCGTTCCCA
>JAJRTN010000172.1 GCA_024278275.1 Candidatus Hydrogenedentota bacterium
GGGTAGGGACAAGCTCCCGCTTGTCCGTTGCCCGGGCGTGGGCACGCTTTACGACGGATCTTCCTGTCGGCGTGGAGCCATCGCCGCCAACGGTCGCGCGGGAGCGCGCCCCTACCGGTGCCGCTTGATTCCATGGACGGGTAGGGACAAGCTCCCGCTTGTCCGTTGCCCGGGCGTGGGCACGCTTTACGACGGATCTTCCTGTCGGCGTGGAGCCATCGCCGCCAACGGTCGCGCGGGAGCGCGCCCCTACCGGTGCCGCTGGACCCCCATGGACGGGTAGGGACAAGCCTTGAGAGAAACAACTACCCGGGCTTGCGGAAGCTCAAAATAAGTTCGCCTTTCAGGATGTAGCGGTAGCCTTCCAGCACCAGGCCTTCCGCCTCGACGCGCCGGATGAGGCCCTCCCGCGTGTAGTGGGTGATGTGTTCGTCGGCGTAGCCGCAGGGGTTGACGTGGGCGTAGATCCATTCCGTGAGAGGCCATGGCCAGGAACCGTAGTCGGGGGTGCCCAGCACCAGGGAGCCGCCGGGGGCCACGCAGCGGGCAAGTTCGCTGAATACACGGTCGTCCTCGGGAATGTGTTCGATGACCTGGCTGCAAATGACCACCTCGAAGGCGTGGTCGGCGTAGGGCAGGGCGAAGACGGAGGCCCGGGCGAGACGGCGCCCCGCCCGGCGCATGAAGCGGAGTTTACCGGGGTTCACGTCGCAGCCCGCGGCCTGGGGCAGGCCGTTCATGATCTGGCTGGAGCCGCAGCCCACGTCGAGCACGCCGAGACGGTCGCCCACATAGTCGAGGATGATATGGTAGCGTCGGCGCTGCCACCACCGCTGCAAGGGGATTCGGCTGCTGAAGGCGCGCAGGTCGTAGTCGGCGCTTTCGATGCTGTTGCGCAGGCGCCACATGGCGGCCAGGGCGCGGAGGTAGACCACGCCGAAGGCCAGGACGCGGGCGTGGCTTTGGCCGTGGCGGCGGGGCCGGTAGTGAAAGGGCGTTTCCGCCACCTTGTAGCCCTTGCAGTAGGCCTTCACGACAATTTCCTGGAGCACGGCGTAGGTCGTGTAGCGGAGGTCGAGACCGGCCACGGCCCGGCGGTGGTAGAGGCGGAAGCCGCTCGAAAGGTCGCGCGGTTCGAGGGCCAGCACCCAACGGAAAAGGGTGTTCAGTGTTCGGCTGAGAACGAGCCGCGACCAGGGCATGTCCGCATGGCCCTGGGACGTATAGCGCGACGCGATGACCACTTCCGCCTCGTGGCGCATGTCGTAGAGATACTTGATGATAGCCGGGTGATGGGAGAGGTCGGCGTCGAGGGTGATGATGTACGGGTTGGGCGCTTCCTCGAAAAGGGTTTTGATGGCCGCGCCATAGCCGGTGCCCCGCTGCCGGATAACCCTGGCGCCCAGGCGTTCGGCCACGGCCACCGTGCCGTCCGTCGAGCCGCCGTCCACAATGTAGACCTCCGCGGGCAAACCGTACATAGCGATAACGGCGTGGATACGCGGGAGGAGCAATTCCAGGTTTTCCGCCTCGTTCAGGCAGGGCACGGCCACCGCCAAATCAAGATGCTTTTTACTGCTCATGCGGACCTCCCTTGTCCCTGCCGACCGGCACACGATACTAGGGGCATGCGGCAGTCCCATGCAAGAAGTGCCATTGCCTGCTTTTGGGAATGCCGTATGCAACAGGGAGTAACAGGAGACAGGCACCGTGCATATTGCTTTCCGAAAGCTTTCGGCCACGATGCGTCCTTGAAAACAGCGACGACCTGGTGGGCGGGACGGGGAAACAGAGGTGCCGGCGCGGAGTGGTTCCGCGCCGGCACGTTGAGCATGCCTGGCAAGTGGCCGTGCTACCGGGCGGCGACGAAAAGCTCGCCCACCTTCTCCCAGTTCACCACGTTCCAGAAAGCGCTGATGTAATCCGGGCGGCGATTCTGGTAGTTGAGGTAGTAGGCGTGTTCCCAAACATCGAGGGCGAGAATGGGGGTTTTGCCTTCGAGCAAAGGCGAATCCTGGTTGGCCGAACTGGACACCTCGAGTTTTCCGCCGCTCACGGTGAGCCAGGCCCACCCGCTGCCGAAGCGGGTCTTGGCGGCGTTACTGAAGGCCTCCTTGAAGTTGTCGAAACCGCCGCAACAGCCGTTGATGGCGTCGGCCAAGTCCCCGGCGGGCGCGCCGCCGCCGTTGGGCCCCATGATCCGCCAGAACAGGCTGTGATTGGCGTGGCCGCCGCCATGATTGATGACGGCCTGGCGTTTCGCCTCGGGAACCTCGTTGATGCCCCGGAGCAGGTCTTCCACCGGTTTCGCGGCGAGGGCGTCGAGTCCTTCAAGTGCACTGTTCAGCCCCGCCACGTAGGCGGCATGGTGTTTGTCATGGTGAATTTCCATCGTGCGTGCGTCAATATGGGGCTCCAGCGCGTCGAACGCATAGGGGAGCGGGGGTAATACGTGGGGCATGGTTTCATCTCCTGGTTGTGAGCGTGAGGAAGCAATGGTGTGCGCTCTCGGGAAAGCGGCGTATCCGTCATTCATGGTTTTTTTCGCCGCCCGCGCACGCCGGTTTTTGCCTGGGTGAAAGTTACAGTCTTAACGCCGTTGCGTGGCAGTATATTTCCCGGGCGCTGAATCCAGGGGGAGGGAGGTCCCGGGGACCATGGGAGCGACGGGGCGGATAGGCGCCGTCCATGCCCCTTACAGCCGCCACGCTCCGGCTCGCAGGGTGGACAATGCCGATATATTACGGTATGCTTTCCTTTAGAGCGTGGGCCTTGCATGACCCAGGCCCGGATGCAACGGATTGCACGGTTTCGCGGGGCTTCCTGGAATTGGAGGCCTCCGGGAACAGACAGGCAGGGATGAATGGTACGGAAAAATCTTTTCATGGATGCCGGACGTAAGCATCCGGATGAGCACATGGTGCTTACCTCGGACAGTCGTTCGCTGCACCGGGGACGGCGGCGTTCGGCGCGGACGAAGGTGTGTCGGCCGTGTATAATGTGGTTCGAGGACACGCCGGAGGAGCGGGTCCAGGGGGTGATGTTGGATCTCAATCCTTACGGCATGCGCATCCGAACCCTGCAACCTTTGGAACAGGGTGCGCGGGCGATGCTTCAGATGATGCGGGACGACTCTTTCAGTGATCCCCTTTCCCCGCCGATCCGCGTGGATGTGATTCGGTGCGAGGCCATGCGGAATGGCTTCGTGGACCATGGCGTCAAAACGGTTATTGAAACGATCCATCAGGAAGGGCCGGTACGTGTCGCGCCATTGAGCCCGTCACGGGTGCCAAGAGCACCGTATCACCGTATGCACACGGCGGATTACACGGCCCGGCGCATGGGGAAACGGCGTGGGTAAGCCCAAGATACTTATCGTGGACGATGAGCCGGACGTGGTGTCCATGGTGAAGCGCACGTTGAGCCTGGAAGGTTTCGAGGTGGTCGAAGCCTTTGACGGGGTGTCGGCGCTGGATCTTGCCGCCCAGGAACGGCCGGACGTGGTGTTGCTGGATATTATGATGCCCCTGATGAGCGGCTATGAAGTCTGCGAACAGCTTAAGAGCAACCCGGAAACACGGGACATCCCGGTGCTCTGTCTCACATCGGCGCACACGCCGGAAGCGCGGGCCCACGGTTTCAAGGCGGGCGCCGACGAGGTCGTGACGAAGCCTTTCCTGCCGGCGGAACTGGTGGCGCAAATCCGGCGCAGGCTGAATGCTCCCGAGTCGTAAGTCCGTTCGGCACATTGCATTGCGCCGCGTTGAGTGCGTATGATCCGCGTCGTAACGGCGCTGCTTTACCGTGGCGCGCGCCGTGCCGCCCAAAGCTCCACCTTCCCCACCTCCACAATGTTGCATGCCGTCTTTCGCACGGCGTGCCCGGAACCAACGACGCGGACGGAAAAAGTAATCCCATGGCGAAAACGCGCAAACTGCCCCTGGTGGCCATCTGCGGACGGCCCAACGTGGGTAAATCCACGCTGTTCAACCGCATCATCGGTAAATCACGGGCCATCGTTCATGACGAGGAGGGCATCACGCGGGACCGCTTTTTCGGCCAAGCCGAATGGGAAGGCCGTACGTTCCGGCTGGTGGACACGGGGGGGATCATCGAAAACCCCCTGGACAGCATCTCCCAAAAAATGCAGGTCCAGGTGCGCGAAGCCCTGCGCGAGGCCCATGTCATTGTTTTCGTGGTGGACGGCCAGGAAGAAATCACCCGGGTGGACCAGGAGGTCCGGGATGAACTGTTCAAGTACGGTAAGCCCATTTTGCTCGCGGTAAACAAGCTGGATAACGCCCGGCTCGCCGAGAACAGGTACGACTTTTATTCCCTGGGGGTGGGGGACCCCTTCCCCATTTCTTCGGGCCACGGCCTGGGAATGGAAGAACTGCGCGACGCCATCGTGGCGCATCTGCCGGACACCGCCGACCTGCCGGAAGTAGAGGAAGCGCCGCAGGTGACGCGGGTCGCCGTGGTGGGCAAGCCCAACGTGGGCAAGTCTTCCTTCATCAACGCCATCATGAATGAGGATCGGACCATCGTGGATGACACGCCCGGTACCACGCGGGACGCCATCGACATCGAGTTCAAATGGCAGGAGCGGGACTACCTGCTCATCGACACGGCGGGACTGCGCAGGAAGGCCGGCATCAGGCGGAAGGTGGAGCGCTTCAGCGTGAGCAGGACCCTTCGGGCCGTGCGCCGGTCGGATGTGTGTCTCATCCTGATGGACGCCACGGAGGGCATCAGCGAACAGGACAAACGCATCATGGGCTATGCCCGTGAGAACGGAACGCCCATGGTCATCGTCTGGACCAAGTGGGATCTCATCGGCGACAAGGAGAAGGCCTACAAACACATTCCCGACGAGATCGACCTGAAAATGCCCTACGTGAAATTCGTGCCCTATGTCACCATATCGAACCTCACGCGGCAGCGCTTGTTCAAGGTCTTCGAGCACGTGGACCGGGTGGCGGAAGAGGCAAAGAAACGCATCCCCACGGCGGAATTGAACCAGCTCATGGACGACCTGAAAGCCAGGCACAACCCACCCAGCATCAAGGGGCGGCACGCCAAGATTCTCTATGCCACCCAGGCGTCCGTCCGGCCCACCGTCTTTGTGCTCTTCGTGAACCAGAAGCGGCTGTTCCATTTCAGCTACGTGCGGTATATTGAGAACCAGATTCGCGAACGGTACGGTTTCGCGGGCGTTCCCATCCAGATCGAGTTGCGGGAAGGTAAACCGAAAGGCGAGGGCAGGGGTAAGTCATGAATATGGGTCCGTCCATCGTCGCCGTGGTATTGTCCTATCTCCTGGGATCGGTGCCCACGGGCCTGTGGCTCGGGCTGCGTATTCGCGGCGTCGATATCCGGGAACACGGCAGCAGGAATATCGGCGCGACCAATACCCTGCGGGTCTTGGGAAAAGGACTCGGCATCACCGCGCTATGCTGCGATATGGCAAAAGGCGTGGTGCCTGTTCTGCTCCTGGCGCGCCTGGGGGATTGGGAACACCTTCCGCTGGCCTGTGGCGTGGCCGCCATTCTAGGACACTCTTTCTCGTTCTTTCTCCGCTTCCGGGGCGGTAAGGGCGTGGCCACGAGCGCGGGGGTCTTCCTGGCCCTGGCACCGCTCCCCACGGCCATCGCCATCGCGGTTTTCGCGGCCGTGCTGGGGCTTACCCATATGGTCAGCGCAGGTTCCATGGGGGCCGCCGTGGCCCTTATGGCCGGCGTTTTTTTCGTGGACCTCAGCGCTCCCGTTCGGGGAGTCACGGTGCTGGTGGCCCTGTTGGTGCTGTTCAAGCACCGAAGCAACCTGAAGCGCATTCTCCAGGGTAAGGAAAACCGGCTCTGGTGAAACATTTGCGAAATTGAGGATCTTTTTACGTGCCATCCTGTATGTTGCGGCTAAGATAGCCGCAACATACAGGATCATGTGGCGGTTATGCTGAAAACCGTCTTTTCGCAAATGGCACCTGGTAGGTGGATTCGCCATGGCGCGAACAGGACATGGAAAGGAAGTGGCGCAAGCCGCGCCCCATTCCTTGGAAGTATTCCATGGCGGAAGGTGGCCGCCAACCCAATACCCTCATTCACACGAAAGCAAAGATGACGGCGCGCTGAAGCGCACCCTGCGGGATTGCCCCGAACCAAAGGGTGTTGGTAGGGTCGCGCTCCCGCGCGACCGTTCACGCGGGGCGGGTCGCGTCAAGGGGAAGATCCCTTCAGAAGCGCACCCACGCCCGGCCAACGGGCAAGCGGGAGCTTGCCCCTACCAAGAGGGGCGGAATGGCGCGCTGAAGCGCGCCCTGTGTCGTTTACTGCCCAAGCGGCCGCGGTGCCTATCCATTCCCGGGGGGGGGAGGAAGCAAGCGGCCTTTGAACGTGCGGGAAACCATGTTTTCGCGGGGCTGGCCGCGGCGCTGGCCCTGCTGGTCTACCTGCTGACCCTGGCGCGGACGGTCACGGGGGAAGACAGCGGGGAACTCATCGTGGCGGCGTGGAGCCTGGGTATCCCCCACCCCCCCGGCTATCCCCTGTGGTGCCTGTCGGCCCATCCCTTCACCTGGATTCCCCTGGGTGCCGTGGCATGGCGAGCGGCGTTTTTCTCGGCGGTGTGCGCGGCGGGAACGGTGTACGTTGTGGTGCTGCTGGTACGCGCCCTGGGATGCGGGATAACCGCGGCCTTCACCGCGGGGCTGGCCCTCGCCTTCTCCCGCGAGTTCTGGGAGCAGGCAGTGATCGCGGAGGTCTACACGCTTAACGCGCTCTGCGTGGCGGCGTCCCTGCTGCTGCTCTTCACGTGGTACCGGACCCGCGCCGACCGCCACCTTTACGCGCTGGCTGTCCTTTACGGGCTGAGCCTGGGCAATCACGGCACCTTCGTGCTCCTGGGACCGGTCTTCGCGCTCTTCGTGTTCGTGGCGGATCGTCCGTGGCGCTGGGGACTGTACGCGCGGCTGACGGCCCTGGCCGCCGTGGCGTGCTTCCTGGTCTACCTCTACCTGCCGCTGCGGTCCATGGCAAACCCGGCCATTGACTGGGGCAATCCCGAAACCCTTTCAAACTGGTGGGACGTGGTGCGACGAAAACAATATGCTTTCATGTTCAGCGAACATCCCCGGTCATGGATGCGTTTCGCGGAAGAACTCCGCATCTACGCCCTGTTGTGGACGCGTGAGTTCACGCCCTGGGTCGGTGCGTTGGGCCTGGCGGGGCTTCTGCTGCTGGTGTACCGCCGGCACTGGCACGGCCTGCTGATGGTCTCCGTGGCCGGGATCGTGGTGGCCGGATTCAGCTACATCCAAAACTTTGACGATTCCGTGGAGTGGGTCTGGGTCATGACCGTCTTTGCCATTCCGGCGTACCTGGTTACGGCCGTGGGAATCGGGGCGGCCCTGGACCGCGTGGGCCGGACGGGCTACGCGCCCGTGCTGCTCCTGGCGGCGATCTGCGTGGCTTCGCCCCTGGTCACCCACTGGCGCCATAACGACCGGTCCCACTCCCGCACGGCGGAAGATTACGCGCGCAACATGCTTGCGCCCCTCGCGCCGGACGCCCTGGTCATCACGGAAACCGACAC
Source organism: Candidatus Hydrogenedentota bacterium (assembly GCA_024278275.1). Classification (GTDB taxonomy): domain Bacteria; phylum Hydrogenedentota; class Hydrogenedentia; order Hydrogenedentales; family JAJRTN01; genus JAJRTN01. The sequence continues at coordinate 7,591 of JAJRTN010000172.1, forward strand.
CGCCGCCTTTGCCGGCCTCTACATGCAGGCGGTGCTGGGACTGCGCCCGGATATCACCCTGGGCCGGATCAATGGCTACCTCGCGCCCGCCGTGCTGGCCAACGCGCCCGGGGCACTTCGCGAGGCCGTGGGCCCCTTCCCCCGGCGGCGGGACGAGCCGCGCATCTTCGCCTGGCTCCTGGAACACACGGCGCGGCCCGTCTACTTCGAGCGCCGGCCCCGGCTTCCCGAAGGGGCGCCGAAGATTGGGTGGAAACGGGCGGGCCTGTTGTGGCGCGCCCTGCGCGAAGGCGAGACAGATCCCATCGACTACCGGGCGGACTGGACCTGGCATAGCCTGGAGGATGACGTGGCGCGAGGCGATTACACGGCCCGGGCCATTTACTTCTCCCTTCATCTTGGCGAAGCGGAGGAAGCCCTGCGGCGGGGCGAAGACGTGTGGGCCGACGCCCTGGTCCGGGGGGCGCTGGCCGCCTATGGCCGGGACGTGCGGTCGCTGAACAACGCGGGAACCCTGTACGCCCGCCACGGCGAGCGAGAAAAGGCAAAGGCCCTCTTTCTGGAGGCCCTGGCGCAGGCGCCCTCCGACGCCACGGCACGAAAGAACCTTGACCGTTTGTCGCCATGAAGCGGGAACGCGCCGTGTCCTCTCGCGTTGCAATCCCCAACCGGCGCTGCTACCGTTGACCCAACGAACCACGTTCCTGACTCGAAACCGGGTCTCCCGTGAATTACGGGATATCACGCGGAGAGATGGACCTTGCGCGGAACAGGGGAGTTTTCATGGCAACCGCCACCACGACAAAGCGCAAACATCCCTACTTTGCCACGGTACCCGCCCAAGAAATCGTGCCGATCATCAACGGCAACTATGAATCGAGTGTCAGGGGCATCTTTGTCATCGGGGACGTAACGGGCCTGCCCCTGGTCAAGGTGGCGGCCAACCAGGGGGTCGAGGTCATCGAGAAGATGGCGGCCAGGGGGGCTTTCCGCAACGGCGAGGCATCGGAACACCTCGACCTGGTGATCATCGGCGGTGGTCCCGCGGGACTCTCCGCGGCGGTGGAGGCGCAAAAGCGCGACCTCCGGTACGTGGTGCTGGAGCGCGGCAAGGCCGCGAGCACGGTGCGCGGTTTCCCGCCGGGAAAAATGGTCTACGCCGAACCGCGTTTCCTGAAGAACGAAAGCGCCCTCGACGTGGAAGGCGCTCACGAGAAGTCGGCGTTCCTCCGTATGATTGACCGGGTCATCGAGGAGCACGGCCTGAAGATTCGCGAGGGGACCGAAGTCAGCCGCGTCGTCAAGAAGGGCGAACACCATTTCGCGGTGGAAACGAAGGACGGGAAGACCTTCCCCGCGCGTAACGTGCTGGTGGCCGTGGGACGGCAGGGACAGCCCCGGCTCCTCGACGTGCCCGGCGCGGACCGGGCGCACAAGGTGACCTACCGCCTCCACACGCCCGACGATTACCGGGACAAGGACGTGCTCATCGTGGGGGGCGGCAACTCGGCCATCGAGGCCGCCCTCATGCTCATGGACCACAACCGGGTTACCCTCGCCTATCGGGGAGAAGATTTCTTCCGGGCCAAGGAGGACAACCGCAGGCAACTTGAAGACGCGGAGCAAGGGGGCAAGCTCATTGTTCTTCGCAAGAGCAAGGTGAAGGCCATCCGGGAAACCGACTTGGATATTGACGTGGACGGCACGGCACGGACGTTACCCAACGATAACGTGATTATCCTTATCGGTACGTTGCCGCCGGTGGATTTTCTCCTGGACATGGGCCTTGAACTGGACGGCATCTGGACGAAGAAGCGGGTGCTGTGGTCCGTCGTGGGGCTTGCCCTGGGGATCTTCGTCTATTTCTTCGCCAAGCATTTCGTTCTCCACCCCGATGCCGTGGACGACGGATTCATCCTCATCCCGGGCCTGGCATGGCTTTTCAGGATCATTCCAAACCACTTCAATTTCACCAACCTATACGGGTTTTACTACCTGCTCTATTTCACCAGTATTGCTGTTTTCGGGATTTACTGGGGGTTCCGCTACAAGCACAAGCTGATCTGGCGGCGTAATCTTTCGGCCATTTTCTTCAACTGGGGTATCTGGTGGGGCCTGCCCACCTTCCTCGTGGTGTTTATCGGCGCGAACCCCTACACGCCTTTCCTGCAACGCCTTGTCAACGCCTGGCCGCTGAACATGACCGCCTTCCAGGTGCCCGATCTCACCGGTCCCGGCCATCCGGCCTGGTGGCAAACCTTCGCCATCGTGGGCGTCGTGTGGGCGGTGGTGCTTACCTTCATCGTGCTGCCCCTCTTCACCCTGCGCTTCGGCAAGATCTATTGCAGTCACGTCTGCTCCTGCGGCGCCCTGGCGGAGACGGTGGGCAACAGCTTCCGTCACCGGGGCCCGAAGGGGGACGGGCCGCGCAGGCTGGAAAAGGTGGGCTTCGTCTTCATCCTGCTCGCCACGGTGGCCACCATCGCCGACCTGCTGGGCTGGAAAGGCCCTTTCGGCTGGTACCACGTGGGGGTGGGCACCTTCCTCGCCGGGGCCCTGTCCATCGGCCTCTACCCCTTCCTCGGCCAGCGCATGTGGTGCCGCATGTGGTGTCCCCTCGCCTTCTGGATGAACTTCTGGGGTCGATGGTCCCGCTTCAGGATTACGCCCGAGAAGGGGAAGTGCATCGACTGCAACGTGTGCAACCAGTATTGCCAGATGGGCATTGACATCAAGTCCCGCGCCCTTCAAGGGAAACCGGTCACCCTCGTGGACACACCCTGCGTGGGCTGTGCGGAGTGCGTGGTGCGCTGCCCCATGGGCATCCTGCACTTGGGCGAACTGCCCGCAGACAATAGAACTGGCGCGAAGACGGGACGGTCCCCCGTTTTTCCCGTGAAAGCCCGGGTACGGAAGATTCTCGACATTCCGAAAATGAATGATCTCAGTTTGCATAACCGTGGAGGTGGTCAGTGATGGCGGCCAGGAAGGACGGAGCGTATTACGGCGGGCTGTTTTGGGTGAGCCTGGTGGCCTTCGTGGTGCCCCTTTTCGTGGCGGCGGCGGCCTTTCAGGCGGCCAGGGCGCCCTACACCAAGCCCGTGCCCCATCCCGACGCCTCGGGCGTGGACAACGCGATCTGGGACTACCTGCTCAAGCAGTACGTGGAGAACGGTCTCATCGATTACGACGGCATGAAGCGCGACCGCCTCTTCACCACCTACCTCGCGGAATTGGGCCGGGCCCGGCCCGAGGCCCTCGCCACGGATGAGGACCGGCTGGCCCTCCTCTGCAACGCGTACAATGCCTTCGTGGTCGGCGGGGTAATCAACCACAAGATCACCACGTCCGTGATGGATTTCAAGGGATCGGTTGGCTTTTTCGACCTGAAAGAGCATATCTTTGCCGGGAAGACCGTGAGCGCCAACGACGTGGAGCACAAGCTCATTCGTCCCGTCTACCAGGAGCCGCGCATTCACATGGCGCTCGTTTGCGCCGCGATCAGTTGCCCCGCCATCCGGCGCGAGGCCTACACCGGCCCGGACCTTCAGCGCCAACTCGAAGACCAGGCGGTGCGGTTCGCCAACAACCCGGTCCATGTGAGCTACGATGCCGCGAAGAACCGGGTTCACCTGAGCAGCATCCTCCAATGGTACGGGGATGACTTCAAAAAGGCGGGGGGCTACCTGGCTTTCCTGGCCCGACGGACCGAAGACCCCGGCCTCGCCGAGGCCCTGCGCCGCGCGGAGGCCGGGAAGGTGACGGTCGTTTTCGACGATTACGACTGGGCCCTGAACAGCCGGGCCATACCGGCCGCGGGAAAGAAAAAACGGAGCACCACCTTTGGCTCCGGTTCCATTCCCAACGAATGACGGGAACCGTTCACGGCCCACCTGATCCGGTTTGGCCGGAAGCAGGAATCCTTACCACCATCCGTGCCACGTCCCACCCCTGTTCCCGCGAAAGCGGGGCGCCATGGCAGGGGACGACACCTTGACCTTACGGGATTTTTTTGCACGGCAACCTTCAGGTGAGCCTTACCACCAGCAGCGTCTGGTCATCCTCGGGGCGTCCGCCCGCCTCGTGTTCCCGAAGCCGCGCGACAATACGATCCAGGGTATCCCCGGCGGAGCCATCGGCCTGGCGGAGGATCTCGATGACGCCGGTTTCCTCCAGGAAGGCGCCATCCGGCGCGCGGGCCTCCGTTATGCCATCGGTGTAGAGGACCAGGGTCTGGCCGTGGGTCAGGGGGGTCTCGATGGTTTCGTAGGCGTTGTCCGACACCACGGCCAGCGGAAGATTACGGGTGCGCGCCAGGCAGCGCACCTCTCCGGACGGTTCGCGGACGAAAGGCGGGTTGTGTCCGGCGCAAGCGTAACGCATGTGTTCGCCGGCGGGATCGATAATGGCGTAGAAGGCGGACACGAAGTTGTTATGCACGGCGTGTCCCAGGAGGTGGTGGCTCAGGTAATCCAGCACCGCGCCGGGCTGGTCCAGTGGCTGCTTACAGCTCCGCAGGAGCACGGCCAGCATGGCCACGACCACGGCGGCCGAGGGACCGTGCCCCGATGCGTCGGCGATGAAAACCCCCAATCTCGGGGATTGACTTTCCAGCGCGGGGGGCAGTGGAAAGGTGTCGTAGAAATCCCCGCCCGCGCGGTCGAAGGTTTCGTACATGGCCGCCATGTCAATACCGGGAAGCGCGGGCAGTTCGCGGGGAAGCAGTCCCCGCTGAATGGCGGCGATGTCGTCGATTTCACGCTGGATCCACGCCGTGGCATCCCGCAATTCCTTGGCCACGCGCTTCACGTTTGTCGCGTTTCCAATCAGGTTGGACTGCATCATGCGCGCCTCGATCTCGCGCCAGGTCAACGCATGGGGATCGGTAAAGAGGTAGAGAATCCAGTTCAGGGCCTTGCCGTCATTGAAAACGGGCACGGCGACGATAAGACGGTAAGGTGCCAATTGATTGCCCAGGACCGGGTCGTCGGTAATCTCGGCATTGCGCATGAGGGTCACTTCCCCGGAAGCGATAATCTCGCCCACGATGCCGCCCGAATGGATGGGGGCGTTGGGTCCCGCGTACATCATGTCCGTGAAACCTTCCCACCCCACCCCCTCCTGGTGCAGAAACCGCATCACCCGGTAGCATCCCGGTTCGAGCCCGCGCAGGGATATGGACACAAGGCCCTGGTCGCCGTAGAGACGGCGAATCTGCCGGGAAAAATAGCTGACGGAATGCACGGGGTCCTGGTCGCTGCTGAATTTGCGCAGGACTTCCATCAAGTCGCGGGCACGTTCCCGCATTTCCGCTTCCGTCATGGCATGCCTCTGTTTCCGTCCACCCTCATCGCGACGGGAGGCTCAGTCTGTCAAACTCGTCGAGATACCGGCGGGCAATGGTTGGGTCGTGCAGAATAAGGACATTCTCGTCATTACGTTTTTCGGCGCTCTTGCTGAAATTGTAGCTGCCTGTTACCACCGTGTCACTGTCCACGATGATCACTTTGTGGTGCATGGTATATTCATTGGTGTCGAGCTCTATTTCGGCCCCCTGCCGGGCAAGATAGTCATCCTGGCTGTACCGGCTTCCCGCGCTCCGTGATTCAAAGATGGCCCGCACCTTCACCCCCTCCGCCATGCGCCGGGCCATGGCCTCCGCGATGGGCCGGCTCGTGAAAGCAAAGGCCATCACGTGCAGACGCTTTTGGGCGGCGTCGATCTCCGAAATGATCTCCGCCTGCACGCTGTCTTCCGGTGCGAAATAACATTCCACCTCGATGCCCCCCACCTCAAGCACCGGGTGCGGCGTGTTCCGGGGAGAGCGGCTTCCGAACCGGCCCGCCACCATCTCTTCGAATTCCGCGGCGTAGTCCTCGGCCAAGAGCGGCGCGTCGATCAGCAACGCGTTATTGTTGTTGCGGTACATGCCATTGGGCGTGAAGTTCGCGGAACCCGTCCAGACCCAGCGGCCATCCACAACGCAGAACTTGTTGTGCATGTAGGGTTCACGGCGGTCGAAGGTGACATCCAGCCCCTCGTCCAGGCAGCGCCTCATGATTTCCCGGTTGGCGTAGCGGCTGTCCGATACCAGTCGCACCTTGATCCCCGCGAAGTGCTGGTCGATCAGGGCCTCCGCCACTTCGGGAAGGTCCAGTTCGTAGCACGCCATATCGACCCGGCGCTTCGCCCCCCGGATGAGCGCCACCAGTACGTCGTCCAACCCGTCTTCCTGTTCGGGTTTTACCGGTGCGAAAAACACCCGGATGGCGCCCGCGTCCACCGCCGACCCCGGGGGGGATGATTTCCGCTCCAGGACCACCTTGAGCAGGTCCGAGAACAGAACGGCGCCCTTGCGGGCATAGGCGGCAACCCGTTCGGGGGCCTCTTCGGCCAGGGGAGCGACCCGCCGCGGCAACGTCGTTACCGCCTGGACCAGTTCGCCGCTGCTTCCCCCCCGGTAGTAGTACCGCCCCAAACAGAGGGCGCCCCCCAGGAACAGGGCGATCATCAGTAACCGGGTAAAGCAGCCGAAACAGCCGCAGCCCCGGTGTTCTCTTCCTCGATACGACCTTGCCATGGGGGGGATGGTAACAAAAGGTCCCGGTTAGCCGCACCGTTTTGGGTTGTGCGGACGATGTCGGAATTTTCCATTTAGCACATGATATCGCGGGCATGATATAATTCAATAAAATCCTGACACCGTTGTCGTGTACAAACGCGAAGGGGTATGAAAAAACAGGCACGGGTAACCGTCAGCCTGGTCCCGCCTTACGGGGAGGGGCGTGTGTGGCCCCTGTTCTTCCCGGTGCCGTCCTTTCCCGGAGTTCCCCGCCCATGTTCGATCACGAGATTCTGACCATTGAAGAAGTGGCGCGCTATCTGCGTGTTTCGGAACGCACCATCTACGACTGGGCGCACCAGGGCGTTATTCCGTGCGGAAAAATCGGCGCCACGTGGCGCTTCCGGCGAAGCGAAATCGTGCGTTGGGTGGACAATAAGCTGAGCACGCACAAACCGATTCAGCAAAGGGAATTCAGCGGTCTGGCCGGCGTATTGTTCCGGGAACGAATCCTCCTGACCCGTTTTCAGGAAAAGGCCGAGGTGCTGAACGCGCTGTTGGATTGTCTCGCCGACACCGAGTGTGTGACCGATCCCGAGGAACTCCGGCGGGAAATGCTGAACCGCGAGCGCATCATGAGCACGGGCATGGGGCACGGTTTGGGCGTCCCCCATGTACGTATTCCATCGGTTAAGAACCTGGTCATGGCGGTGGCCGTCAACGACCGCGGCATTGCGGATTACGACACCCTGGATGACCGCCCGGTACGCGTGGTTTGCATGATGGCCGCCCGCGACGACCAGCACACGCAGTATCTGCGTGCCCTGGCGGCGGTGAACGCTGTCATGCGGGATCCCGCCCAAAACGCCGCCCTTCTCGCGGCCGCTACGCCCGAAGCGGTGCGTGCCCTTTTCCTGGGGGCCACGAAGCCGTACGACGGAGACTGAGGACGCCCCCCATTCCTCCCTGTCACTTTGAACGTTGACCGAAAGCACTCCCGTACCCGGGCGGGGATGAGAAGGGCACGAAGCGTGGGGGCGGACAATCCGGCTGCACCCTTTCACCGGATGCATCGAAACGCTTACGTCGTGAAATCGCGCACGATGCTGAGTACCAGCCCGGTGATGACGAGGGCGATACCCAGCGACAGGGCGATGCCATAGAGACAGAGGATGGCCTGCATTAAACGTTTCAGGCTGTGATCCCAGCGGCGGGCGAGCGGCAAAGCGCTCAACATGCCCAAAGGCACCACGAAAGCGATCACCGAAAAAAGCATTTTTCCCGCACGGGGCCGGAGCCAATCCCATTCACCCAGGGGCGGCACTTCAGGACGCAAATACGTCTTGAAGCCGTACAGGACAAGATCAATGACATATTGGGTGCCCACGTGAAGGGCCACCGCGATGAGGACCGCCAGTGTGGGCAGGCCCACCACGCGCATCAGGTTGACATGGGGGCGCCGGGCACGGGGCACCGTAAAATACAGTTCCGCGAAACCGGCCAGGTAGACCAGCAGGGCCAGCGGTCCCGTGGCCAGGCCGATAAGCACGGCGAAACACCGTATCACCCAGGGCCGAAGACCGGTACGTTCGGCCAGGTTGGCGCAAACACCCAGCCATATGGCCGGATGCTCGGGCTCTTCGCTTTGCTCCTTCTGCACCCGGTCCCGAGTCCCCCCCACACTCTTCAACACCCGCTCCAGGTCGCTATCCTCGACGACGGGTTTGTTGAGCGCCTCCAGTCTCCGGTAGATACGGTCTTGCGTTTTCGCAAGCAGCATATCCCGGTCGCGGTCGGACAACCCGGGCTCCAGGTGCAGCGAAACATCGCGCAGATAGCGCGTAATAGTTGATTCTTGGCGTTGTGTAAGTCTCATCACCCCTCCGCGGGAGCAGGCAAGAGTATAGCCGATCCCGCATGTCCCGGCAATTCGCGTGATCGCAACCGTTCACGGCCCTCCCCGTTCGTCATTTCCGCGATCACGGGAATCCACGGGAAAGGTCAAGGTGTCGCCCCCTATCCCGGTTCCCCGTGTTCGCGGGGATGACGGTAAGGGTGATGCGGAGGTGGCTCCGGAATAGGACCCAACCCGTTTCCGGAAAATCATGCCCTCACCCCGCCCTGATCAGCAAGCCTGAGATTACGGAGACAAGGCGATGATGGGCCAGGGTTCCCCCTGCTTGCATTGGTCACCGCGTAACCAGGTAGAGGATCATCCCCGCGAGAACGACGGACAGGATGGCAATGGCGATCCTCAGTATTACTCCGCTCCCCTTGCCTCCCTGGCGGTAGAGTTTGCCAATCTCGGGAAACTCCGCGGCGAGCGTCGCCTCGATGTTGCGCCAGTCACCAATCCGGTTTCGGCGGCACCGGCTCCCTTTCGGGATGGTTCCGTTGCCGATGGCCTTGGCAATCTCGGCGATATCGCCCGATTCGAAAACCACGTCGCCATAGTCATCGGCGAATTCCCAAACGTGCCCCAACCCATGTTTGCTCCGGAAATCGTTGATGCGGCCCGCCAGGGCGTTTCGGGCCGCCATGTCGTTTGATTTCTGATAAAGGCGCTCCAGGAAGCGCAAGCCGTGGGCCGCTTCGCCGTTGGCGCCCAGCGTTTCCGCGAGCACGTCAATCACGGGGGAATCGTCGGCCCCGCCCAACTCAAAAGCGCGCCGGGCATGTTCCAATGCCTTCTTCGCATTGCGGCGGCCCTCGTCCTCGAGCAGTATCCTGGCCATCAGCCGGTGGGCCAGGCGGGTTTCGTTTTCGGGGAGCACCAGTGATTCAAGCGCCTGGAACGCCTCGTCCAGCCGGCCCGATTTCACCAGGCGCTCCGCTTCAAGCAGGGCCTGGGGCGCTGCGGGCGCCTCATCGTCAGCCACATCCCCTGTTCCCGAACTGACCACCATGGTCTCGGCGTAGGATTGTTCCTGCACGAGCGACGTAATGCTGCTTCCCGGCACCACGTGATTCGGTTCCACGCGAAGCAACATGACGACCTGCTGACCGCCACGGACAATCTTCAGGGGCGTATCGGCCGTTCCCAGGCGCAGGATGGGCGCGAGAAGGGGCATGCCTTCGGGCGATATGACGGTAACCGTATCACCCTCGTGGAAAACACCGGACTTCACGTGGCCGCGAATGGTCGTCTCCTCGGTCGAGGCGGGGAAGACCGCCTCCACGATGAGGACGTTACTCTCTTCGACGCCATTTTGCGTCCCGGCTCCGGTGTCCGCGCCCAGCGCGCTGCTGGTTTCCTGGCGCACCCGCTCGATTTCCCGCCGCAGTTCCGCCAGCCGCTCGGCTTCGATCTTGCTTTCGAGCTTCATGCAACATGCGGCCGCGTCATCGGGCTGCTTCATTTCAATAAAACATCGTGCGCGTTGAAAAGTGACATGGCGGCTGTTGGGCCGCGCGGCGTCCAGCCCGTCGAGCAGGCGTAGCGCCCCCCCGAAGTCCTTGGCCTCCATGCTTCGCGTGGCACGCAGATAAATCTCTTTGGCTTCTTCGTTGGTCATGCAAGTACTCTCCGGCGCCCATCATGTGGCAGCGGTCGAACCCCTTCTCATGCGTCCAACAACAATTGTGAGTATACCATAGAGAATGTCAACCATTACCATCTCCAGGGTAAGATTAACAAAAAAAGTTTGCCCCCTCGCGGGGAGCAAAGTCCATTGGCGCACGCCCCTCCGTGTAGTCTATGCTGTGGAAGACTTGGGAAGAGGAAAGGATCCCATGCGCCAACTGGATGCTGATTCGCTGGTTTCTGTCGCCGCGCCGCTTTTCAATGAAGCGGAAGGCGTGGAGACCTATGTTAAAGAGGCGCGGGAATCCCTTCGGGCGCTGGCCTTGCCCTGTCCCCATGAATTCGTACTGGTGGACGACGGCAGCACGGACGGGACCGGCGCGAAGCTGGATGCGCTGGCGGATGCCCATCCGGGGGAGATCCGGGTGGTTCATCTGGCGCGCAATTTCGGCCATGCTTCGGCGGTGGCCGCCGCGCTGGACCATGCCCGGGGTGATGTCGTCATCCTCATGGACGCCGACCTCCAGGACGATCCGGCGGCTTTCGGGCTCTTTCTCGCGAAGTGGCGCGAAGGCTTCGACGTCGTTTACGCGCGCCGTGTGCTTCGCCCCGAGGGCGGTCTGCTGCGCGGCCTGTTCTGGTCTTTCTATCGTTTGCTCTCCTGGTTGGCCAGTACGGAAATTCCCATCGACGCGGGCAACTTTGCCCTCATGGATCGCCGGGTTGTGAACGACCTGGTGGCCCTGCGTGAACGGAATCGCTACCTGCCGGGCCTTCGTGCCTGGGTGGGCTACCGCCAGACCGGCATCGCCATCGCAAGGCGCGAGCGCTACGACAAGAACACGCGGGTCGGTTTACCGGGACTCTGGCGGCTTGCCATGAACGCCGTTTTCTCCTTCTCCTACGCGCCTCTCTTTTTTTTCCGCTTAACGGGGCTCCTCAGCATCGCCTTTTGCGCACTAGTTATCCTGTGGGCGTTCCACGACAAACTCATCAGTAATCACGCCGTGCCCGCCTGGGCCTCCGAGGTGGTTACCGTGTCCTTCCTGGGAGGGCTCAACCTGCTGGGCATCGGGCTGTTGGGGGAATACATTGCCCGAATTTACGAGGAGGTGAAGCAACGCCCCGTCTATATCATTGACCGGGTGACAGAACCGGAGGAACCCGGTAGAGAGTAGAACCGCCGGACGACAGCACCGGCGGTAACGCCAGTGTATAGGCATGGGGGGCGACGACGTAGCGGAAACCATACTTTGCCGACAGGCGTGTCCAGTCTTCAAGACTGAAACGGGGCCATGCAAGGTCGTGCCCGTCGCCCGGATATTCCACGTCGAATCCGTAGAGTTCCTCGTGCATCGTTTTCAATGCCGGCGCCAGGTAAGGCAGATAGGTCATGTGATGGGCGGTCTGGTAGTCCGCCATGACCGGATGTCCCGTCCGGCACAGCCACTCGATATCCCAATACGGCGTCAGCACCATGGCATCGACCTCGCCGCTCCGCTCCAGGCAGGCCTTGACCGCCCGCTGGATCGCCGTGCGTGGCAGATGTTCCCGCGTGTGCCCCTGCTGATAGAGCATCGTCACCAGCACCACCAGGCTTAATAAAGCCAAACCCCGCCCGAAAGCCGTGGATGGGGTATCGTTGTGGAGCGGGGTCAACCTTCCTGTTGGCGCAATGCCACCCGCGCCAACGGTCATGGGGGACCATGTCCCTGCCGCAAGCGGCCTGGCGAGGTGTCTCGCGAAAACGTCCAGAACCAGCCCCGACGCCAGTCCGGCGAGGACGCAGGCGGCGCCATAGTCCGTGTAAGCCGAGAGCATTCCCAGGCCCGCAAGGGTAACCAGCCCATAAAGCCGTTTTAGACGAAGCGTGGGAAAGAGCGCCGCCCACGCACCGCCCGCGAGTACGTAGGGCAGCCACTCCTCGGGCGCGGCGTAGCGGGCATACAGTGTTTCGGGAAGTGCCGGCTTCAGGACCGGCAGCAGCGCCGCGCACACCATCGTCCAGAACAGGATCCACGCCGCGGGCCGGCGCCAGAGCAGGGCGCACGCTACCGGGACCAGCAGCATCGCGGCATGGTTGGTGAGCCGGTAGGGCATCCAACGCAGGAAGACATAGGGCAGGTTATCACCCAACGCGACCCGGAGCCCCTGGGTGCCGAAGACCACCACGGCCACGAGAAACACGTAGAAAGCCGGCCAGGCGTACCGCTCCCGGTCCTCTTCCCGGACCAGGGCCGCCCCGCCGCACAGGAGCGCGACCGTCCCCGTGGCGATAACGCTGCGTTCAAAGGGGCCGAAGCGCGGGAAGCCCCGGTGGACCCCGTGAAGAGGCAGGTAGTTTCGGAGGATGGCCATGGCGTCGCCGGTCACGGCATAGGGGCCGCTTTCCGGCGGCGCGACCTTGAAGAACAGGGCGTGGATCAACCAGAGCAGGGCCGACACGGCGAGCCCCGCCGCGCCCCACGTTACCGCCCGGCCCGCCGCGCCCCGTTCGTCCTGTCGCCAAAGCACGGCCACCCGCGTCAGCGCCACCAGCAGCAGGACCGGCAGGTGACCCAAATGTACGCACGCCAGCAACCCGGTCATGAGGTAGGCCGTTCGCCAGCAACGCGCCACGAGCAGGCCCAGGGCCACCATGGCCCAGCCCAGCCCGATATGACCGTTGGAATAGAAGGTGGGCCAGGTGTTGAGCGGGTAATAGCTGTCGAGGTTCAGGTACGCGCCAAGCAGGACGAACACCACGGCCGCGTGCCCCGCCGGCACGCGCCGCGCCAGCACGGCCCCCAGAAGATAGACCGGTACCGTGGTGAAAACGAGGTACGCCACATTACGCGCCGCGTTGATGGGCAGCGGGGCGGGAAAAAGCCGAACCAGCGCCGCGGAGAGGTAGGCCTGGGCGCTGAAAAGATTACGGAAAAACTGGAAAACGGGGTGCCCATCCGGATAAGGCACAAGCCGGCTGATGATCAGCGCGTTCTCGTAGGTCTCTTCCCAGCGCACGCCACGCAGTGCCACGGCAACGCAGGAAAATAAGACCCAAAAAAACAGCCCCCGGGAGAAGCCACGTGGAAGGTTGCCGTGGGTCTGGGGCAATGGGGCCTGCATGATGGGGCAGTATAGGCGGGAAATGGGAATGAGCGCAACGGTCTCGTCCAGGCTTCACCTCGAAGGAATTTGCCAAAGAAGGCGCTTTTTACGTGCCCCTTCTCACACTCGAAGCGGTGAAACGTGGACCCAGAAGGAGCCGGGGTTGAACAAAGGTGACGCCGGATCCATCACGTGAACCCTAACACTCCTGCCGGGTCGCCCGTTTCGTTTATGGCCATATCCTCATCTGTTTGAACGATGTGCAAGTGGTCACCGGGGAAGGGGGCGGAACCGGGCAAAGAACCATCGTTCTGGATCTTGAGAAGCCCGCCCACCCGGGACAAATTGCCCGCCTGCCTACGCGATATCCGGGGCGTTGGCCAAGAGGTAACGCTCGGCCTCCAGAGACCAGAGGCCGCCGTGACGGCCACATATTTCCGCGAGAGCGGCGTAGAAGGGGTCGGTCTTGCCCCGTTCCTCGAAATCGGCAATGGCCACCATGGGCAGGTCTTTGTGGGTATACACGCATTTCTTGCCGGCGGGCACGTCGGGCAGGTGGGCGATGGCCTCGGAAGCCGACGCCAGGCCGCCGATGTGGGTCAGCATGACGGAGGGGTTGAGCGCGCCCTCGCCCATGTACTTAAGCGCGATGCGCATATCATCCGTGTTGCCGCCGCTGTTCGCCGCCACGTGGTGATAGGCATAGTGAACATTGTAGAAGTTGATGGCCGCCTTGAAATTCGTGTCCGACGGTCCGGCGAAGAAGTTGAGGCAGCCATTGGCGCCCATGATCTCGCTGCCCTGCGACACAAGCGGCGCCACGGGCGCGAAAACGAACACGTCTTCGTAACCCTTGCCATCCGTGATATCCATCAGATCCCGCACCGGCGCTTCTCCGCCCGTGTTAACGTAGTGAAGATCGACCCCCTGCTTCTTGCCCTCCGCCACGGGGAAGAGTTCCTCGGCGCGGTTGAGGCGGCCCTGATCGATATCGGTCACCACCAGGATGCGCGGTTTGCGCGGGCCGTGAAGGGCGTAATCGATGGCGCCCAGCCCCATGGGCCCGGTGCCGCCGAGCAGGGCCAGCGCGCCATCGTCGGCCAGGCCCATCTTGTGCTCGTAGGAGCCCTGTTCGAAATGGTACTGCACGTTGAACCCACCCACGATGCAGGACATGACCTCCACGAGGGAGCCGAAGAAGTAGGCCTCGCCCGAATAACCCAGCAGGCAGTCCCGTTCCATCACTTCCCTGGGAATAATAACCTTGGTGGCCTGGCCGCCAAAGGTGTGGAAGGAGTAGCCCGGCGCGTCCCACTCACGTCCGGGATAATTGAGCGCCGGCTGGACGGTGTATTTTTCGCCCGCCTTGTACTTGTCGCCATACTTCGCGCCCACCTGGAGAATGTTGCCGCACATCTCGTGGCCCACGATGATGGGGTTCTCCGCCACATCGTCGGGAGCGCGCTTGTGGTCCGCCCCCTGGTTGTAGAGCTTGTAAGTGGACATGCAAATACTGTTGGTCTGCACGTCGGCCAGGATCTCGTCGTCGGCAATATCGGGCAGTTCAAAATCTTCCAGGCGAAGGTCCTTCTTGCCGTACAGCCGCAGTGCTTTCGTCTTGATCATTGTATTCCTTTCGTAGGGGCCGAGAGGCGAACCGCATGGTCCGCCCCCTGGCGATGGTTTATGGCATGTTTAAGCCGGTTCCCGGGAGGGCAGCGATGTGTCGGCCGCGACAAGTCTCTTGACCGCCACGATGAACACGCCCGTGAGAACCAGGTTCAGGGCGAGCGACAGAATGGCGACCAGGACTATCGTTCCCGAAATGTTGTATGACAGGGCAATGAGCAAAACGCCGGCCCCGACCTCGCCACGGGGAAACATGGCGACCGCGACCGCGAGCCTCTCCCGCCAGGATGCTTCTCTTTTGTAGCAGAACGCCGGAAACATTTTGCCCAAATTGGACACCAAGGTAATCATCAGTACATGAAAGGCGACCACCGCCCAGTCCACGGTTTCACCATCATCCGCCCCGGTTATTTCACGCGCGGATTGCCGGGATGCAGGCGCGCCGGCGTCTTCAACAACGTAAGCCCGCGCCGCGACCAGGTCCGCCTCCTGAACGGCCTCGGGGGATACGCCCATGGCCAGAAGCGGCGGCATTGACAATCCAATCAGCACCATGAACAGTGCGGAAACCCAGGTCGCAACGCGTAACTCGCCCGCCGAGTCAAGCACGTCCGGCTGATGATGCCCGTTCTGGATTCCTTCCGGGGTGGATTCAACATCATTCCTCGCGATCATGCAACCGAGCACAAATGCCGGCAGCAACACTTCGATATGTATGGGGACAAGCTCATCAATGAGGTGGCTTGAAAAATAGATTGCTTCGCATATTATCACCAACACGGTCGAATATGAAAAGACCCACGGCCACGTGATGGGAATCTTCAGGACGTGCATGTATTTCCAGGCCAGCCATACCAGGAGCGTCACAACAAGAAACACGACGCCCAACTGCCATTTCAGGCCGACGAAAATAAGCTGCAGGGGGATCATGAACAAGATGGTGTCAAGATCATCGAATATGGCGAGAATACGCGCCTTCTTGAATACCCAGGTGGCGCTCAAGCCCGCGGCGGCAAGCATCGCGAAAAGCACCCCGGCCGACGTGGGGGAGGCGAAACGCGCCGTAAGCAACGCGTCTTTCCATGCGTCCAATGACTGTCCGGCCCCAGCGGGCAATAGAAACCACACGAAGTAGAAGGAGCACAAAACCCACGGAAACGTGGCCGCCGTGGCGGCAACGAAGTAATCCCACGTGTACCTTTTGATGTCGGATTTCACCAGGTCGAACTCATAACCCACGCGGATCATGATGAACGCCAGGGCCCACATGGTCATAAGCTTGATAACGTGGACCAAGGCTTCGTAATGCGCTCCGGTAACCCAAAGCTCCATTTGCGAAAAGAGCAGGCCCATAATGAGCAGACCGGAATACACGTAGACTGTTTTCATGGTGCCGCTCCAAATTACCCTTGCGGGACGAGAAGGTTCTTAAAGTCCGATTTTTCGCTTTTCGGGTCTCTCGGAACCCATCGATTTACTGACGGTTCTTCATCGTGGGGCAGGAATCCCCCTGGCGGTCACGGGGCTCAAGTCCCGAACCGGCCATCCCCGGGTTGCGGGAAAGGCCCCTTCGTACCCAGGTAACGCCTAAACCGGTCGCGAACGTTCCCGGGAGGCCTTTGCGAAATGGCGGTTCCTGCAACATGCCGGCCCATTGGGATGGTTTCGCTGATAATCGTCTTTTCGCAAATGGCACCCGAAAAGCGCTTGCATTGGGCTTGGACGATGGTGTATGATTGTTTTTGCTCAAATCGAGCAGGATTGTATACTATTCCATCAAAATCTTTCAACCGCGTGGCATTCCTCCATGGCAACCGCATCGGCGAAACAGAAAGAACTGGCTCCGCAACGGCTCAACCGGCTGCGGGCCATTCTACATGAAAACCGCGTGGCGCGGGTAGATGACCTGTGTGAGGAGTTGCACGTGTCCCCGGCCACGGTACGCCGCGACCTGGAGGAGCTGGAGCGGTTGGGTGAGGTGCGTCGGGTGCATGGCGGGGCCATGCTCGAGAATCGCCGCCTGGAAGAACCGTTGTTCGACGACAAGGCGGTCATCGCCCACCGTGAGAAGCGGCGCATTGCGGAAGCCGCGCTGGGCCTCATCCAGCCGGATGATACGATCTATCTCGACGGGGGCAGCACGGTACTGGCGCTGGCGAGTCTGCTGGGCGAGCACGCCGGGGTGACGGCGGTAACGAACTCCCTGCGGGCGGCCTGGGAACTGGCGGGCAAGGGACCGCGGGTAATACTCATCGGGGGGGAATTGCGGCGGCTGAGCCAGACCATGGTGGGCACGCTGACACGCCATCTTCTGGCGGAGCTGCACATCGACAAGGCCTTCATGGGCACCCTGGGCATGACGCTGGACGAGGGGCTGACCACGACCGACCCCGGTGAGGCGTTTACGAAGGAGCTGGTGATGGGCCGGGCGCGGGAGGTGGTGCTTCTGGCCGACAGCGAGAAAGCGGGGAAGGTGAAGTTTTCCCATGCGGGCAGCTTCGAGGATGTGAACATCCTCGTGACAAACAAGGAAATCGACCCGTCATTCGTGCGGGGCGTCGAGAAAAGGGGCGTTCGCGTCATCCGGGCCTAGGGGCCCGCAGCGCGCGCCGGCGACACGAAAGGACCGTGGCACCATGCAAGAAATTATCATGCCTCAAATGGGCCAAAGCGTGGAGGAGGCCGAAATCACGCAATGGCTCAAGCAGGAAGGAGACTCGGTTGCGGAAGGTGAACCGATTTTCACGATCCAGACCGACAAGGCCGAAATTGAGTGCGAATCCACGGCGACGGGCGTACTTCGGAAGATCCTCGTTCCGGAAGAGGTGGAGGTTCCCGTGCTGACGGTGGTCGCCCTCGTGGGCGCGGCCGACGAAGACCTGCCCGACCTGGCCCAGTATGCCGTGGGCACGGAGAGCACTCCGGCGGCATCCCCGGCGCCAACGCCCGCGTCCGAGGCCGCCGCGCCCGAAACGGCTCCCGCACCCGAAGCGGCTCCCGCCGCGCCATCCGAAGCGCCGGTTCCGTCGGCGGGGAAAGGTTTTGCCTCGCCCCGCGCCCGTGCCGCGGGCAAACGCCTGGATATCGACGCGAGGGCACTGCCGGGTTCGGGTCCGGGCGGCCGGGTTTTGGAAGAAGACGTGCTGGCCTATCACGAGGCGCAGGAATCGGTGCCCAGCACCCCCTCGGCCCGCCGCATGGCGAAGATGGAGGGCGTGGACCTCACCGCCGTGCCGGCCAGCGGTCCGCGCGGTCATGTACTGAAGGAAGACGTGCGCCAGGCACTGGCCTCCGGTCCCGCGGCGGCGGCCCAGGCCCCCCTCCCCGAGGCGAGCGGCGAAGGCAAGGTGATTCCGCTCACTCCCATGCGCCGCATCATCGCGGAGCGCATGGTACAGAGCAAGTTCTCCGCGCCCGAGTTCTACATCACCGTCGAGGTGGACATGAAGAACGCGGTGGCTTTCCGCACCAGCCTGCCCCATTTCAAGCCTTCCTTCAACGACCTCGTGCTGCGCGCCACGGCGCGGGCCATCCAGGATTTCCCGCAGGTTAACGCGCGCTGGCTGGGCGACGCGGTGGAGGAACTGCCGGACATTAACATCGGCTTCGCCACGGCCCTGCCCGAGGGACTTATCGTTCCGGTGATCAAACAAATCCAGAAGAAATCGCTCCAGGACATCAACCGGGAGACGAAGGAACTGGCCGGAAAGGCCCAGGCCGGCAAGCTCACGCCAGAGGATTACTCCGGCAACACCTTCACGGTGTCGAACCTGGGAGCTTTCGGCGTGGACACCTTCACGGCCATCATCAACCAGCCCGACAGTGCCATCCTCGCCGTCGGCCAGATCAAGGACCGGGTGGTCGTCATCGACGGCGGCATGCAGATTCGCCCGATCATGAAGCTTACTCTTTCCAGTGATCACCGGGTTCTTGACGGCGCCGTGTCGGCGCAGTTCATGGGCCGGCTGAAAGAGATCCTGGAGAACGCGGATTTTTAACCGGGGAAGAGCCCGCAAAAGCGCGGGTCCTCAAGACAAAGAAGGTTTGAGAACATGCCAAAATCAATCATGGTCGATCCCCGGAAGGTGCGTAAAGCCACGCAGGTAAAAGTGGGCGCCATTCCGGTCAACCAGTACAAGAAGACGGTCAAGCAGGAGATCAAGGACAACAAGGACCTGTCGGCGGGCCGCTGCCTGCGGATCTACCGCGACATGGTGCTCATTCGCGAATTCGAGTCCATGCTTGACAGCATCAAGAAAACGCAGAAGTACGGCGACGTGAGCTACATGCACGCCGGTCCCGCCCACCTCTCCCTGGGGCAGGAAGCCGCCGCCGTGGGCGAGTGCATCCACCTTGGCGTGGAGGATCACATTTGGGGCAGCCACCGCAGCCATGGCGAGGTCATCGCCAAGGGCCTGCGTGCCGTGGAAGACCTCCAGGGCGCGGAGTTGGAAGCGGTGATGACCTCCTTCTGGGACGGGCGCGTGCTGAAAACCGTCGAAACCCACGAACCCGACTGGGAAGGCCTGAAGGTCGGGGTCCGCAACGCCTTCAAAACAACGGAAGCGGAAGAGCGCGGCGTGGACTTTTTGATCTACGGTCTGCTGGCCGAGATCTTCGCCCGCGAGACGGGCTTCAACAAGGGCCTGGGCGGTTCGATGCACGTCTTCTTCACGCCCTTCGGCATCTATCCGAACAATGCCATCGTGGGCGGCAGCGCGGACATCGCCACAGGCTCGGCCCTGTTCAAGAAATGCCAGCAGCAGCCCGGCATTTCCGTCGCCAACATCGGCGACGCCTCCTCGGGCTGCGGTCCGGTGTGGGAAGCCCTCGGCTTCGCCTCCATGGCCCAGTTCAAGAAGCTCTGGGACGGCGCGTACCGGGGCGGCCTCCCCATGCTCTTCAATTTCATGAATAACTTCTACGGCATGGGCGGCCAGCCCATCGGCGAGACCATGGGCTATGACTTCATTTCCCGCATCGGTTCGGGCGTGAATCCCGAGAACATGCACGCCGAAACCGTGGACGGAAACAATCCCCTCGCCGTGGCCGAGGCCTACAAGCGCAAGAAGGCGATCCTGCTCAAGGGCGACGGTCCCGTGTTGCTCGACGTGCAGTGCTACCGCCAGACCGGCCACTCCCCGAGCGACCAGTCCTCCTACCGTGAACGCGAAGAGATCGAGATGTGGCGCAAGGCCGACTGCATCGTCGAGTTCGGCGAAAAGCTCATCGCGGCGGGCGTGGCCAAGCAGGCCGATCTCGACGCCATCAAGGCCTACGCCGAACGCAAGATCACCAAGGCGGCCAAGCTGGCCACCGACCAAGCCATTTCGCCCTACCTGAAGCTCACGGCCGACGCGGGCGTGGCGCCCATCATGTTCTCGAACCGAATTGACGAGGACCTTCCGGGCATCCGCGAGGGCGACGTGCTCATGCCCATGGAAGAGTGCCCCCGGGTAAAGCTCATCGCCAAGAAGTCCCGCAAGGGCATTGCCGAGAATGGCAAAGTGCTCAAGGGCAACAAGGCGGTCACCTTCGGCGAAGCCATTTTCGAATCCGTGTTGCACCACTTCTACCATGACTCCCGGCTGGTGGCCTATGGTGAAGAAAACCGCGACTGGGGCGGCGCTTTCGCCGTCTACCAGGGCCTGACCGAGTGCCTGCCCTACCACCGCCTTTTCAACTCCCCCATTTCCGAGGCCGCCATCGTGGGCACCGGCGTGGGCTACGCCCTCGAAGGGGGCCGCGCCCTGGTCGAACTGATGTACTGCGACTTCCTCGGCCGCGCCGGCGACGAAGTGTTCAACCAGATGGCCAAGTGGCAGGCCATGTCCGGCGGCTTCTGCCAAATGCCCATGGTCATGCGCGTCTCCGTGGGGAGCAAGTACGGCGCCCAGCATTCCCAGGACTGGACCACCCTCTGCGCCCACATCCCCGGGCTGAAGGTGGTCTTCCCCGCCACGCCCTATGACGCCAAGGGCATGATCGCCACCGCGCTGAGCGGCTCGGACCCGGTCATCTTCTTCGAGAGCCAGCGGCTCTACGGTCAGACCGAGACCATTCATCCCGAGGGCGTTCCGAAAGAATACTACCGCATCCCCCTGGGCGAGCCGAACATGGTGAAGGAAGGCAGCGACCTCACCCTGCTCACCTTCGGCGCCACCCTCTACCGCGCCCAGGAGGCCGTCGCCATCCTGGAGAAGGAGCACGGGGTCTCGGTCGAATTGATCGACGGCCGCAGCCTGGTGCCCTTCAACTACGACATGCTGGTGGAATCGGTGAAGAAAACCGGCAAGCTCATCCTGTCGAGCGATGCCTGTGAACGAGGCAGCTTCCTTCACACCATCGCCGGCAACGTCACGCAGATGGCCTTCGATTACCTCGACGCACCCCCGGCGGTCGTGGGCGCCCAAAACTGGATCGTCCCGGCCTACGAACAGGAAGACGATTTCTTCCCGCAGCCCCACTGGATCGTCGATGCCTACCACACGCAGATTAAGCCGCTCGCCGGGTATACCCCCGTGAGCGATCGCGGCGTGGAGGCCCTCATGGCCGAGAAGCGTTTCGGCATCTGTTAATCACCGGAAACACGACAAACGACGGCCTCCGCCCCTTGGCGCGGGGGCCGTTTTTTCAAAACCGGGGCCGGTAAAATGCGAAGGGACAGGCATCCTTGGCGCGCCTGTACATCCCTTACGAACGGCTTTGCCCGTCCTTCACCTGGAGCCGACGGATGGCTTCGCCCTGTCGGGCGAGAACGCGCAGGATGCAGCCCCCAAGAACCAGCAAAACCGCCAGCGTGAGCAGGGAAAGAAACACCAACAGGGGAAGCAACCGGGCGTCTTCGCTTCCCGTGATAAAGAAATAGATGAAACGCATGAGGGGTACGACAGCCACCAAGGCGGCGAAAAGCCCGATATAGAGAATGATGAGTCCGGCGCGCTTTTCCATGGTGTTCTCCTTTCCTGACCGGGCCGAGCCGGAACCAAGTATTTCATCGCCACGGAGAACCGTGGCTCCAAAGAAAAGTAATTCCGTCATCCCCGCGTCCGCGAGCATGACGGAAGGGCGGGGCAAACACGTTTTCGTGATATTTTTCCAGGGGCAAGGGATCCAGCCCGGATATTTCACCAGCCTCCTGTTGCGCACGCGTATCCCGGGCCATCGCAAGGACCTGTCCCGTTCGGTGAACTACTCCACGCGCTGTCGTCCGCCTCGTTTCGCCAGGCCCCTGGCCTGGCTCCATCGGTACATGCTCACGACGGGGTGGGTGAAATATCCGGGCTAGAATATCCGGGCTAGCGGCCAAAACGCCGCGCGTGTTCGCGGTATTCCATTTCCCGGATGCGCCAGCGGATCTCCTCAAGCAACTGGCGGTTGACGGTGATCAGTTCCGCCATGAGGCCCACGGCAATCATGGTGACGCCGAGACCGATAAAGAGTACGGCAAAGATGAGGGACTGGATATGCCCGTCACCCTGTCCGTGAAAATAGAAAATGAGGAATCGAATGGTCGGAACGAGTCCCAGCAGGATACCGATGCCACCGAGAAAGGTGAAGAACCGGAAGGGCCGGTAGGTCATGAAAATACGGACGATGGTGAAAAGCGACCGCTGTACGTAGGTCGGGATATTCTTCACCAGCCGCGAGGGACGCAGCTCGTCGTTGGTGCGAATGGGCACCGACGTGATGGACATGTTCTTCCGCCCGGCCTGGATGATCGTTTCCAGCGTGTAGGTGTAGTTGTCGAAAACATCCAGGCGGGTCGCGGCCTCGCGGGTCATGGCGCGGAAGCCGCTGGGGGCGTCGGGGATCTTGGTGCCGCTCGCCATCTGCACCACCCACGACCCCAGCTTCTGCAAGACCTTTTTCGTGGGAGAGAAATGATCCGTGTCGTTGATGGGGCGCTCGCCCACCACGATCTCCGCCTCGCGACGCAGAATGGGGGCAATCAGCTTGGGAATGTCATCGGCGTTGTACTGGTTGTCCGCGTCGGTGTTGACGATGATGTCCGCGCCGTTCTTCAGGCAGTAATCCAGGCCGGCCGTGAAAGCGCGCGCCAGGCCGCGGTTGATATGGTTGCTCACCACATGGTCCACGCCATGGGCACGGGCCACCTCCACCGTGCGGTCCGTTGAGCCGTCGTCGATAATAAGCCACTCGACCACGTCTACCCCGGGAATCTCCCGGGGCAGGGCATCCAGCGCCACGCCGATGGTTTCTTCCTCGTTGTAGCACGGGATCTGGATGATAAGTTTGGTCATATTCCGCCTGTTGTGCCAATCAGCTAGAACGCGAGTATAGCAGAAAGGGGTGGGGGGCCGGCCACCGGAAGGCTGCCGCTTTCCATACCGGCGGCCTGCCGCTTCTTGACCATTTCACTGGTGCGCAGGAAATATGATGGACCACAAGAAAGGGGGCAGCAAGCTGCCGCACTCCATACCGGGCTGCCGCACTCAATCCAGGTACTGCCGCTGCCACTGCTCGAAGACGATCAGCGCCCAGAGGCGCCAGGTGTGGTCCCGTCGTCCCGCGCGGTGGTCGCGTACCATGGCGTGGACGGCCGCGGCTTCGAAGAAACCACGCCGCCGCAGGGTCTCGCCGGAGAGGCACTCCTCCAGCAGGGGCCGCAGACGGGTATTGAGCCACGCGCCCATGGGCGGGTTGAATCCCTGTTTTCCGCGCCGCACGTCGGCCCCGGGGAGACGGCCCGCCATTCGCCGGCGCAGGAGATACTTCGAAACACGGCCCCTGACTTTCAGGTCGCCCGGCGCGCCGGCCATCAGTTCGATGAGCCGGTGATCCGCCAGGGGCACCCGCGCCTCCAGCCCGTGGGCCATGCTCATGCGGTCGCCGTAGTGCAGCACGTTGTTGGGCAGGAAGGCGTTTACGTCAATGTACATGGCCCGCGTCACCGGGTCATTCGTGCCGGATTCATCCGCCAGTTGCCGAAGATGATCCAGCGGATCACGGCCGGCGAGTTCACGGCGCAAACTGCCCGTGTAGAGGGCCTGCCGCTGATCGTGGGTGTAGTGACTCAGCCAACCCGCGTACATATCGACCGGGTCGAGGAGCGAGCCCGCCGAGAAGGCGCGAAGCCTGCGCAAGGCATGGAAGCCCCGGGTGCTTTCGGGGAGCAACTGTACCAGTGGATCGATCACGCCACCCCGAAACCAGGCGGGGAGCTTCCGGTACGTCTCGGCCACCTGCACGCCCCGGTAGCGCGGGTAGCCGCCGAAACACTCGTCGCCACCATCGCCGGAAAGGACCACCTTCACCCGTCTGCGCACCGTCTCGCACAACACGTAGGACAGCAGCGCGGTGGGGTTGCCGAAGGGCTCATCAAAATGGGACACCATGGCGGGGAGCAGCGTGGCCACGTCGGCCTCGACGGTCTGTTCGTGGTGGTTGGTGCCCAAGTGTTGCGCCAGGCCTCGGGCTTCTTTCGTTTCGTCATACAGGGCACCCTCTCGACCGAAGCCGATGGTGAAGGTCCGCGGCGTGCCCCCCTCTTGTTTCATGTAGTGGACGATGGACGACGAGTCCAGCCCGCCGCTGAGGAACACGCCCAGGGGGACGTCGGCGAGGAGGTACCTGGCCACGGTCTCGCTGAGGGCCGCGTCGAGTTCCTCCAGCCAGTCCTTCTCGGGACGTGCCACGGGATCGGTTCGCAATCGCCAGTAACGGCGCATGGTGAGTGTGCCCGCCTTCCACACCGCGATGTGGGCGGGAGGCAACTGGCGAATGGCGCGGTAAATGGTGCGCGGCGGCACCGTGTGGAGAAAGGCGAGGTAATCGTCCAGCCCCTCGGGATCCATGGCGCGACCAATCCCGGGACAGGCCAGGAGCGCCTTCATCTCGGAGGCAAAGTAGAGCGTGTCGCCCACTTGCGCATGGTAGAGGGGCTTCACGCCGATGGGATCGCGTGCCAGCAGGAGCCGCCGTTCCGTGCCGTCCCACAGGGCGAAGGCGAACATGCCCTGGAAATGGGTGACACATTCGTCGCCATACTCGGCATAGGCTGCGAGGATCACCTCCGTGTCGGACCTCGTGCGAAAGACATGGCCCCGGGCTTCGAGATTCCGGCGCAGTTCCCGGTAGTTGTAAACCTCGCCGTTGTAGACGAGCCAGTAGCGGCCGTCCCCGTAGGCCATGGGCTGATGGCCGCCGTCGAGATCGATGATACTCAGGCGGCAATGACCCAGCGTGATCCCCTCTTCGGCATGGCATCCCGCGTCATCCGGGCCGCGATGGGCCAGGAGCTCCGTCATGCGAAGGACCAGCGCCTCGTCGCGCCGTCCCGCCATGCCCGCGATGCCGCACACCTCAGCGGTTTCCTTCCAGCCTGGCGAAGGCCGCCAGCAAACGCTGTTCGTCCTGTTGCCAGTTGTACTTCTCTTCCACGATACGCCGGCCATTGGCCCCCAACCGGGCCGCCCGCGCCGGGTCCCGCAGCAGGCCGCCGACGGCCCCCGCGATGGCTTCCGGGGAGGTCACGTCCACCAGGACACCCGCGTCGGCCTCCCGGACAATACGCGCCACTTCAATGGCGAAATCCGGGGCGACCACGGGGGTGCTCTCGCGCATGTAGTCGAATAGCTTGTGGGGCATGGCGAGGGTGTGGTTGCGCGGGCCGGGCTGGAAAAGGATCAGCCCCACCTTCGCCACGCTGATAAAGGCGGGCACGGCATCGAAGGGCACGGTGCCGGGGAGCAGGAGGTGCTCTTCGAGTCCCGCCCGTTGGATGGCCCGGCGGTAGTCCGCCTCGTCGCCGAAAACGTAATCGCCCAGCACAATACACCGAATGTCCGGGAAGTCCCTGACCAGCAGCTTCATGGCGTCCAGCAGTTGGTACGACCCGCGCACGTCGCCAAACTGGCCCTGGTGAATGAGGGTGGGACGGTGGGCGTAGCGAGCCTTCAATGCCTCCGGCGCGTCGTCGCACGGGGGCTGGAGGTGGTTGGTATTGATCACCGTCACCCGCGGCACCTTGAGGCCCGACCACTCGGCCTCGAAGCTGTCCCGCGTGAGGATGACGAGATCGGTGTAGCGCGCGAAGAGGCGCATGAAGCGCACCGTGAGCCAGGTCATCAAACCCCGGAAAGGACGGGGGAAGAACTTGGCGAACTCCGTGGGCACGTGCTCGTGCATGTCGAAGACCACCTTGCCGCCCGCCACGAACTTGATGCACAGGGCCGCCACCCACGACTCCGGTTCGGGCGCGAGGTACACGTCGGCCTGTTCACGCCGCCCCAGGCGAATGAGCCGTCCCACCGAAACCAACCGCCCCTTTTTCGAGGCCGCCGGGGGAATGCGAACGAAGCGCACGCCCCCGGATTCCTTCGGCAGGGCTTCCCGGGACGGGGCGATGGAAACCACCTCGTGGCCCGCGCCGACCAGGCTGCGGGCCACCTTCTGGAAGACCCGTTTGTCGCAGGCCTCGTGGATCACGTTGAGCAGGCAGACCTTCACGGCGATGCCTTGCCCCCCGCGCCGAGGGCCTCGACGGCAATGCGGGTGGCCCGGAGACCGTCCTCGGCGGTGATGTCGAGTTGGCCTTCCCCGCGAACGGCGCGGATAAAATGTTCCATGATGGCGAACTGGCCCTTGTCCTCGGCGCGGCCATGGGCGTTCTTGCCCCGAAGGCCCGCGAAGGTGACGCCGCGAAAATCGTCGATCACCACGCCGCCCCCGCCCGCGTAAGCCTCCACCCGCTCCTTGCCCAGGCCAAGATGGCCGAGGGTCGTGTAGATCACCGTGGCGGACGAACCATTCTGGAAGCGCAGGTGTACGCTGAGGTTGTCTTCCGGCGGCGACAGGGCCGAATCCGACCGGATGCCACCTGCCGTCACGTTCACCACCTCCGAGCCCGCCAGCCAGCAGCCCAGGTCGAAGAAATGCACCGCCTCCCCCAGGATGCGTCCACCACCCACCCCGGGATCACGGGTCCAGTGATCCGGCGGAAGAGGGCCGGCGTTGCAGCGATAGAGAATCATGCGCGGCCCCGGCGTGCCGTCGAGGGCTTTCTTCGCGGCCCGCGCATGGGCGGAGAAACGGCGGTTGAAGCCCACCGTAACCAGCACGCCCCGTTCCGTCGCGGCTTCGGCTATGCGTTCGCAATCCGCGACGGTCAGGGCCAGGGGCTTCTCCACGAAAACATGCTTCCCCGCCTCGATGGCGGCGAGGGTCATTTCCGCGTGGAGGTTGTGGCGCGTGGCGACGACCACCGCCAAGACCCGGTCGTCGGCCAGCACTTCCCGGTAGTCCGTGGCGCAATAGCGCGCGCCGAACTTTTCGGCGGACGCCTTCGCCTTGCTCCCGGTGCGGGCCACCACCGCCTCGATGCGTACGCCGGGAATCCTGTTCAGGCCGGGCAGGTGGTAGGCGGTGGCGAAAGACCCGGCGCCGATGACCGCCACGCCCACCTCGCCGGAAACCGGCGTTTCCATGTTTACCATCTGCACCCGTTCGGGCGCCGTGAAGGTCTCCGGCGGCGGACCATGGGTGATGATCGCGGAGATGGTGTTCTCGTCCCCGCCCAGGATGGCCTGGTACGCATCGGCCGCGTCGTCCACGCTATGCTCCACGGAAATGAGCGGCTTGACCCGGACCTTGCCCTCGGCGATCATGCGGAGGAATTCGCCCATGTTGCGGCCCTCGGTCCAGCGCACGTAACCAATGGGATAGTCCAACCCCTTTTCCTCGTAGGCCGGATTGTAGCGACCGGGGCCGTAAGAGCAGGAGAGACGAAAATCGAGTTCCTTGAGGTAAAGCGGCTCCCGCTGGAGATTCATACCCACGGCGCCCACCACCACCACGCGCCCTTTCTGGCGGCAGCAATCCAGGGCCTGGTTCGTGACCTCGCTGCCCTTCGACGCCGCGCAGACCAGCACCGCGTCCGCGCCGTAGCCGCCGGTCCACTCGGCCACCACATCGGCCAGCCGATCCGGCGCGCAGACCGCTTCCGCGCCCAGTTCCCGCGCCAGTTCGCGCTTCGCGGCGATGGGGTCGCAACCGATGACCCGGCACCCCGCGGCACGGGCCACCTGGGCCGCCAGTTGCCCCAGGAGCCCCAAGCCGGAAACGACGAAGGTCTCGCCGAACTGCGGCTCGGCACGGCGCACACCCTGCATGGCGATGGCACCCAGGGTGACGAACGCCGCTTCCTCGAAATCGACCCCGTCCGGGATGGGCGTCAGCAGGGCATGGGGAACCGCGTTGTACCCCGCGTGGGAAGCATAGCCCACGCCCGAGCACGCCACGCGGTCGCCCACGGCGAAACCGGGCACGTCCTCCGCGCACTCCACGATAACCCCTGCGGTGCTGTAGCCCGGCGCCTGGAACTCGAAGAGCTTCGACTTGATCACCTCGATGGTGCCCTTCACCCCCACGCTCGCCAGTTTCCGCTTCACCTTTTCCAGGTTGAGCGGGTCCCGGGCCTTTTTCAGGACATAGCCCGCCGTGCCGCCGTCCGAGACAAAGCCCGACTCCGTGCCCGAACTGATGAGCGAGTGGGTCACCGCCACCAGCGCCATACCCGGGGAAAGCCCCGGCGGCGGAACCTCCACCACCTCGACTTTTCCGCCTTTGACGAGAACCTGTTTCATGGACACATTACACCGTGGGTTGATTTGGACGGGCAACCATCACCCGCACAAGAGCATCATACCGCCACGAAACGCGTGAGTCTAGGCGGTACCGTCGCGGCGTGGGCGGGACGCCCGTCACAGGCGTTCCCACGGAGAACCGTGGGAACGAGGAAATCGGAAGGGCACCGCTGCCCAGAGCCAACCTGCGGACCGTCCGTGCCGCGCGCGTCATCCCCGCGAATGCTTGAGGCATTGAGGCGGTGCGCCTATTCGAGTGATTCGCGCAGTTTCTTCAGGGCTTCCAGGACTTCCCGGCTAAGGCCGTCTTCGATTGAGGCGGGCTGCTCGTTCCGTGATTGGGTGAGCACCTGGGTGGTATCGGCACGGCTGCCACGGCAGACTTCGAGAAAGCTGTCGGCGCCCATTACCATGGCGCCCATGCCGGCACAGAGGTCCCTGAGCCCCCGGTCGTTGCTCACCACAACCACGTCAAGGCGGTTCTCGTGGCGGTAAACGGCGCGCTCGATCACGGCATCGGCGGTGCTGTTTTGCGGCGCGTAACGCACTTCCATGTTGGGCACGCCCCGGTAGTGCGCCACGGTTTCGGCCACGTTTCGGCCACGTCCGTCAAAGACGATGATCGCCCGGTTCCGCGTGGTGCTGCACAGGTGGGCCACCTTGTCAATAAGCCCCTCCCGCGCCGTTTCGTTATCCGTGGCAATGAGATGACGAAGGCGGCGTGACTTGTGGAGCACGTTGTAGCCATCAATGTAGTAGAGGGTGGACATGATGCCGCTTCACGCGTACTCCCGCGCCACGCGGGGACCGATTCCGGCCAGGATTTCGTAAGGTATGGTGTCGGCGGCGCGGGCCAGTTCCTCGGCGGTAATCCGCTCGTCCCCGTCGGCGCCGATAAGGGTGGCCGTATCCCCGGCTCGAACCTCGCCAAGGTGGGTGGTCTCCACCAGGATCTGGTCCATGCTCACAGCGCCGCGAACGGGACAGCGCCGGCCGCGAATCAACACGTCGGCGCGGTTGGACAGGGCGTGCCGGTACCCGTCGGCATAACCCACGGGAAGCACGGCGGCGGTCATGGGGGCGGGCGTAACATAGGTTCGGCCGTAGCCCACGCTGGATCCCTCCTTGAAATGGCGCACCTGGATCACCCGCGTGCGCCAGCTCAGCACGGGACGCAAGTCCGCGTGCGCGGCGGGCTTGACGGTGGTGCCCACCCCGTAGGTCATCAGTCCGGGGCGCACCAGGTCGAAATGGCTGGCGTGATAGTTGAGAAGGGCCGCGCTGTTGGCCGCGTGGGTCACCTCGTAGGGGATGCCGGAGCGCTCCAGTTGGCGGAGAAGATGCCTGAACGCCCGAACCTGGCCCATGGTGTACGTGTCTTCCGGAATGTCCGCGGAACAGAAATGGGTGGCAATCCCCTCGATGTCGATGTGGGAAATGCGTGTAATGTATTCAATGGCCTCCCGGGCCTCGGCCACATCAAATCCCTGGCGGCCCATGCCGGTGTCAATTTTGCAATGGACCGCCACTACGCGTTTTGCGCGGTGGGCCAGTTGTCCCAGCGCCTCGGCCGTCCGCACGTCACCAATCATCACGGTGAGCCGGTGGGCGACGGCCTCGGGCAGGGCGTCGCGGCCGGGCTGCACCATGACGAGAATGGGGCCGTCCAGGCCCGCGGCGCGCAGGGCCATCCCCTCCTCGACCGTGGCGACCGCCAGCATGGCGGCCCCTTCCTGCAAGGCCCGTTGGGCGACGGGCGCCAGGCCATGACCATAGGCGTTCGCCTTCACAACCGCGGCGATACCCACCTTCTTTCCGATGATGCGCCGGACTTCATGGAGGTTGTGGGCGTAGGCCTCCAGGTCGATGACGGCGCGTGATGGGGCGGCCCCATCCATTACAGGTCGTCCAGGCGGAGCAGTCGCCAGTTGATCCGGGCAAACTGGATACCCGAATACACCGTGTAGGCCGCCACGAAAACAATCGACGCCAGGGAGGCCCGGCCGATGTAGACGGCGAAGGAGTCCACACCTCCCGGCACGTACGCGGCCGCGCCCTCGAAGGTGCGCAGGAAGAGGAGGGCCATGGCGAAAAACAGGAACGTGAACACATGGATCATCTGAAACACGGTCTTGCGCTTGCCCCACTTGTTCGCGGGAATCACCACCCCTTCGGAGGCCGCCAGGGAACGGGCCCCGGTAATGACGAACTCACGCGCCAGGATGACCATGATCGCCCATGGCGGCGTGCGCAGATCCTCCATGGGAATCATCACGAGAAAAGCGGACAGCATAAGCACCTTGTCCGCCACGGGATCGAAGAGTTTCCCGAAGTTGGTGACGAGGTTTCGTTTGCGGGCAATGCGGCCGTCGTAGTGATCGGTGATGGCGGCCACGGCGAACAGGGTATAGGCCACCACGTAGCAAACGAGGTTCTCGAAGGACATGAGCACCACGAAGACCAGGGACATCATGCAGCGCGCCATGGTGAGTTTGTTGGGAAGATTCATGGTAGCCCTATTCTAGCAGACCCGCTCGCCGCGGCACGACTGTTGGCGTTTTGCGAAAGCCCGGATTCAGCGAGACCGCCACATGATCCGGCATCGTGTCAAACCCATTTCCGGAAAACCATTCCCTTACCCGGCCGGGTTAAGGAAACCCGATGATCGGGGATGGAACGCGCTTCCACGAATGGCACGGAAAAAACACCCTGATTTCGCCAATGCCGCGGTACGGTTATCGTGTCATCACCTGGTAGCGGGGCCGTGTCCGCCAGTCCGGGGGAAGCCACAGGGTCGGCCAGAAGGGGATGTGTTCCGCCCCTAGCACTCGGTACACACCGGTGATGCGCCCGTGGTATTCGGGCGGGATGAGGATACCCTGGAAGCGGCTTTCCTCCGTGTAGTACAGGGGAAAGTAAACCCGGGTATCGCCGCCGGGGGGCGTTCTCACCTGGAAGTCCCGGCTGAAATCGTAGTGTTCGGCATCGTCGGCCGTGAAGGCGAAACGGACCGGGACAGGCGCGCCCGGCCCGTGCAAGGCCACCACGAGATATTCCGACTGGGTGGGCAGACCGGCCTGTTGGGGCGGCAGGTTGTCCAGCGATGCGAATCCGGGCACCGTGATGAGGCCGTCGGCCCGGCCCGAGGTTTTCCAGGGCAGGGGCTCCAGGGTTGCCGTGCCGCATTGCTCCAGAAGCGCACCCAAGGTGTAATGCTGTCGCCAGCGCATCCCCCAGAGCAGCAGGGTCAACACCAGGGCCGACACGAGGGCCACGGTGGCCACGCGCAACAGGAGCCGCCGTCCCCCGGGCCACCAGCGCAGGAACGCGGCGCGCGTCTCGCCGCCGCGCAGAATCCGTGTCCCGGTGACGAGTTGCTGCACCAGGAAGCCCGTGGCCCAGAGGGACATGAACTCGAGATAGAACACGTGGCGGAGGTTGTATTGCAGGGCGGTGTAGCCGGCGAAGTAGAGGAGGAGGAAGAGGGCGCCGAAGGCCCATCGGACGCGGCGGCAGGCGATGAGCGCCAGGGCGAGGACAACATGGTAGCGGCCCTGGCCGGGGAGGTGGTCGAAAAGCAATGCGCGAATCGTGTAGAGGTGCTGTAGCAGCGGGTTGGTGATGTTCCGGGGCCAGGGCGCGGCGGGATTGATGCGCAGTTCGTCCAACACGCGGAGCACGGCGGCGTAGGCCCGCAGCACCAGGTCGCCGGGAACGAGAAACCCGTAGTCGCGCAGGAAGGCCTGGGTGGCCTCGTGGTAGCGCGGGTCCCAATGGGTGGACGGCGGCATGGGCAGGCCCGCCCGGTGGATGTAGGTCTGCACCATGTTGACGATGTAGAAATCGGAGTAGGGCCCGCCCACCTGGTAGAGGTCCGAAGCAACCCCGAGGCGGAGATCGCAGTAGTGTAAAAAACCCAGCAGCGTCACGTGGGCGAAGTGGCCGGTCTCCCGGAACAGCTCGACGAGGATGGGATAGCCCGCCACCAGGAAGCCCAGAAGGAAGACCATGCACGCCGCGATGCGCCAGGGAAGGGTGCGGAAAAACGGACCGGGCAGCAGGAAGAGCACCACGGTGAGAAACGCGGGCGCCGCGATGGCCAGGTCGGCGCGGAACCCCAGGCCCACACCGATGACCACGCCGCAGAGCAGCGCCGCGCCGAGAAGGGCCATGGGCCGGACGTGCCGCCTGATGAGGCAGCCCATGAGCAGCAGGGCCAGCAGGAGAAAGGGCGCCTTGGCGTAGTCCCGGATGTGGGGCGCCATTTGCAGGTGGAGGGGGGATACCAGGAAAAGCACGGCGCAGAGGGTGGACATGACCCGCCCCATGCCCAGGCGAAACAGGCCGTATGCCGCGACCACCGAGGTCCCGTAGAGAAGCCCCACCAGGGGCCCCAGGGCCGACCAGCACACGCCGAAAAGGCACCAAAGGGCCGTTACCGAAAAAACCAGGTAGAGGTGGTAGCGCTGCCATGGCAGGAAGCCGAAAAAGAACATCTGCGGGTTGTAGACGCCGATTTCCTCGACGGTCATGCCGCTTGTGTCACGGGGAAGGACGCGCACGTCGTCGGGGATGGCCCCACAATCGAAACAGTCCGTCTCGCTGTCGAGAAAGGCCTGGAGTCCGGGTACGTCGGAGACCATGGGATTTTCCCAGCCGTGGCCGCAGCTCCACATGATGCCCTGCATGAAGGTGACGTTCTGCCAGAACTGGGGCAGGCCGCCCCAGGTGGCGTTGTAGACCATGGCGGCACAGGCCCCCGTCACGAACAGGGCCGCCGCGATGCGGAGGTCCCACCGGCGGGGGCGCGTCTTCCCTTCGGGGCGGGTGTTTTCCAGCCCCTCCTTCATGGCGCGGGTGCCTTGCGGTTCCAGTTGTACGTGGGCACGAGACGCATTTCATTTTGCGCACGGATGAGTTTTTCCCGGTACGCGGGATTCGCCGGCTCCAGTTGATAGGCCCGCTGATAGGGTGCGCACGCATCTTCCGCGCGGCCCTGCCGCATAAGGGCATCGCCCCACAGGGCATAGGACACGGCGCGCCAGGGCGCGCACGCGGCCGCTTCCTCGAACAGGCCTTCGGCCGCCTCGAATTGTCCGCGCTTGAACAAGGTCTCGCCGAATTCCTCGCGCACTTCGGGATTCAGCGGAAGAATCTCCATGACCCGGCGATAGTCCTTATCGGCCATGTTCCAAATGCGGGTGTCGCGGTAGCGGCGTGCCTCTCCAAGCAACGCGAGGCCCAGGCGTTCCGTTTCCTCGTACCGTTGGTTTTCATAATCCGCCCCCACCCGGGAGAGCAGGTTATCCACCGGCGCGTAGTTATCCTCCAACAGGCACGGCCCGCTTCGCGCCACGAGTTGATCTATCTCTTTTTCACGGAGAACTTCGCCGGGGAAAGAAGGGTGGACGCTCCGGATTCGCCCTGCCAGGTCGTCCAGGTCGAGAGGCCGCTTCGCGCAGATAATGATGATGGTGTCCCGCTGGCCCGCGTTCCGGGGCCGCGTGGTGCAGGCGTAAACGTTGGCGAAAACCTGCCGGCACGTATACATGATCGCGCCGGTAAAGCGGCCCGTGTCGAAGCGATCCGTCGTGTTCAACAGGTAAAGCCCATTGTCGTTGAGCAGATCGTGGACCTTTCTCGTGAACTCCACGGTGGTCAATTGAAAGGGTACGCTGATGCGGTTGATGGAATCACCGATGACGTAGTCGAAGGTCCCTGCCCGGTCACGCAGCAGATCCTCCATCAGGTTGCGTCCGTCCAGGTCATGGGCCTGAATGGTACTGTCCGGTGGAAAATCGAAGAAGTCCCGTGCCGCCCGGGTCACCGCCGGATCGATCTCCGCCACCTCGATCCGGCTCCCCGGCCGTGCCACCTCGACGTAACGGGGGAACACGTAGCCGCCGCCGCCGATCATCAACATGCTTGTCGGCATCGGCGCGGGATGTGCCAGGGCCATGACGCCTTCGTAGATCCACCAGAAGCGGAAACGCAGGTCGAGGGGATCGTCGAGATTGGCCTCCGTGTGAACCAGGTTGTCCAGGGCCAACTCACGCAACCGTTTGCCGCCCGATTGGTCCCGCACGCCAAGCCAGGAATACTGGGTATGATCCGCGTGGATGAACGGGCTCGGGTCGGCCCCCGGTAGTTCCAGGGCGTTGCGGAGGGGGGCCGCCAGGGGCGACGGCATGACCGCGCCCGTCGTGAGCAACAGGGTGAGGGTGAAGGCGCACCACGCCAGGCGGCTGCGCCGTCCGTGAAGCACCGCGCAGGCGGTCAGCACCAGGCAGAGCGCCAACAGGGCGCCCGAAGGCCAGAGCCAATCCACGAGCCAATAGCCGGTAAGGAACGTCCCCGCCACGCTGCCGACGGCGCCGAAGGCGTAGACCGCCCCCAGGGCACGCCCGGCCTCGGGGTTGCGCGCCAGCGCCCACTTCGCCACGGCGGGCCCGATCATCCCCAACAGGAGGGAAGGAAGGAAGAAAGCGCCGAAGGTGTGCAGCACGAGGCGCGTCACCCGGTGCAGGCCCGTGGGGCGAAGCAGGAACAGAAGCTGTTCGTGGGTCCAGAGCGTGCCCAGGCATGCCGCGGCGGCCAGCACGAAAAGCATGGACAGCAGGCGGGACGGCGGGGTCTGATCCGCGGCACGCCCCCCCAGGTAGTTGCCCGCCGTGATACCGGCCAGGACGATGCCCAGGATGGCGGTCCACGTGTGCAGACCATGGCCGAATTCCCGGGTCACCATGCGTGAACCCGCCAGTTCCAGCACCATGAACGCCGCGTTCGACACGAAGACCGTGGCGCCCGGCAGGAACCAGTCCCGCATCCGCGCACGTTGCGCGGTCCCCGTGGGGCGCGACCGTATTGAATCACGGGACCCGAAAAACCAGGCCAGGCCCAGCATTCCCATGGCGCCCGCCAGGGCACCCACGATGGTGGTGGTGCGCCACCACGCCACCAACACGAAGCCCGTCAGAAAGACCCCGCCAATGCTGCCGGCCGCCGCCGCCGCGTAGATGCGGCCCACGGTGCGCCCGGCCCCGGCCCCGGCATCCAGGGCACGCCGCGCGGCGACGGGATTGATGGTGCCCAGGAAGGCGGCGGGCAGGAAAAAGGT
This sequence comes from Candidatus Hydrogenedentota bacterium, assembly GCA_024278275.1. Lineage (GTDB taxonomy): Bacteria > Hydrogenedentota > Hydrogenedentia > Hydrogenedentales > JAJRTN01 > JAJRTN01. Next base: position 43,119 of record JAJRTN010000172.1, read on the forward strand.
GACCATCATGTGCGCCGCGATGCGCGCGGGCCACGAAAGGGCGGCGAGGCCCAAGTCTTCCCCGGCCAGCCGGTTCAGCAACAGAATGGCCACAATGGCCAGGGCGGCAAGGAAAAACAACCAACCCATCAGCCGTGGCGAGGGAAAACGGTCCGCGAGGCGTCCCCCCGCCCAATGCCCCAGCGACATGCCGCCGAGAATGACCCCGATAATCGCGGTCCACGTGTAGAGGGATTGCCCCAGGTACCGCGCCACCAGCGCGCCCGCCACCAACTCCAGCGCCATGATCGCCCCGTTCGCCAGGAAGACGGTGAGCACGAGGGGCGCGGTCATGGCCCGGACCGGCAAAAGGCGCGTCTCACGGGTCATGGGTTTCTCCTCGAAGGTTTTCAGGTATGACGGCGATTCTACCAGAGGAGAGGCACGGACGAACAAGGACGACAAGGGGCTTGGCGATCCAAGCCCGTGACCGTCCGTGTTCGTCCACCGCCTTGCGGCCGGTCCGCGGATGTATACCAGGGGAACGGCCCCACCCGGAAGCAGGTTGAACCCGGATGAGTTCCCTTTTCATGTCCTGTTTCGGATTTCAGCCACCCATGCCCCAAGTGCTCTCGGGGGTGCCGCATTTGCGGTGCGGTCGTGACTTTTCTGTCGCGTCAAATTAGCTGTAAGTTATTGTTATACAATTACTTATCCGATTATTTATTTTCTTGGCACGGCATATGCACCTTCCTTGGCAGTGTGTGCGTGAGCAACCTCGATTCGGGGATGTCATGCACGGAAGACCGCGTGAATGGTCAAACCAGCAGGAGGAAATGATCATGACCGAAAGGACCAAGACGCGTGCGTTGGTGGTGTTTGCGGTGGTGCTCCTGATGGCCGTGGGCGCGCAGGGGTACCAGCTTTTCGGCTTGCGGCATCAGTTGGCCCGGCTCACGGGCGATACGGGCAAGGCGGAGTTCGCCGGGACGACGCGGGAACCGAAGCCGTTCCAGCTTGCCACGCCGGCCTTTCCCGATCCCCTGTCGCAGACCCCGCCTTTCGACCCGCAGACCTGGGATCCCTTCCAGGAACTGTCGCGCATGCAGCAACATATCGACGCCATGTTCAACAGCACCTTCGGGCGCTTTGGGCTGAGCCAAAACTTCGGCCCCATGGTCTCCCAGTTTTCTTTCAGCCCGAAAATGGACTTGCAGGAAAAGGGCGATGAGTACATCGTGCGTCTCGAGATCCCGGGCAGTGACAACTCGAAGATCAATGTGAGCGTCAATGACAACGTGCTCACCGTCGAAGCGGAGACGGAAACAGGCACCCGACAGGAACCGGGCGGCAAGATGTTGTACCAGGAACGGCACATCGGCAAGTTCAGCCGGACGATTACGCTTCCGGAATCGGCCGATGCAAAAAGCCTGAAGACCGATTATAAGGATGGCGTGTACACCATCAGGATCAGGAAAAAGCCATAATATCTCCCCTCCTCCCCTCCCCTCCCTGCAACCCCATGCAGGAAGTGCCGGGCCCGCCCCACCCCTGACGGGCCCGGCAAGTTTTTTCCCGGGAAAAGACGGCACAAAACGGATAACCGGTTGCGCGGTGTTCAACACGGGGGTATGATGCGAAACAGCCCGGTCCGCGTGGAGAACGCCCATGGCCATGAAGAAGAAAAATCCGCCCGGGATTCCCGATTCCCCCTTTTACCGCATTGATCGGCGGGGCTACGCCGCGAAGCGCGAAGCACGGATGATTGAATTGCTCGACCAGTTTTTCTGGAAGTGCTTTTTTATGCTGCGCATGAACCGTATTCCGGGCGATTACCTCGAATTCGGGTCGGGGAGCAACGTGCGTTCTTTCCGCCTGGCCTATAAATACCGCGTTCTGGAATATCCCGAACCGCGCCTCTTCGCCTTCGATTCCTTCCAGGGACTGCCGGAACCCACGGCGGACGATCTCCATGACCAATGGCGGCGTGGCGCCATGGCGGTATCGCTGGAGGATTTTCACAAGGTGATGCGCCGCATGCGCGCCAAGCCCGATGATTATACGGTCGTGCCGGGGTTTTACAGCGAGACCCTCGACGGAACGCAGCCCAAGACCTACGGCATCACGCGGGCGGCCATGGTCTTCGTGGACTGCGATCTCTATTCGTCCGCCGCGTCGACATTGCGTTTCGTAAAGCCCGTTTTGGGCGATGGTACCATCATCGCTTTCGACGACTGGTACTGCTACGGCGGTTCACCGGAGAAAGGCGAACAGCGGGCGTTCCGCGAATTCCTCAAGAACAACCGGCGTATCCAGGCCGCCGAATACCTCGATTTCGGATGGCACGGCAAGTCGTTCATCATTCACAAGGTCAAGCCCAAACGCCGGCCCGCCCGGAAACGGCCGGCGCGGCGAAACGGGTGATTAGCCGGTGCTTGGAAAGCCCGGGCTGGAAGCCGGGCAACATGCGTGGATACCCGGCCGGCGGTGGCCAACCCTAAAGACGTTCCCCCAAGGCAAGAGAATGCGTCATGGGACGGGGCTTGACGCTACAGGAAGCAACACCTGGAGAAAAGCCGAGATGTCTGCAACATTATCCCCCGAGGAAGCACAATCGATATCGGTGGCGGACACGCTGGAGCGGCTTGGCGTGGACACCCGCGGCCTGTCGGGGAAAGAAGCGGTGCGGCGGCTGGCCGACTTTGGCCCGAACGCCCTCGAAGAGAAGCGCGTTCATCCGTTTGTCAAGTTTCTTGCCCACTTCTGGGGCCCCATCCCCTGGATGATTGAGGCGGCGGCGGTGCTCTCCGCCTTCGAACGGGACTGGGCCGATTTCGGAATCATCGCTGTCATGTTGCTCTTTAACGGCGCCATCGGCTTCTGGCAGGAGCACAAGGCCGACAACGCCATCGCCCTCCTCAAACAGCAACTCGCACTCAAAGCGTTGGCCTTGCGTGATGGTGCATGGAAGGTGGTGGAAGCCCGCGAACTGGTCCCCGGGGACTGTGTGCGGGTGCGGCTGGGGGAGATCATTCCGGCCGACCTCAAGCTGATAACCGGCGACTACCTGGATGTCGATCAGTCCGCGCTAACCGGGGAGTCGATGCCGGTCGAAAAGAAAGCCGGGGATGTCGCGTATTCGGGATCCATCGTGGGCCGGGGAGAAATGGACGGCGTGGTGGTTTCCACCGGCATGGATACCTTCTTCGGCCGGACGGCGCGGCTTGTCCAGGAAAGCCACGTGGTGAGTCACTACCAGCGCGCCGTGTTACGGGTCGGCCATTTTCTGATTATGTTGACCCTGGCCCTGGTCGCCCTGATCCTCATGGTCGCCCTCTTCCGCCATACACCGCTGCTTGAAGCGGGCCGCTTCGCCCTGATTCTCACGGTGGCCGCCATTCCCGTGGCCATGCCGGCGGTGCTCTCCGTCACCATGGCCGTGGGGGCCGTGAAACTCGCCCGGTACAGGGCCATCGTTACGCGCCTGGTGGCCATCGAGGAAATGGCGGGCATCGACGTATTGTGTTCGGACAAGACCGGAACGCTGACCCAGAACAAGCTTGTCGTGGAGGATCCCATCGTTTTTTCCGGCCCTTCCGCCGAAGAAACGATACGGGTGGCGGCACTCGCTTCAAGACGGGAGAATCCCGATCCGATAGACCGGGCCATACTCGAAAAGCTGGCGGCGCTGGGCCAGGAGGCCACGGGCACCGTCGAGGATTTTGAGCCCTTTGATCCCGTTACCAAGCGAACGGAAGCGGACGTGGTGGATGGGGAACGGCACTTCAAGGCCGGCAAGGGTGCGCCTCAAGTCATGCTTGACCTGTGCGGGACCACCGGCGCCGCGCGGGACAAGGTCCAGCAGGCCGTCAATGACCTGGCGGAACGGGGCTACCGTACGCTGGGGGTTGCCCGCACGGACGACCAGGGCCAATGGACTTTTCTCGGGCTGCTGCCCCTCCAGGATCCACCCCGGGAAGATTCCGCCAAAACGCTCAAAACGGCAAAGGAAATGGGGATGGCGATCAAGATGGTGACCGGCGATCACCACGCCATTGCCCGGGAACTGGCCGGTCAGTTGGGACTGGGGAAGAACATCCTTACCGCGGACAAGCTCGAGGGACTGGATTCGCACGCCTACGAAGAACAGGTCGAAGACGCGGATGGATTCGCCGAAGTCTTTCCCGAGCACAAGTACCGAATCGTGCAGGCCCTTCAGCGCCGGGGCCATATCGTGGGCATGACCGGCGACGGAGTCAACGACGCGCCCGCGTTGAAGGAAGCGGATGCGGGTATCGCCGTTTCCGGCGCGACCGACGCGGCCCGCAGCGCGGCCGATCTCGTGCTTACCGCGCCGGGCTTGTCGGTCATCGTTCTGGCCATCGAGGAGGCGCGAAAAATCTTTCAGCGGATGACGGCATACGCGACCTACCGAATTGCCGAAACCATCCGCGTGCTGCTTTTCATGACGCTGGCCATTCTAATCTTCGACAGCTACCCCGTAACCGCGGTCATGATCATCATCCTGGCCTTGCTCAACGATCTGCCCATCATGATGATCGCCTATGACAATGCCAAGGCGACGCCCAAGCCCGCGGGCTGGGACATGCACAAGGTACTCACCCTGGCCATCGTGCTCGGCGTTGCCGGCGTGTTCGCCAGTTTCGGGATGTACTGGATCGGCAAGGTCTATCTGAAGCTGGATTTGCCCACCGTTCAAACGCTCATGTTCCTGAAACTGACGGTCGCGGGACACATGACCATCTATCTTACGCGGACGGGGGAACACCCCTTCTGGCACCGCCCGTTCCCGTCGCTCGCCTTGCTGGGCACCTCGGAGCTTACCCAAATCGTGGCCACCCTCTTTGCCGTCTACGGCTGGTTCATGGAGCCTATCGGCTGGTCCCTGGCCCTTTTCGTGTGGGGCTACGCCCTGGTGGAACTGGTCCTCAGCAATGAACTGAAAACACGTGCCTTCCGCCTGGCTACCCATGGGAGGGGCGCCGAAAAGCGTCACCTTGAGCGAAGCAACCTGCGGCTGCACCCGTGAGGTATCACCCTAAAAAAGGCGGTTAAATCGCAGGATTGGTCGTAAGTCATTGTTGAAAAGTGCTTTACATGCGTCGGTGCATTCACCTCTTGGGGGAGCGGATTTCAACGGCCGCGCCGTTGAGAACCGTCGATATACATCAATGCTGCATGGCGAAATAAAATGCGTAGAAGCCTCCGCAATAAGGACGCAACGGCCCTTTCCAGGTTCAACCACGAAATACACAAAATACACGAAATGAGTTGTCGTAGTCCTGGTGGGCCTTGACCCACCAAGACGGAAACCTTGACGACGAAACAGCCTCCCTTGAAAAAAGGCCTTTCTCAATTCGTTTGGTGGGCCTTGGCCCACCATAACCTTCCCCCATGGCAAGACGGTCTCGCCTCAAACACATAGGCTTGGTGGGCCAAGGCCCACCCTGCCTTCGCGGGAAAACGTAGAAGCGGCTTCTACGTTTTTCGAAACCACGGTTCTCCGCGGAGATGATTGCGGCTATGCCGGGTTAGGTTCAAGCCGGTGAAGCCCACCTCCGTCCCGTAGACATTTTATGTTGCAGATCAAGTCTTATCACGGATTTTTTCCACCGGTTTATCCACAGAGCTTTGCGTAGACTGGGCTTCCGCTTTTTTTCAGGGCTTGCACGTAGCGGGCTTCGTCGTAGGGCTGACCGGTCTGGACCATGCGGAATATGATCTTGAGCCATTTGTCGGCAAGTTTGCGCAGGGCCGTGGCGTAGCCGTCGCCCTTCTCGCGGCGCAGCTCGTAGTAGGCCCGAGCCCAAGGGCACCAGACGATGGAACTCTTGGCGTAGAGATGCATGGTGTTGCACCAGTATTTGTTGCAACGCTTGCGCCACCGTACGCACTGGTGCTTGCCGCTCTTGTTTTCGACGGGCGCGGTGCCGCTCAGACAGCGCAGCCCTTGGAAGTCCGCGCCCGCGGTGGTGACGATGGCCGCGAGCGCGGGGGCGAGGCAATCGCCGGCGCCGGGTAGGCTTCGCATGAGCTTGGCTTCGGGCAGTTCGCCGGCGCGCTCGGCGATGAGCTTGTCGAGTCTGTCGATGTGGGGCTGCAGGGATTGAAGCTCCGCGGTAATGGCCAGGGCGCAGGCCTCCAGAGCGAGATGGTCGGGGGGGCTTTGCCATTGGACGGCTTGGACGCGCTTATCGATGCGTTCGAGCCAAAGGGGCTTGAGACCGATGCGGTTGGCCTTGAGGAACTTGATGAGGGTGCTTTTGCGGGCCCGGGCCAGGGTCTCGGGCCGGGGGAAACGATTGAGAAAACGCCAGGCCACGGGCGAGGTCCAATCACTAAAAAAGTCCAGAACCCCCCGGAAGTATTGGCGAAGGGTCGCTTTGAGGCGCTGCACAAGGCTCGTGCGGTGCGAGATCAGCTTACGCATTTCCCGGCACAGGCCCGCCAGTTCCTCGGCGGCGGGGTCGCCGGGTTTCAGGGGACGCAGATCCTGATGGCGCCGGGACAGTTCCACGGCCAGAACATAGCCGTCGCGCTCATCGTTCTTCACGCTGGCCACCGAGTTGCAGTCACGCCAGTTCTTCGACAGCTTCGGATTGATCGGATAGAGCGTGAAGCCCTCCGCGAGCAAGTGGCCGGCCACCGGTTCCCGCGAACTCTCGATGGCAATCCCAGCCAGGTTGGGGAAAGCGTGCAGGCTTTCGGCCAGGCGCTTTATCTCCTCGAGGGAGGCGCCCGTCTTGAACTGAGCGAGGATTTCATGGTTCTCGGAGACCACCGAGACGGCGTTCTCCTCGGTGCCCCAATCCACGCCGGCCCAACATGTTTGCAGCGTTTGCTTCCCTGTCGATTCCTGTTTCATAATCACCTCGTTTCGGTTGCGGTTTGGGCGACCGGTTCCCGTTACGTCAAGCCTTATAGAAAAGCGCTCGCAGCGCGGCATTTGATCGTGACTGAATCGGGACGCGACGGTGGCGGACAGGCTACGGGTAGCTCTTTTTTGAGCAAGAGCGGAAAGTCCTGCCACCGTCGCCGCCCAAACCATTTTGAGCGACAAAACCGGATAATGCCTCACGCGCCGGTCGGTTATCCACAGGCGACAAGCGACTGGGGCCTGTGCCAGGCGGACACCACTTGTCGCCTGTGGATAACCGACGTGGCAACTATAAAGAGGCCATGCTGCTTCGTCCCTTACGGAACTGACGTGGGCTTCGCCCACGGGACGAAAACGTGTTCTGCCGCGCGTTCCCACGTGGCGTACCACTGGCAGACAAGCCGCCCAGGTTGCGGCGGCGAAGGAATTGGATTGGGGAACGAGACAAGCGATTATCGGGGAACTTCGGCGCGGAATGGAGGATCCCGTCATGGGGCTTTGCGGCCCTTATCCACCGCATGATAGGCTTTCCGTCATGGCCCGATTCGACCCCGCACAAGATATCCCGACCCCACGCCGACGCGGCTGCGGCGGCGTGTTTTTCTGCGTCATGCTCGTCGTGGGCGCGGGCTGGGGCGCGGCGCTGGGCGTCTTCGTATGGGTTCTCGAAGACGCCAAGACCACTATCGCGGCGCTGGAAGACTTCCGGCCCAAGATCGGCACGAAGGTCTACTCCGCCGACGGGGAACTGCTGGGCGAATTCTCGAACGAGGAAAAACGCCAACTCGTCCGGCTGAGCGAAATGCCGCTCTACCTGCAAAAAGCCTTCGTGGCCACGGAAGACGACAAGTTCTTCGACCACCGGGGGGTCCGGCCCGACGCCATTATCAATGCCCTCGTTTACACGATCCAGCACGGCCGCACCCGGGGCGGCAGCACCATCACCCAGCAGGTGGTGCGCAACGTGGAGAGCCTGGGCGTGGGACAGGAGCGCAAACTCCAGCGCAAGATCCGCGAGGCCATCGTGGCCCTCCAGGTGGAACGTGAATTCACCAAGGACGAGATACTGGAGTTGTACCTCAACCAGATTTTCCTGGGTATTTCCGCGTGGGGCGTGGAATCGGCTTCGTGGCAGTATTTTGGAAAGAGCTGCACCGACTTGACCCTCGGCGAGGCCGCGACGCTGGCCGGACTCACGCGCGCCCCCAACGCGCAGGAGCCCATTCATCATTTCGACAACGCCCTCGCGCGACGGAACGTGGTGCTGGGGCAGATGCTTGAAAACGGATTCATCAGCCGGAAGGAGTATGATGGCGCGGTCGCTGAAGATCTGGCGGCCTCGATTATCACGCCCGAGGAACGGGCGGCCCGGCGCGCCTCCGGAAAGGGGGTCTGGACGCCCAACCAGTTCCAGGCCCCCTACTTCGTGGAGGAAGTTCGCGCCTTCATGCTCGACCGATTCCCCAAGGAGGAGGTCTTCGAGGACGGCCTGGAGGTGCATACCACTCTCGACATGCGCCTCCAGCGCGCGGCGGAGGAGGTTCTCCTCTCCGCATTGGACGAATTCGACGCGAAGAAGCTGAAATATCTCCAGGCCCGCGACCGGGAGAAGGAATTCACGCCCGTTTCGGGGGCCTTGGTGTGCATCGACAACCGGGAGCCCTACCAGGGCTGGGTCCGCGCCCTGGTGGGCGGGCGGGACTTCCAGAAGGACAAGTTCAACAAGGCAACCCAGGCCCTCCGTCAGCCGGGCTCCAGCGTGAAACCCTTCGTGTGGGCCCTGGCCATCAACAGCGGCATGACGGCTTCAACAGTGGTTATCGACGAGCCTTTTGAACAGTTGGACGGCGCGGGCAACGTGTGGCGTCCCAAGAACTTCACCGGCGATTTCCGCGGCCCCATGCCCATTCGCCTGGCCCTGGAAAAGTCCGTCAATATCGTATCCATCAAGCTTGCCCAGCAACTCGGCGCGCCACGGGTCATCTCCCTGTACCGGAACTGTGGCATCACCACGCCTATCGACAACACGGTGGGGCTCACCATTGCCCTGGGCACGCCGGTGGTCCGGGTCATTGACCAGTGCGTGGCCTACTCGGTCTTTGCCAACGGCGGCGCGCGTTACGACTACCTCATGGTCCCTGAAGTGCGCGACCGCGACGGCCTGGTACGGTACCGCCACGAGAAGGACGACACCGGGGCGCGGTCCGGACCGGAACAGGTGATGGACCCCCGCGTGGCCTTCATCATGACCCATCTCATGGAAGGCGTGGCCCGCTTTGGAAGCGGCGCCCGAAGCCGTGCCCTCGACCGTCCCCGTGCCGGCAAAACGGGTACCACCAATGAAAGTCGAAATGTATGGTTCTGCGGCTTCACCCCGGACTACACCTGCGTCGTATGGCTGGGCTACGACGACAACCGGCCCCTGGGAAAAGGCGTCAACTACACCGGCGGGCGGCTGGCCTGTCCCATCTGGACCCAATTCATGATCCGCGCCCACGAGGGCCTGCCCAAACGCCATTTCGTGGAACCCGACGGAATCGTCTGGTACAACATCGACCGGGAAACGGGCGTGCAGGGCGGCAACTACCCCGAGGCCTATCTCGCCGAGGGACCACCGCCGCCCACCGAATGGTATGGCGATCTCTACCCGGACACGGATGGAGAACTCGACGCCAACCTGCTGGAGGACCTGTAGCCCACGGCAACACACCGCCATGATCACGAAGACCACCATCACGCTGAGTTTTCTCTCCTTCGCCACTTTCCTGGGCGGCATGCTCCTCGCCCGTTGGGATATGGTTCCGCCCCTGGCGGGACTCGCCCTCTTCGTGCTCGGCGGCATGTTGGGCATGGCCGCCGTGGGTTTCGCCATTGCGGTCATGTTCACCGGGCAAGGCTATGGCGTGGCCATGGCGGGCATGCTCGGCGCCCTGCCCTTCATTGCGCTCCTCGGCGGGGCGCTCGGCGCCATGCGGTACCCCGCCATCAACGATATCACCACGGATCCCGACAACCCGCCCGCGATTCTCGGTGAGGACAAGCCGGCCCGGCCGGCCGGGGAAATCATCCGCCGGTACTACCCCGATATCGTCGCCCTGACCTGCGATCTGCCCCCCCGAAACCGCTTACGCGCAAGCCCTCTCCCTCGCCCGCGCGCCGCGCCGGCATTGGACGATCACGGACGAGCAGAGACAGGCACGGACCTTCCACGGCGTGGCCACCACCACCCTCTTCCACTTCAAGGACGATTTCACCGTGCGTGTCACCCCCACGAAAGACGGCGGCAGCCGCATCGACATGCGATCCAGGTCCCGCGTGGGCAAAAGCGACCTCGGCGCCAACGCCCGCCGCATCCGAACGTTTCTTGACGCCCTCGCCCCCCTGCTCGAACGGTAGCCCCGGGGAGAAGGTGTCGATTCTGCGTCGACAATGATTTTCCGAAACAAGTTTGGCCCTATCCCCCGGCCCATTCCGAATTTCCCGGGCCGTCATCCCTGGAAACAGGGGCTTGGCATGTCGTGAACGGCGGCCTTGTTTCAAGGGAGGGTGCGCAATACCCCGGGCAGTTCGGAGAGGTCGCGGATTTTCACCTCGGGCACGTTCTCCGGTGCGTCGTCCATGTGATGCCAATGCCGGCTCTCCACCAGCACGGCGGTCATGCCCGCGCCGTGGGCACCGCAGACATCGCGGTGGGGCTTATCGCCCACGTACCACGTTTCCTTCGGAGAAAGCCCCATACGGTCAAGAGCATGGTGAAAAATGCGGGGATCGGGTTTGTTGACGCCATACTCCGCCGAAAAGACGGTGAACTCGAAGTAGGGCATGATGCCTGCTTCTTCAAAACGTTCGCGAAGGTACGCGGCACCGTTGAAGGTGTTGGAAACCACCCCCATGCGGAGCCCCAAGTCCGCCAGGGCCTGGAGCGCCGGGCGCACGTGGGGGTAGACGGGCCGCGCTTCCCACCGTTCCATGAGGTAGCGCCAATACTCGATGCGCTCCGCCGTGGCCGCCTCCCCCTTGCGTTCAAGCCACTCGGCGATCATGGGCCGGGGATCCAGGGCCGGGCGCGGCGGATCAAACATCACATAGCGCCGAATACAGTCCTCCGACATGGCCACGAACCAGTCCACGTCGCCCCCATCCGGCAGCCCGTAGGGAAAGGCCGCGGGAAAGGTCTCCGCGTCATAGCGGTCGCCCGACTCGAGCAACACCCCGCCCATATCGAGCAGGATCGCGGTGGGGCGGGTAAGTCCGGACACCCCTACACCTCCAAGGGCAGATCGACATCGTCGAAGTTGTCGGGGGTGCGGGCGGCGCGGAGGCGTTCGAGGGTTTCGATGGCCTGCTCACAGGGCACGGTGGCCTGGTCCTTGCGGCAGTAACGGCGCCAGGTGACCTCCCGGTTTTCCGCTTCCTTGCCGCCGATGATCCAGATGTTGGGAATCTTGCGGGTAACGGCGTTGCGGATCTTCTTGCCGAAGCTCTCGCTGCTCTCGTCGATCTCGACGCGGAAAAACTCGTCGCGCAAGGAGTCCCGCAGATCTTGCGCGTAGTCCATGACCTCGTCGTTCACGGGCACGATGCGCACCTGGGTGGGCGCGAGCCAGGTGGGGAAGGCGCCGCCGTAGTGCTCGATGAGGAAACCGAAGAAGCGTTCGATGGACCCCAGCACCACGCGATGAATGAGCACGGGGCGGTGGCGTTCGCCGTCGGGGCCGGTGTAGGCGAGGTCGAACTTGTCGGGCATGGCGAAGTCGAGCTGGATGGTGGCACACTGCCACGACCGACCAAGAGCGTCCTGCATGTGGAAGTCGATCTTGGGACCGTAGAAGGCGCCGTCCCCTTCGTTGACCTGGTAGTCCTTGCCCTTGCGCCGGAGGGCGGTCTCCAGGGCGCTGGTGGCCAGTTCCCATTGCTGGTCCGTGCCGATGGATTTGTCGGGCCGGGTGCTGAGTTCCAGGGTGTAGTCGATGCGCAGGGCGGAATACATGCGGTCGATCAAATCGATGACGCCGTCGATTTCCTGCTGGATCTGGTCGGGGGTCATGAAGATGTGGGCATCGTCCTGGGTGAACATGCGCACGCGGGTGAGGCCGTGGAGGACGCCCGACTTCTCGTGGCGGTGTACCAGGCCCAGCTCGGCCATGCGGAGGGGCAGGTCGCGGTAGCTCTTGAGGCCCGTGCGGAAGATGAGCATGCCGCCGGGACAATTCATGGGCTTGATGGCGAACTCCCGCTCGTCGATCTCGGTGAAGTACATGTTCTCCTGGTAGTTGTCCCAGTGGCCAGACTGATGCCACAGCTTCACGTCGAGCATCTGGGGGGTGCGCACTTCGACATAGCCTTCCCGGTCGTGCTCTTCGTGCCAGAAGCGCAGCAATTCGTTGATCACGGCCATGCCGTTGGGGTGGATGAAGGGGAACCCCGGCCCTTCCGGGTGCATGCTGAAGAGGTCGAGTTCCTCGCCCAGTTTCCGGTGATCCCGCTCCATGGCCAGCTTGCGCCGTTCGATGTAATCCTTCAGTTGGGCCTTGTTTTCGAAGGCCAGGCCGTAGATTCGGGTGAGCATGGGACGCTTCTCATCACCGCGCCAGTAGCTGCCCGACATGCGGTCGAGTTTGAAACAGGCCTTGGGCACCTCGCCGGTATGTTCCAGGTGGGGTCCCTCGCACATGTCGATGAAGCCGCCGTTCTCATAGAAGGAAAGGCTGCCTTCGCCGGCTTTGCCCGTCTCCACCAACTCCTCGGCATACTCGATTTTATAGCGCTGCCCACCCTCTTCCAGGAACTTCTTTGCTTCGTCAAGGGGCATTTCCGTGCGCGCAAAGGGCTGCTTCGCCTTGATGATCCTGCGCATACGGTTCTCAATGTCTTCGAGATCCTTTTCACCGAGGGGCGTATCGCCAAAATCGAAGTCATAGTAAAAACCAAAGTCCACGGGCGGGCCAAAGGCCAGCTTGGCATGGGGGCGGATCTCCAGCACGGCCTGGGCCATGATGTGGGCCAGGGAGTGGCGGAGCCGGTAGAGATAATCGTCGTGTACGTCGCTCATGGTTTCCTGTTTCCTGTTCATTGCGCCCGTGTCGTGGGCCATCCGCCTTCACCCATGCCATGCGTACCGGACGATGCCGGGAAAAAGGGAGGTGTCACCCACGGAAGGGTTAGCCCCTTACCCGTGAAGTTTTGTACAAATAGTCATGAATACGTGTCTGCCTCTCCTTCCGTCATTCCCGCGAAGGCGGGAATCCACAGGAAAGGTCAAAGGGTTTCCTCGTATCATGGAGCCCCGCCTTCGCGGGAATGACGGTAATGTAGAAGCGGCGTCCAGTCGCTTTGAATAGGCTGGAAGCCTCTTCTACTTTTCTTCGGAACCACGGTTCTCCGTGGAGACGATTCCTGGTTCCGGCCAAGCCGGGTTAGGATAGCAGATGAACGCGGGGTATTTCGACGAATCGTGATTGCTTTCCCCTGCCGGCGCGCGGAAGGCGCAAGTAGTGCCGCAGGGTGGGCCTTGGCCCACCATCGTCCTGGATTCGGAACATGATCGGGATCCTGCGCGATCCTCCTGCCGGAGGCTTCGTCGAGGGTGACGGGAAGACGCGTTCCCACGGAGGATCGTGGGAGCCGCGCTTTACCCACGCCCCCCCCTATGACCGGTAAGCGAGGGGTACTTCGTCCCCCATGCAGGTGCCCACTTCGCGGGCGGACAGCAGCCAGGGGTGATCGGCGGGCACCAGGCGTTTTTCCTTGACCACTTCTTCCAGGGGCACGGCGACAAAGGCCTGTCCACGCTTTCCGACCATGTTTCCGAACTCGCCCCGAAGCGCCAATTCGGCGGTCTTCACGCCGAACTGGGTACAAAGGAGACGGTCCCGCGCGGTGGGTATGCCGCCCCGCTGGAGGTGGCCCAGCGAGGTGACACGGGTCTCCAGGCCGGTCACCTTCTCCAGGTGCTCGGCGAGTACGGCGCTCACCGGTTCTTTGCTGTTGCCCTTTCGTTTTTTGCCGCCCTCCTCCTCTCCACCGTGGCCGGCCAGTTCGTCGACGGAACAGGCCCCCTCGGCCACGGCGACGATGCTGAACATCTTGCCATGGCGCATGCGGGACAGGAGTGATTCGGCGACCACGTCGAGGGTATAGGGGATCTCGGGGATGAGGATGACATCCGCGCCGCCCGCGATGCCCGCGCCCAGGGCGAGCCAACCGGCGTTGTGCCCCATGATATCGACCACCATGACACGGTGGTGACTGCTGGCCGTGGTGTGAAGGCGGTCAATGGCCTCCGTGGCGATGGCCATGCCCGTGTCGAATCCAAAACAGGTATCCGTGCCGGACACGTCGTTGTCGATGGTTTTGGGCGCGGTGATGATGTTGAGTCCGCCTTCCTTCATCAGGCGAAAAGCGTTTTTCTGGGTGCCTCCGCCGCCCAGGCAGATGAGGCAATCAAGTTTCAGCCGCCGGTAGGTCTCGATGGCCGCGCCCGACATGTCCCGCGTTCCCCCGTCCCGCATGGGCATCTTGTGGGGCTTGTCGCGGCTGGTGCGCAGGATGGTGCCGCCCACGGTGAGCAGTCCGCTCGTCTGTTTGTCATCGAGCACGATGTAACGGTTTTCGATAAGGCCGCGAAAGCCCTCCATGATGCCGAAGACCTCGACTCCGTGGGCCATGAGTCCCTTCGTTATGGCACGAATCACCGCGTTGAGGCCGGGACAGTCCCCGCCCGAAGTAAGGATTGCCGCGGTGCGAATGGCCGAAGTGTTCTTCATAATCCTGAATTTCCCGGGGCGCGCCACCCGGCACGCCATGGTTACATTATGGTTTCTTCTTTCCATGATGGTGACACGCCGTGGCGGGGGAAGCAAACAGTGCCCGTGTCCGCCGGACCTGTTTCCTGCTGAAAAAGGCGGGGGCTTTACGGCGAAACCGCTTCCAATGGCGCGCCGCCTGCCGGTCCCAGAACCGGGCCAGGAGGGGCATGACCCCTTTCGTCTCTACCGGCGCCCCATCCGTGATACGAACGATCTCGTCGCGAAGCATGCGGCAGTCATTCCAGTCGCCCAGCAATTGTTGCACTTTCTTCAGACGGTCCAGGTAGGCGGCCATGTCGCTTCCGTAGTGAATGGCATGTACCTCGCAGGCATAGCGGAGTTTCTTGAATGCAATGCGTACCCGGTGCAATCGGGCCTCCTTCTTCGATGCTTCCCATCGCCGGAATTGCCGGCGCAACGCCTTTTCCCGTTTCAGGAGGCATTTCCGAACGTACTTGAGATGGCATTGCCCGCCCACTGCAAGGCCGTCCAGCAAGAGGCGAAGGGGCTGAACGTAATCCTCGGAGGCCACCGTATCGGCCACGCGGGCGCACGTATCGGCCTCGGCCTGCCGGAAGCGCCGCAACCGGCGAAGCGTGTAGGCGATGGCCGGACGGAAGGCCTCCGGCGCGGAGGCCCGCCAGGCGAGGAGCATGTCCACCATGACATCCAACTCGCGCGCCCGCCCGAGGTCGCGGGTGATGGAACGAACCTGCGCGACAAAGGGCTCGGCGCCGCCCCCCACCGCGGGCGCAAACTCCATCAGTGCCGCGCGGAGACGGCGCGACGCCACACGCATTTCGTGGATGCCTTCGGCGTCCCCGGCCCGCACCGGGCCGGTGAGTTGCCGCAGGTAGCGCGCCCGTATGGCCAGGGCGGCGCGTGCCGAGGGAAGCGCCAAATCACAGGTTTTCTTCACGCCATTCCTTTGCCGCCGTATCCGGCGCCTCGATTTCCAGGGTCACGTCAAAGCAGGCCTCGAAAAGGGGCCGTTTGCGGCGCGCCCCCCGGATATCAATCCCGCCGGCCCGCCGTTGCCGCACCGTCAGGATTACCCTGTGCTTTTCAAAGCGCACCGCCAGGTCACGCACGGTGGCCATGTGTCCTCGATCCAACCCGTCCGCAATGCGCAACAGGGCCGCGAGTTTGCCCACGGCTTCCCGCGCCCCGGGTTCCAGGTCAGCATACACTTTGTGGGTGGGCTTGGGAAACGCCTTGCGGTGGTACCGCGCCACGCAGGCCACCATGCGGTGTTCTTCCGTGGAAAAGCCCGGAAAAGCCTGTTCCATGATGATATCGCGGGCGTGTTTGTGATGGCGCCACAAGCCCCGCGCGTGGCCCGAGTCGTGGAGCAACGCCCCCGCTTCGAGCACATCGCGCTCACGAGGACCGTAGCCATGGAGTTTCACCAGGGCGTCGAAGAGCCGCAAGGCGTACCGGCAAACCTGGAAGGCGTGCTCCGGCTCCGGATCAATCTTCCGCGCCAGGGCGCGCACAAATGCCATTCTGCCGGTTTTATCAATCGCCATGGTCCGTTCCACTCCTCCTTCAGCCGATGAAAAACGTCTTACGGGCCAGCTTGAACGCTGCCTGTAACCAGGAATGACGCCGCCGGAAAGGTCCTAACCGTTTACGACAAGGCACGCCCATATTTCAAGGGTGTTGTGTCGTTACCACAAGAACACCAATGCGCTCTTATGTGGCACAGCCGCCCTCGGCTGTGGGGCCGACAGGCCCCAATTGGACGTAAACGCTTACGCGAGCTTAAGGTTTGTCGCTCGGAAAAGTCACAATAGCCGAAAGAACGGAGATGGAACCCTGCGGTTTCCACGGCCCCCGGTCCGGGCCGAGTACGGCCCACAGAGGGCGGCTGTGCCACATAAAAGAGGTCCATCGAAACGCACGTCACAGCCGCCCGTGAGCAGTTACGAGCAGGGAACCGAAAACCGCCACCTTGACCGCCTCATGCCGGTTCGTTATGATGGCCTGGCAACATTCAATTGGCCAAGGACGCACAAAAGAGGTATCACGCATGAAGTGGTACCCGCCGTTACGTAATCACGACGGGTAGCTTGGGCGATGGAACATACCGATGCAAGGGAAAGAATGGCGGATCTCCGGGAAAACGGCCTCAGCACATACCTGGCGGAAATCTCCCGCATCCCTCTGCTGACTTCGGCGGAAGAAATACGCCTCGCCAGAATGGCGCAAAAGAATGACGGCGCGGCGCGGCGCAAACTCATTGTCTCCAATCTTCGCCTGGTCGTGAGCGTGGCCAAGAAGTATCTTTATTACGGTCTCCCTTTGCTCGATCTTATCGAAGAAGGTAATCTGGGCCTGATGAAGGCGGTGGACCGCTACGACCCGGAGCGGGGTTGCAAGTTCTCCACCTATGCCACGTGGTGGATTCGCCAGGCCGTGACGCGCTCCCTGTCCAATCATGGGCGCACGGTGCGCATCCCGGTCTACATCACGGACAACCTGGCAAAGTACAAGAAAATTGCCGAGAAACACTACATCAAGACGGGCACACTTCCCGATATAGAGGACGTGGCCAAGGAACTGGGGGTCAAGCCGGCGGAAGCCAAGCGCCTCCAGGAATTCGCTGACACGGTGTCGCCCATCGAACGCATCCGAACCACGGACTCCGACGGCAGCCGGGGCATCCCGGAAAGCATCGAGCCGCAACATGCGGACAAGGCCATCGAGCAGATCGCCCTGGATCAGCAGATGAGCGAGTTGATGAGCCAACTCGACGAGCGGGAGAGCAAAATCATTCGATACCGCTATGGCCTCATGGATGGCAAGGCCCATACCCTGGAGGAGACGGGAAAGAAGTTCGGCCTCACCCGCGAACGAATCCGCCAGATCGAGAAAGACGTCATGAAGCGGTTGCGTGAGTTTGTTTCGGCCCACCAGGAGGATTTCCGCCCGTAGGGCAAATCCGCTCCGGACTTCAACGGCGGTGGCGACGGGTTCACGAAAAACGTGGGGGCCTAATGGCCGCTCCAGAATCCACCACGAATGCGTTCGGGATGACAGGGGGGGGCGGCTTTTGTCATCCGGCGTTTTACATGTATCAGCAAAGGAAGTATCCCCATGGATCTCGCACACGTCATACGAAACATTCCCGACTTTCCCAAGCCGGGGATCCAGTTCAAGGACATCACCACGCTGCTCCTTGAACCGAATGCCTTCCGCCAGGTGATTGACACGTGGTACGAACGGTACCGCGCCAGGGCGATTGACGCCATCGTCGCCATCGACGCGCGCGGCTTCGTTTTCGGCGGGGCCTTGGCCTACGCCCTTGGCGTGCCCCTGGCGCTCGCGCGCAAGAAAGGCAAGCTCCCCGGTGAAACCCTGGCCGAGTCGTTTGAGCTGGAATACGGCACCGATACGGTGGAAATCCACGCGGACGCCGTGCAACCGGGGCAGCGGGTGGTGGTGATGGATGATCTGCTGGCCACGGGGGGCACGGCCGCCGCGGTGACGCGACTGGTGCGCCGTCTCGGGGGCGAAGTGGTGGAGGCCGCCTTCGTGATCGAGTTGCCCCCGCTCCAGGGGCGCAAGGCCCTGGACGGTATCCCGGTCCACACGTTGGTTTCTTTTATGGTCGACTGACCCCATTGCGCGACGCGCGGGAGCACCCCATTCAATGACTTCATCCACGGCTTCGGCCATTGAGTTTGTAAACCGTCCGCCCCAAGGCCTGGTGCGGCATGTCCTCTTCGATTTTGACGGCACGATCAGTTTGCTGCGCGAAGGTTGGCAAAGGGTCATGCGGGAGGTCTGTATTGATTTTGTCCGCGGCGACACACCGCCCACGCCTGAAATCGAGTCCGCCGTGGAGAACATGATTGACGAAACCACCGGCGTGCAGACCATCGTGCAGATGGAACGCCTCGCGGCGATGGTGGCGGAGGCGGGCCTGGTCCCGCCGGAGCAGCGCCTGGACGCGGCAGGATACAAGCGCATTTACCTTGACCGCCTCATGGAGCCGGTACGGGAACGCATCGCGGAGGTGGAAAGTGGAAAAACCCCCGCCGAACAGTGGATGGTCCGGGGAGCGGTGGATTTCCTTCGCCGGATCAGCGAGATGAATGTGACCCTTTGCGTGTTCAGCGGCACCGACCGCGATGATGTGCGAAACGAGGCCCGGCTGCTGGGGGTGAGCGGCTTTTTCTCGGAGATCTGGGGGGCCTTGGGCAATATCGAGGCGTATTCC
This sequence comes from Candidatus Hydrogenedentota bacterium, assembly GCA_024278275.1. Taxonomy (GTDB): domain Bacteria; phylum Hydrogenedentota; class Hydrogenedentia; order Hydrogenedentales; family JAJRTN01; genus JAJRTN01. Next base: position 62,029 of record JAJRTN010000172.1, read on the forward strand.
AAGGAGAAGGTCATCCGCGAGATCATGGCGGACCACCACCTGGAAGGCCCTGAAGTGCTGGCCATCGGCGATGGCCCGGTGGAACTGCGCAACGTGAAGGCGGCGGGCGGCATCGCCATCGGGGTGGCCTCAAACGAGAAAACGGGCCACGGCCTGGACCCGCGAAAACGGAAACGCCTGATCGACGCGGGGGCCGACATCATCATCCCGGACTTCACCGTGGGACGGGAACTCCTCGATTACCTCTTCCCCGGCGGCAAGGCATAAGGAACAAGCACGGAGAAACAGCCATGACAAAGGCGCATGATATGACCATCCACATGATCGGCCATGGTCACATCGATCCAACGTGGCTATGGCGGTGGACGGAAGGCTTTGAGGAGGTTCGGGCCACCTTCCGCAGCGCCCTAGACCGCATGAACGAGACGCCGGACTTCCACTTCACCGCGAGCAGCGCCTGTTTCTACACTTGGGTGGAAGCGTGCGACCCGGCCATGTTCGAGGAAATCCGGGCGCGCGTGGCGGAGGGGCGCTGGGAGATCGCCGGGGGGTGGTGGATCGAGCCGGACTGCAATGTGCCCTGTGGAGAATCCTTCGTGCGACAGGGCCTGTATGCCCAGCGCTTCTTCCAGCGGGCTTTCGGGAAAACCGCCCGCGTGGGATTCAATCCCGACAGTTTCGGTCACGCGGGCGCGCTGCCCCAGATCCTGAAGAAACTCGGCCTGGACTACTACGTCTATATGCGGCCCCAGCCGGTCCACGAAATGGAGTACCCCGAAGGCACGACTTTCTGGTGGGAGGGGCCGGACGGATCGCGCGTGCTGGCAAGCAACATTCCCGTCAGCTATAACGCCGACGCGGAGACTTCGGAACGAATCCAACAACTGGCCACGTATGCCCATCTCAATCCGGGGCAACGCCATGTTCTCGGCTTTTATGGCGTGGGAAACCACGGCGGCGGCCCGACGAAGCGGGCCATCAGGCAAATCCAGGCGACCGCGGAAGCGCCGGACATGCCCCGGCCCAGGCTTTCCACCCTGGAAGCCTATTTCGCGGCGCTCGAAGCGGAGGGACAACTGGATGACATGCCCGTCATCCGCAACGAGCTTCAGCACCACGCACGGGGCTGCTACAGCGCCCACGCCGGCGTGAAAAGACTCAACCGCCGGGTCGAGCACGCCCTGATGGACGCGGAACGGCTCGCCGCCGTGGCCCATCTCCAGGGACACCGGCCCTATCCGCGGGAAGCACTGGCCGAAGGCTGGCGGAACCTGCTCTACAACCAGTTCCACGACATCCTCGCCGGAACCAGTATCGCCCCTTCCTATGAAGACACCCGCGACCAGCTCGGGGCCGCGCGCCATGGCGCCGACCGGATCCGCAACCTGGCGATCCAGTCCCTCGCCCGCGAAATAGACACCCGCGCGGAAGGCAACACCCTCGTGGTCTTCAACCCCCTGCCCTGGGCCATCCGGGAGCCGGTGACCGTGTCGCCCATCGTGGAGCGCACCCTGGATAAACCGCTTCGACTGGTAGACGATAAGGAACAGGACGTGGCGCTGCAGGCTGTCCGGGGCGACCAGGTCGGGGCCGCGCGCTACGCCTTCACCGCCGAGGCGCCGCCCCTGGGGTACCGGGTTTACCATGTACGCGGCGGTAAATCGACCGGGGGTGAAGGCGTGTCGGCAAGCACGGAGGCGCTGGAGAACCGGTGGTGGCGGATCACCTTTGATCCCGAGTCCGGCCGGATGGATGCCTTGCTGGATAAGGAAACGGGCGTCCCGGTGTTGAAAGCGGGGAATGTGCTGGCCTGCCTGGAAGACCCGTCGGACACCTGGAGCCATGGGGTGCGGCAATACGACCGGGAAGCGGGGTGTTTCGGCGCCGCGCGGCTGAAGGTGGCGGAAAGCGGACCGGTGCTCGGGCGCGTGCGCGCCGTATCCCGTTTCGGCGATTCCACGGCCATCACGGAAACCACGCTGTATGACGATCTCCCCTATATCGACTGCCACTTCCTCGTTAACTGGCAGGAGCAATACCGGGCGCTGAAGCTGGCCTTCAAGACCTGTATCACGGACGGGGTGGCGACTTTCGAAACCCCCTACGGCCAACAGGCGCGGCCCGCCTCGGGGGAGGAAGAACCCGGACAGCAGTGGTTCGATCTGAGCGGCACGGTGGCGGGCAAGCGCTATGGCCTCTCCATCCTGAATGATGGACAGTATGGCTTCGACGTGCAGGACAAGGTCATGCGCTTGACCCTGTTGCGCAGTCCGGCCTACGCCCACCACGACCCGGCGCCTTTCGAGGAAGGCCGGGGTTACACCATCATGGACCAGGGCTGGCATGAAGTGCGGGTGCGACTGTTGCCCCATGCCGGCCCGTTGAACATCGCGCGGACGACAAAGGCGGCGTGGGCCTTTAACGCGCCACCTGCGGTACACCACGAATCCGCCCATGACGGAACGCGTCCCGCGTCCATGACTTTCCTTTCCATGGACGTGGAGAATGTCATGGTCGCCGTGGTGAAGGGAAGCGAGGACGGCGGGGACCTGGTGATACGCATGCGTGAATGCGCCGGAACCGCTTGCCGGGCATGCCTCTCCATCGCGGGGGCGCCTGCGGCCTTCCCGCTCCATTTCAGCCCCTTTGAAATCAAAACCGTGCGGGTCGCCACCGGGGCGTGGACCTGCCGCGAAGTCAACCTGCTTGAAAACTAAGGACGAGTCTGGCCGGGTAAAACACCCGGAACAGGCTCCGCCGCGGAGACGCGGCCAACATCGCCCGGAGACTTCTCCGGGAGGAGCGTGAACCATTACCATCATACCGTTTCCGGGGAGACCGACGATGAACATGGAACGCATTGAAGAACTCTGCCTCAACTACCTGCGTCAATCCGACAACCCCCTGGTTCCCGTGACCGTTTTGGCCGAATACTGTGCGCGTGAGGATAAAGACGGCCGCCTCTCGGCGGAGGAATTGCTGCCTTTCCTCCGGCGCCATGGCGAGGTGCGGGTCATGGAAGGACCATCGGAAAACGAAGCCATCGGCGCCGAACTGTTTTCCGCCGCGGGAATCGACATGGGGCCGCGCGCCATCCTCAAGACACGCATCCCCGCCCCCGGCGAAATAGCGGCCATGCTGTCGGCACAAGCGGAAGACATGCTCCACGTGTTGCGCACGGCCCTCGCCAAGGCGGAGAAAGAAGAGGATCATGATCGCGCGGCGGCCCTGGGAAAGGCCCTGGAACGGACAGAGGCCATGAAGGCCCGTATTGCCGCCACAATCCGTCCCAATGACAACAAAGGCCCCGCGAAAAAGTGACGCTTTTTGTCACTCCATTACCCAAACGACACCACAGTGCGGTCTTTTGTGAGGATATCATTTCACGTTATTTCTTGTAAAGCATTGTCAACGCAGGACTTATGTCTTTTGGCACGAGTGTTGCTTTTTTGCTGGCAACAGTTGAAAAGACACCGGTTCGAGGCACTGTGGCCGAGACCCGGGAGAAACACGAACCCCTTGAGGAGGAACGATTATGAAAAAGAAGACTGGTTTCACCCTGATCGAGCTGATGATTGTTGTGGCGATTATTGCGATTATCGCGGCCATCGCGATTCCGAACTTGCTCCGTTCCCGGATGCAGTCGAACGAATCGTCGGCCATCGGTAACCTGCGCACCATCGTGGGGGCCGAAGTGGCCTACCATGCGGCCAACTACCAGTACACGGTTGATTTCGCCGACCTCACGGGCGCCACGCCGGCCTACCTGGACGGCGATTGGGGCGTGACCAAGAGCGGCTATGACTTCACCCTGGGCGGCACGGTGCAGAGCTTCACGGCCAACGCCGACCCGTCCACCATGGACGTAACCGGCAGCAAGGGCTTCTTCACGGACGCCACGGGCGTGATTCGCTACGCCGTGGGCGCCGCCGCCGACGCGACCAGCACCCCCATCGGACAGTAATTCCATACCGCTTCGGTATCTCACAACCACGACCAGGGTTCGCGGCGAGGCAGTCAGCCTCGCCGCGAACTCTTTTTATGCCGCGCCATCCATACGTTGTTGTGTTGAAACAGGGTGGGCCAAGGCCCACGGGACTAATGTGGGCGGCGAAGAGACGCCTTCGGGCCGGGGTTGAAGGTGGCCACGGGGAGTAATCGTGATACCAAGGGGGGGGCTTTTTTGCGCGAAGCCTTCCCTTCGCTTACTATGGGGGTTCGCAAGCATTCACAACGAAGTTGGGAGAAGGACCATGGAATACCGAATCGAAACCGATACGATGGGTGAAATGCAGGTACCCGCCGACCGCTACTACGGCTGCCAGACGGCGCGTTCCATCGTCAACTTCAAGATTGGCGGCGAACGCATGCCCCGCGAGATGATTCGCGCGCTGGGCATCCTCAAGAAGGCCGCCGCGCTGACGAACCAGGCGCTGGGCCTGCTTTCGGCGGACCTGTGCGGCCCCATCTGCCAGGCGGCCGACGAGGTGATCGAGGGCAAGCTGGACGACCACTTCCCGCTGGTGGTCTGGCAGACCGGGTCGGGCACGCAGACCAACATGAACAGCAACGAGGTAATCGCCAACCGCGCCATCGAGATCCTGGGCGGCGAACTGGGCAGTAAAAAACCAGTCCACCCCAATGATCACGTCAACATGTCCCAGTCCTCCAATGACACCTTCCCCACGGCCATGAGCATCGCGGCGGTGGAGCGTCTTCACCACCGGCTCGTGCCCGCGCTGGAGGCCCTGCGTGACGCGCTGCGCGAAAAAACCGACGCTTTCACGGACATCATCAAGTGCGGGCGTACCCATCTCATGGACGCCACGCCCCTCACCCTGGGACAGGAGTTTTCGGGCTATGCCCAACAGGTGGAGAATGGTATCGAGCGTATCCAGCAGGTGCTGCCCAAGCTGGCCGAGCTTGCTCTCGGCGGCACCGCCGTCGGCACGGGTCTCAACACGAAGAAAGGCTACGACCAGGCCGTGGCCGCAAAGATCGCCGAACTCACCGGGCTGCCCTTCACCACCGCGCCCAACAAGTTCGAATCTCTCGCCGCGCACGATGCCATGGTCATGGCCTCCGGCGCACTCAAAACCATCGCATGCAGTTTCATGAAAATCGCCAACGACATCCGTTGGCTCGGCAGCGGACCGCGCTGCGGTATCGGCGAACTGCAACTTCCCGCGAACGAACCCGGCTCCAGCATCATGCCCGGCAAGGTGAACCCCACCCAATGCGAGGCCATGACCATGGTGGCCGCCCAGGTGATCGGCAACGACACGACGGTGAACGTCGCGGGCGCCTCGGGCAATTTCGAACTCAACGTGTTCAAACCCGTCCTTATCCACAATGTGCTTCAAAGCATCCGCCTCCTGGCCGATTCCGCCGACAGCTTTCGTGAGCATTGCGTCGTGGGCATCGAGCCGAACCGGAAAAACATCCAGAAACACCTCGAAAGCTCGCTTATGCTCGTCACCGCCCTCAACCGCCACGTGGGCTACGACAACGCCGCCAAGATCGCCAAGACCGCCCACGCCAACGGCACGACCTTGAAAGTTGAAGCCGTGGCCCTGGGCCTCTTGAGCGCCGAGGAGTTTGACAAGATCGTCGATCCAGGCAAGATGGTCGGCCCTTCGGATTAGTCCGCCATTCATGAGTGAAACACACGAGACAGTAAAGGCCTTCAGTAACGAGGTGGAGGCCACCCTGGCGCGTAGCCGGCTTGCGCAGGAAGGCATTGACGGCACGGTTCATCGCTTTTCCCGTTACCGGGCGCTGGCCGGGGGCGGGTATGTGCTGAAGGTGACCGCCGCGGATTTGTCCCGCGCCCTGGCGTTGCTCGATGAACTCGACACGGGTATCGACATGGACGAGTATGTCGATGCCGATGACACGTCGTACCGGCGCTGTCCCGCCTGCCGCTCCGTGAACGTGGACACGCGGCCCCTGGGAGGGTGGCAGCGGCTCCTGGCCGTGGTCAGCCTGGGCCTCTTCCTCTGGTGCATTAAGCGCGACTGTCATTGCGCCAAATGCGGCGCCCGCTGGCGGGCGTGAAGTGCACCCGGAAGGTGAGCAAGCGCTCTCTGGAGCATTCTCGCAACCAGGGTTCTTCTTGCCGGTCAACCGTGGGGACGGGGAACCGTAAACCGGGCGGCGTCGCTGCCTCTTTCCCCCGGCGCGAGACGGAACCACCGGGTTTCACCGGCGGTCATGTCGAGGCTGATTTGCACGGTCTTCGGGGAGGCGGTATCGGCGTACATCGCCGTGGCGGTGACGCCCTCGGGCAGGTATAGAGTCACGGGGCCCATCTTGCCGGTGTGAACCATGAGCAGACGGCCGTCGGTTTCGATGACCTCGCCGCCACGGGTCCAGACGTGGGCACCGGCGTACTCAAAGGCCCACTGCAATACCGGCATGGATAAGCCCATGCCGCCGAAATAGAGGCTGGTATGTCGTCCGGTCTTCTTCATCGCCGCGGAAACCAAACCATCGGCGCGGTAGCGGCCCAAGAACTCGGCGGTACTGTCGTCCACCACCAGGCGCGGTGACAGGGTGCGATTTCCACCCCAGGCCTGTCCGGCCAGGGGTCCCATGCCCATGCTCTCGGCACGGCCGTCCTGTTGTTTAAGCTTCATCCCCACGAGGCGCTCGACGGCCTCGATGCTGAAACCGTGATCCGCAACGTAGCCCGGCGCATAAGCCCAAAGTGCGACCGCACCTTCCCGGTCCAGGCGCGCGCGGATCCGTTCCGCCTGCCGGGCCGTGAGTGTGAAGGTGTTGGCGAAGCAATAGGCCCTGCAGGGCGGCACCACCCCGGAAAGGAAATCGGCAAGGCTGTAGAAAGCGACGGACACGCCGGTTTTCATCGAATCGGTACTGACCGACTGGAGGGTGAGGGAGGCGGCGTCCCAATCGCTCTTCACGTATTCCTTGCCGTACTCATCGGCAATCACGGCCACCTCGGGGACGAAGGCGGACGGGTGCTGCTGGAGTTCTTCCAGCAGGGGCATCCGCTCCCGCGCCAGGTTCCACACCTCGGGACCGCGAAAGGCCCCGGCCGCCGCCAGATCCATCCACCAGGTACCCGCGCGGTGGATCAGCATGTTGCCAAAGTTCCGGTCGAGGATGCCCAGGGTATCGTGGAGATTCTTCGCCATGCCGCCGAGCAGGAACTGCGGATTGGGGTTGACCGCCAGGTCGATGAGACTGGTGCGCGTGTCGTCCTCGTTGAGCCACAGCTTGCCATGGGCCGTCACGGTGTCCACCACGGTCATGAAGTTCCCCGACCCGCCGATGGCACGGTCGGTATAGGAATAGGGGCTGACCAGGACATCCACGTCCGGGCAGTCGAGCACCCGTTGCAAACGGCCGTGCCCGCTGAAGCTGCCCGGCAGCTCGAAGGTGTAGCCGTAAAAGAAGGCCGACAGTTTGCGCCCGCCGGTGGCCTCCTTGATAAGCCGGGCCCAATCCTCGATGCGCTCCGCCACGATCTCGTTTGAATAGGCCGAAAAATCGACCCAGTCCCGCTCAGCCGGCAGGTCGTAGAAAACCTGTATCATCTCATCGGGGCCCGCGCCGTGCATGGGGAAACGCCCCGGTGCAAAGGCCGGAATGCCTGCCGTATCGAGGCGGACATCGTCGCGTCCCCACGCCCGCTGGAGGGCCTCGTCGTCGCCATACTTCGCCTTGAGCCAACGGCGAAAGCGTGCCTGGTTCACTTTACTGTAATCCGGACCCTTGCTCCGGTAAGCGTCATGAAAAAGTTCGCTGTCGGGTGCGCCCGGGTGCCAGCCGATAATACGCTTTCCATAGGGGCTGTTCTCGTAATGCTCGATAATGCCGCGCAGATGAACATTCGAAGGTTCCCACAGATAATCCGACGCCATGGACACGCGCCCCCGGGAACCATCAGCGAAACGGGCAAAATCGTCAACATGCGTCTCGTGCCAGGGTTTCCACGCCTTCCAGGTCCAGTCGGGCCCGGGGAAGAGGCGTAGCAGAAAAAGGGCCTTTGGATCGGCCGCGATGAAGCGGTCGAGTAATCGATCCATGTGCGCCCAATCCGGAGTGACCCCATCGCCGTCCATGGGCGAGCGGAAGGGCAGCGAGTAAAGGTGCAGACCCGCCCGGGCGGAACGCTTCACCTCTTCCCGCAGGTAGTATTCCTGTTTGGGGTTCCGAACGTCCGTGTTGTAGAAGAAAAGTAACCGTTCAGGCCTCATGGTACGTGTTTCGTCGTCGGCAGCGCAAATCGGTTACCACAACATAATGTACTTGCATTCAATAGCGCCACAATATATAGTGTGTGTGCCGGTTGATGGATGTATGGAAACTGAGTAGGTGA
>JAJRTN010000173.1 GCA_024278275.1 Candidatus Hydrogenedentota bacterium
GTCACCCTCTATAATGCCGCCAACCTGCCAACACTGCGTCAACTCTACATGAACCTGCCAGTAAAACCGCGCGACGAGGGCATTGAGCTAAGCATACCTTGGCTATACGGACTCGGACTGGATTTCCGATTCAAATAATAATAACTGTAAAATCATTCGACCTGAAAAAATCTCTGCGAACGCGGGGATCGATGATATGGGGCGACACCTTGACCTTTCCCGTGGATTCCCGCTTTCGCGGGAAGGACGGCAGGGAGGGGCAAGCATGTTTTCGTGACCATGTGTATGGAACTTCACGGGTAAGGGACTAATCGGGCGATACCACGTCGATAAGCACCTCGAGACGGTCCGCCAGATCAACGCGAAGGCTGGCCAGACGCAAATCATCGAGATTCAGGAAATGCGCGGAAGGGTGGCTCACAAGGTAGATCTCTTCATGGGGCGCCACGGTGAATCCCTCCACCTTGGCCACGGCATTGGAGAGGGACACGATATGGAGCGCCGACAACCAGGCCGGGTCCGGAGCAAGTTCGGGGTCGTGATGGCAATACACCATCACGCCGAATTCGGGTGGAAGGCCCAGCGCCTGAACAACGTGCAGCCCCACCAGGCCGTGGAAACTGTCGATGGCCTCGCGGGCCAGGTCCGGGGAGTCACGCAGATCCTTGAGTACGCCGCCGTATTGCGAGGAAATGATGTCGAGCATCACCACCTTGCCAATATCATGGAGCAACCCGGCCACGAAGAGCGACTCGCCATGGGGCTCCGCCAGTTGCGTGGCCAACTGGGCGGAGCAATGAGCGACGGCCACGCTGTGCCGCCAGAGATTTTTCATGTACGCGCGAAGATGGGGGACGCCCGTGACAAAAAGGTTGGCGTTGGCCACGGCCTGGACCGCGTTGGAGATGGTGCGCATGCCCAGACGCGCACAGGCGGCATCAAGATCGCTTATCTCCTGGAGACCGCCATAGACCGGTGAGTTCGCGAGTTGGAGAAGCTTAAGGGCAATCACCGAGTCGCCGCGGATGACGTGGGCGAGATCGACCATGGACGCTTCGGGGTCGCGTACCATTCGGAGCACGCGCGTGGACACCTCGGGCAACACGGGCAGGTTTTTGAGCGCCCGCGGGAGACACTGAAGCATGGCGCCCCCAATGGAACCTTCGGGCGCCAGTTGGCGAACATCGTCGGTCCGGTCAACGGGACGCGCCATGATGGTGTTGCCCTCCCGGGCCAGCACCATGGGATTCAGGCATTCCCGGCAGGCGAGTAACTCGGCTCGCTCGCCCGGCTTACGGTTGTCGGGCGGCGGGGCGGAACAGTATGGACAACTGGACACGGTCACTCCTCGGCGGCACGGCCGGTTCGCGGGAGATGCTTCCCCCGCGCGTTAGCGGCACAAAGCGACAATCTGGCGCAAAGGCCGCATGGCAAAGGTTTTCGGGGTGTGTTTCGTTGCTTCCTCGAACGTCGTGAGCCCCTGAAGTACCTTGTCGATGGCATCCTCGCGCATGCTTACCAGCCCGGTGGTCTCAACGCTGACCCGCCGAATCTCGTGAGCCGGTTTTTTCTGGAGGATGGCCTCCTTCACGTCCTCGTTAAGCACAAGCAATTCATAGACGCCGATGCGGCCACGGTAGCCCGTGTAGGCGCAATGGGCGCAGCCGCTGCCCCGGCGGTATTCATACTCGCGAACCTCGGACATTTCCAGGCCCAAGGCTTTCACCTCGCGCACGGTGGGCACGCAGGGCACCGCGCAATGGGAGCAGATCCGCCGCAACAGGCGTTGGGCCAGCACGGAGATCACCGTGGAGGAAATGAGGAAGGTCTCCATGTCCATGAGGCGAAGCAGCCCGCCAATCGTGTCTTCCGTATGAAACGTGGAATAGACCTTGTGACCGGTCAGGGCGGCCTGGATGGCCACGCGCGCCGTTACCTTGTCGCGTATTTCGCCCAGCACGATGATATCGGGCTCCTGGCGCACGATCTCGCGCAGGGTTGACTCGAAACCACGTCCTATCTTCTCGTGAATGCTGCATTGGACAATGCCATCGACCGTGTATTCGACGGGATCCTCCGCCGTGATGATCTTTCGGTCCGCGCTGTTGCAGTAATCAATGCTACTGTACAAACTCGTGGTCTTGCCCGATCCCGTGGGACCCGTGATCAGCACCACGCCCGTCGATGGGTCGAGGACATCCTCCTGATAGCGGGTCAGCATGTTGGGCGACATGCCCAATTCGTCGAGGGTTACCAGCCCCATGGCCTTGTTCAGGATGCGAAGAACCACCGATTCACCGTGAACACACACGTAGATGGAAAGGCGCATGTCAATTTCGGCGCCCTCGTGCGAAAAAGCAACATGACCGCCCTGGTGGTGTTGGTGCTCGGCGATATTGCATTCGGCCATGATCTTCAGGCGGGAGATGATCTTCGCCAGCATGTTGGCGGGCAGATCCGTTTTATACACCAACACGCCGTCGATGCGATAGCGCACTCGCACGACATCGACCATGGGCTCGATATGTATATCGCTGGCGCCTTCATCAATGGCTTGGATGATCAAGTGATCCACCAATTGAACAACCGGATCGGCATCCGAATCGGAATGACCGCGTTCCAGGCGTTCTCCACGGACGTGATAGGCTTTGAAGTCTTCTATGGATTGCTCGATGGCCTCCCGCGGGCCGAGGGCCAAGGTGACTCCGCCGGGAAAAAGATCTTCAACGGCTTGTCGAACCTCGGGATCATCCAGTTTGGGTACGACAACGGTCATATGCCCCGCATCATCACGGTTGAAGGGAAGCATGGGGAATCGGGCAAGATAATCGGGGGACATGCCTTTCAACAGCCCGGATTCCACCATGTTGAAACTGGGTTCGATGAACGGAACGCCGGACTGATGCGCAATGTTCTGCAACAAAATACGCTCGTTAATCGCCCCCATCTCAATGAGCGCCGCGCCCAGCCGGATGCCCCGCTCTTTTTGGGCAATCAAGGCCGTTTCAAGGGATTCATTGCTTATCAGCCCTTGCTCGACCAGGATTTCCCCCAGCCGCATGCTGCCCCCATGCTTCGCGATGACGTCGTTGACGGCCTGCCGGTTCGCGAAACCCAAACCAACAAGTACATCACCCAAGTGCTTGGGTTCTTCAAGCAGCCGCTGGGTCCGCAAGGCGCGATTGAGCTGCGCCTCGGTGATGACGCCCTCTTCAACGAGGGCCTTCCCGATTGTACTCGCCACTGCGGACGTGCTGGCTCCACCCACGGGTTACTCCTTACAGGCAGCTACCCCCGGTGTTATGGTGATATCTTGACGGTTACGGCTCCATCCCCATCCATTTGGAGCCTATCTTAGCGGTTTTCGGCGCCGGCCCGCAACACCCCGATCTCGAACCCGGGGACGGCAACCCTCCCTGAGCGGCCCTGGCGTTGTTTCGCCCTTGCGCGCTTGCCAGGTCGCGGCCCAATGGATGACACCGGATCGCTTTTCCTGTTGTCATTTCGAACGTACTCGTGAGCGATCTGGAATTATTTCCCGCGTTGCCATAGAATAGTCCCTTACCTGTGAAGTTCTGTACAAATGGTCACGAAAACGTGTTTGCATCTCCCTGCCGCCATTCCCGCGAACGCGGGAATGGCGGTAACGTGGAAGCGGCTTCCAGCCGCTTTGAATACGGCAGGATGGCGCATCTGCTTTTCTTGGGCCCCGCGGTTCTTCATGAAGACGAAAACTTGGTTCCGGCCAGGCAACAGGCGGCGTTGCGGTCGGCGAAACGGGAAAATAATACGATCTTTATTACTTTTGGGAGGATTGATCATGTGTTGTGCCCTGCTGCTTACCGTACTTTGCGCCGCGCCCGTTCCCGGTATCGTGGGAGACGGTGTTACCGACGACACGGTCGCCATTCAGGCGGCCCTGGATGCCGCCGCGCAAAAAGGACCGGGCGAGGTCTTCCTCCCCACGGGAAATTACCGTATTGATGGAACACTCCATGTACCCGCCCATACCACCCTGCGCGGCACCTATAAGGGCCCGGGACGGCGCAAGGGAACGGTCTTGCTGGCCACCGGCGGTCGGGGCCGGACCGAAGGTCCGGGATGCGTGGTGTTGCGCGACGGCATAGCCTGCCTTCGCAATATCGCCATAGAGTATCCCGCCCAGAACGACGCCGACCAAAAGGCTCCCGTCCCCTATCCCTACGCCATTACCGGCGGGCACAGCAGCCGCATCGAGGAAGTCTTCCTCTACAACGCCTACCAGGGCATCAACCTCGACGGCGCCCACGCCAACCTCGTGCGAAACGTGTGGGGCGAGCCGTTGCGCGTGGGCATCAACGTGGACCACTGTTACGATATCAGTCGTATCGAGAATGTTCATTTCTGGCCCTATTTCACCAATGAAAAGCCCATGCGCGCCTGGGTGCAGCAACATGGCGTGGCTTTCCAGTTCGGCCGGTCCGATTGGCAGTATTGTCTCAACGTGTTTGCCTACGGCTACCACACCGGCGTGCGATTCTATTCCACGGAGGGCATCGAAGCGAAGAACTACCCCGCCGGCGTGACCAATGGAAACTTCGTGGGCGTGGGGATTGACCGTTGCGTGATTGGCGTCGACGTGGAGGAGTGCTTCAGCATCGGCGTCAGTTTCACCAACAGCCTGTTCGCCCCCTGTGGCGGGGAAGACGGCTTCGCCATCCGCCTGGGACCGAAAAACACGGGGAATCCGACCTTCACCAACTGCAATTTCTGGGCCGTCACGGGCGCGCTGGTCGAACTTCGCGGCGGAAGCCTCACCTTGTCGGCCTGCAACATCGAGGCATGGGCGCTCCTCACTAGGGATCGGCCTTGTTTCAAGGTGGAAGGCGGACGACTGAATGTCCAGGGCTGCACCTTCAACCAGGGCGGACTCTTGGCGAATATCACGAATCCGAAGGCCCGCGTAAGCTTCACCGGCAACATGAGTGAGGATGTTCTCCGCGTCAACCATGTCCCCGGTGCGCGCTTGGTCACGGGGCTGAACAATCCTCCGCTCGAATAGAGCGATTTGGGCAGGGCCGAACTCCGCCACGACCGTTGGGGACGAGCGCGCCATGTAAACGCGGAGACGAACCCGGCGGGCAACGGTCCCGGGGGTTAACGTGCAAGCGGGAGTGACGGAAGCTTTCTCAACTCACAGGGTGGGCCTTGGCCCACCATAACCTTTGTTCAAGGGGCTTCTAATCTGCTTAAAGGTTTGGCTTTGGTGGGCCAAGGCCCACCCATTCATCGCCTTTGCTCAAAGGGATTCTAATTCTTCTAACCAGGCCCGGTCGGAACCAAGAATCGTCTCCATGGAGAACCATGGTTTCAAAGAAAGGTAGAAGAGGCTTCCAGCCTCTTCAAAGCGGCTGGAAGCCGCTTCTACGTTATCGTCATCCCCGCGAACGCAGAGATTTTTTGAAGGGGTTTAATTTTCTTTCATTTTAGCAAGGGTGGCAATCCCAAGGGCACCCAAGAGGGATTAGTATACTTAATTATGGCGGTATTTTATTCGAGTAATAATGATGA
>JAJRTN010000174.1 GCA_024278275.1 Candidatus Hydrogenedentota bacterium
TCAACACTACATGAACCTGCCCGAAAAACTGCGCGACGAGGGCATTGAGCCAAGAATACCTTGGCTATACGGACTCGAACTGGATTTCCGATTCAAATAATAATAACTGTAAAATCATTCGACCTGAAAAAATCTCTGCTTCGTCGGGACTGCCCCGGGCGCACGCGTATCCTGGGCCATCTCAAGGGCTTGTCTCGTTCGGCAAACAAGACGTGAATCTGCACGTGCTCACGATGAAATTGGCAATGTCCGGGTTAAAGGGTTAAAACTGCTCCAGGAAGCGCAGATCGTTTTCAAAGAGAAGGCCGATGCTGGGGATGGCGTGCTTGAGCATGGTGAGGCGGTCAATGCCCATGCCGAAGGCGAAGCCGGTGTATTTTTCGGTGTCGTAGTGGGCTGCGGCGAGGACGTTGGGGTGAACCATGCCGCAGCCGAGCACTTCGAGCCAGCCGCTGTGTTTGCAGACGCGGCAACCTTGGCCGCCGCAAACGGTGCAGGAGATGTCCATCTCGGCGGAGGGCTCGGTGAAGGGGAAGAAGTGGGGACGGAAGCGGACTTGGGCGTCCTGGCCGAAAAAAGCGTGAACGAAGTGCATGAGGGTGCCTTTGAGATCGGCAAAGGTGACCTTCTCGTCCACGAGGAGGCCTTCCAACTGGTGGAACATGGGGCTGTGGCTGGCGTCGTTGTCCACACGATAGGTGCGGCCTGGCACAACCACGGCCACGGGAGGATCGGTGGCTTCCATAACGCGCATCTGCACGGGAGAGGTCTGGGTGCGCAGGACAATGCCGGGCTCGACGAAGAAGGTGTCGTGGGAATCGCGGGCGGGGTGGTCCTTGGGGGTGTTGAGGCTGTCGAAGTTGTAGTATTCGGTCTCCACATCGGGGCCGGTGGCCACCTTGAAGCCAAGGGCCTGGAAGATGTCGAGAAGTTCGTCGGTCACGCTGTTGACAGGGTGGACGTGTCCCCGGGGGGGGCGGCGTCCGGGCAGGGAGAGGTCGAGGGCCTCCCCATCGGCCCGGCGCTCCTCCGCGGCGGATTCGAGGGTGGCCTTGCGCGTGTCGATGGCCTCGGCGATGGCCTGCTTGGTCTCGTTGGCGGCCTGGCCAAGGGCCTTGCGCTCCCCGGGGGGCACATTGGCCAACCCCCGAAGGATCCCGGTGACCCTGCCCTTGCGTCCGAGAAAACACACACGGGCCTCTTCGAGCGCCTGGAGCGTCTCCGTGGCGGCAATGGTTTCGAGCGCCGCGTTGCGGAGTTCCTCGAGCCGTGCTTTCATATGCGATGTCCTTCCTCATGTCGGCGGGTTCTCCGCCGGTCCTGTGCGTTGAAGCGCACCCCATGAACCAGGGGCCTCTCCCCCACGCTGCCAGAATGGGTTCGGGGATTATAGTACATTCGTGGCACGTGGTTCTCTCGACCCGTCGAGGCTGGACGAGGCCTTTGCGTACGCGGAAATCTTTTCGTGTGCCCCCGTCGAACCGCGCCGGGCCCCGTGTCTTGCATGTCGCGGCCAAGATAGCCACCCCCCACAAGATCATGGGGCGGTCTCGCTGTAAACCGCCTTTTCGCGGGATAACCTGGCAAATAGCATTTGAAACACCATGGTATTTTGCGCTATACAAAGGGTGGGAGGGGTGTTTCGGTGGTTTCGGATTGCGGGTGAAGTGGGTTCTGGTGTATGCTCACCCTCACGCACGGAGGCTTCTCCGCCGCCCCATGCCATCAAGACTTCGTCTCAGTCAGCGGTCGTTGTAAGGTTGGTGGGATTCCATCTGACCGGTGAATATCTTGTTCTGGCACAAACAACAATTTCTAACCGAATGTAGGGAACTGCCATGCTTATTTTTGCTCCCAAAGAATCCAAACCGGAGGAACGCCGCGCACCGCTGGTGCCCGACATCGTCCGAAAGCTGACCAGGCTGGGCGCCGAGGTCGCCGTGGAAAGCGGTATCGGGGCCGGGCCGGGGCATGCGGACAGTGAGTATGCCGAGGCCGGTGCCACGGTCGTCGATGATCGCCATGACTACCTGGGGAAAGCCGACCTGGTGCTGCGCCTTGGCGCGCCGTCCGTGGATGAAATCGCCCTGCTTCGCCGTGGCGCCATCCATGCCAGCTATCTTGATCCCTTTAACCGGGGTGACCTGCTGGACGCCCTCGTGTCGCAGGGGGTCAGTGCCATTTGCATGGAAATGATTCCCCGCACGACGCTGGCGCAGAAGATGGACGCCCTCAGTTCCCAGGCGAACCTGGCCGGATACGTGGCGGTCATCATCGGCGCGGAGCGGCTTAACATGGTGCTTCCCATGATGATGACCCCTTCCGGCACGCTCAAGCCTTCGCGTGTTTTCATCATCGGCTGCGGCGTGGCGGGCCTCCAGGCCATCGCCACGGCCAAGCGCCTGGGCGCACGGGTCGAGGCCTTCGACACGCGGCCCGTGGTGGAAGAGCAGGTGCAGTCCCTGGGCGCGAAATTCGTCAAAGTTGATCTCGGCGAAACCGGCCAGACCAAGGACGGTTACGCCCGTGCGCTGACGGAGGAGCAGATGTCGCTTCAGCGGGAGGCCATGGCCAAGGTCATTGCCCAATCGGATATTGTCATCACCACGGCGCAGGTTTTTGGACGCAAGGCTCCCGTCATCGTGACGGAGGAGATGGTCCGCAGCATGCGCCCCGGAAGCGTTATCGTGGACTTGGCGGTTGAGACCGGCGGCAATGTCGAGGGTTCCCGCGTGGGCGAAGAGGTGGACGTGAACGGCGTGAACATCGTGGGGTTGGCCAATCTTCCCGGACGGGTGCCCACCCATGCGAGCCAGATGTACGCCGCCAACCTGGGCAATCTGATTGAGCACTTCTGGGACAAGGAAGAAAAGGTGCTCAAACTGGACACGGACGATGAGATCATGGACGGCTGTCTGATTATTCACAACGGTGAGATTCGCAGCGAAATGATCCGTAAAGCGCGGGAGGAAGCGTAACCCATGGAAATGTTATTGCTGCTGTTTACCTTTGTTCTATCCATCTTTCTGGGGTTTGAACTGATCTCCAAGGTTCCGTCCCAGTTGCACACACCGCTCATGTCCGGCTCCAACGCCATTTCAGGGATATCCATTGTGGGCGCGTTGCTGGCCTCGGGGCTTGGAGAACCCAAGGATCCCATCGCCATCACGCTTGGGGTAATCGCCGTGGCCTGCGCGAGCATCAACGTCTTCGGCGGTTACCTCGTCACCCACCGCATGCTTGAGATGTTCCGGCACAAGGAGGGGGGAAAATAATGGATATCAATACCATCACGATCCTGGCTTACATGGTCTCCGCGGTACTCTTCATCTTCGGCCTCAAGATGTTGAGCAAGGCGACCACGGCGGTAAGAGGCAACCTGGTTTCCTCGCTCGGCATGCTAATCGCCATTGTCGCCACGCTGATCCACGCCGGAATGGACTACCAGTGGATCATCGTCGGCGTACTCATCGGCGGCATCGTGGGTACCGTGGCCGCCTTGCGCGTTCCCATGACTTCCATGCCCGAGTTCGTGGCGCTTTTCAACGGGACCGGTGGACTCGCCAGCATGCTGGTCGGCTGGTCCGAGTATTACCATTTCTATCACAAGATCGGCCCCTACACGGTGGGAACGGCCGGTATTGACGCGGGCGGCCCGAACGTGGTGAATATCATCGCCATTTATCTCGCCGTTCTGATCGGTGGCGTCACCTTCACCGGCAGTTGCATTGCCTATGCCAAGCTGGCGGGCAAAATGAACACCAAGCCCATCCTTTTTTCGGGACAGCAAGTGGTCAACGGGTTGATCCTTGTTGCCGTCATTGTTTGCGGTGCGGTCTTCATTTATGATCCCGAAGCCAGCCTTGCGCAGCTTCTCTTCTATGTGGCCGTGGTGGTTTCCCTCGTGCTGGGCGTCATGGTCACCATTCCCATCGGCGGGGCCGACATGCCGGTGGTCATTTCCCTTCTCAACAGCTACTCCGGCCTTGCCGCCTGTGCCGCGGGCTTTGTCATAGACAATACGGTGCTCATCGTGTCGGGTTCCCTGGTGGGCGCGAGCGGCATTGTTCTCACGACCATCATGTGCAAGGCCATGAACCGCTCCCTGGCGAACGTGCTCTTCAGCGGTTTCGGCTCCTCGGAAGGCGCCACGGGCGCCGGCGGTGGCGGACCGCAGGGCGAAGCCAAGGCGATTTCGGCCGAAGACGCCTATTATGTCCTTGAAGCCGCCAGTTCAGTGGTCTTCGTGCCCGGTTACGGCATGGCCGTGGCCCAGGCCCAGCACGTGGTGCGTGAGCTGGGCGAATTACTGGAAGAAAACGGCGCGGAAGTGAAGTACGCCGTCCACCCCGTGGCCGGCCGCATGCCGGGGCACATGAACGTTCTTCTCGCGGAGGCGAACGTGCCCTATGAGCAACTGGTTGAAATGGATGACATCAATCCCGTCATCGAGTCCATCGACGTGGCCATCGTTATCGGCGCCAACGACGTGGTCAACCCGGCGGCGCGGGATGATCCGGACAGTGCCATCGCAGGGATGCCCATCATCAATGTGGACCATGCCCGCAGTTGCTTTGTTCTTAAGCGGTCCATGCGGTCCGGCTTTGCCGGCGTCGAGAATCCCCTGTTTTTCAAGGAGAACACCCGCATGCTTTTCGGCGACGCCAAGGAAAGCATCACGGCCATTGTGAACGAGTTCAAGGGCGCGTGATAGAATATCATTAATAAGGCTTTCGGCCACCGGCGGGGGAGGTCCCCCGCCGGTGGCAAGCTGTTTAAGGCCACGAACAACCCGGGAGAAAAGGGACCATGCTTAATCTGGCGCATTTTCTCGACGCCACGGCCCGGGAGCATCCGGACACCACGGCGGCTATTCTCGATGATTTTCGCCTGTCCTACGCGGAATTGGCGTCCGCCGCGCGGCGCGTGGCCAATGTACTGCGGGCGAAAGGCATCGGCCATGGTGACAAAGTCGCCATGATGGTCCCCAACACCCCCCATTTCCCCATCATTTACTACGGCATACTGCAAACCGGGGCGGCCGTCGTGCCGGTGAATGTGCTCCTGAGACGGCACGAAATCCAACATTATCTCAATGACTCCGGCGCGGTGGCATTTATTGCGTTCCGCCTTTTTGAAGAAGACGCCCGGTTGGCCTTCCTCGATACACCGACCTGTCACCACCTCATCATCACCGGCGCCCCGGATGATGTGGAACCCCCTTCCCTCGGTGAAAACCTTGCGCATCTCACGGCGGCGGTGGACGACTTTTTTGATACGTACCAGACCATGCCCGACGACACGGCGGTTATTCTCTATACGTCGGGCACCACCGGTGTCTCCAAGGGCGCGGAACTAACCCATTTCAACATGTTCTTCAACGCCCACTACACCTGGAACAGCATCCTCGATCTGCACGCCGGGGACACGGTGCTGGTCGCTTTGCCGCTGTTTCATTCCTTCGGCCAGACCTGTCTCATGAATGCCTCCATCATCGGCGGCGCCACCATGTCCATGCTTTCACGCTTCGAAACCGGGAAGGCCATGGAAGTGATCCAGCGCGACCGGGTCGCCGCCATCGCACTTGTGCCCACCATGTACTTTTTCCTGCTGAACCAGGAAGGGTGGGAAGCCTACGACCTTTCCAGTATCCGCGTGGCGGTTTCCGGGGGCGCCGCGCTTCCCGAGGAAATACACCGCCGTTTTAAGGAACGTTACGGGATCACCATTCTCGAGGGCTACGGGCTGTCCGAAACCAGCCCGGTGGCCTCCTTCACCCAACCCGGCGAAAAGGTCCGCGTCGGCTCCATCGGCAAGCCCATTTGGGGGGTCGAAATGCGTGTCATGTTTGATGACGGAACCTTCGCCGACCCGGGCGAGGTCGGGGAGATCGTCATTCGGGGCCACAACATCATGAAAGGCTACATCAATCGGCCCGAAGCCACCCGCGAGGCCATTGACGGCGGTTGGTTTCACACGGGCGACCTCGGACGCACCGATGAGGACGGCTTTTTCTACATTGTGGACCGCAAGAAGGATCTCATCATCCGCGGCGGCATGAACATCTATCCCCGGGAAATAGAAGAAGTGCTCTATCAACATCCCAAGGTGCTCGAAGCCGCCGTGGTGGGCATCCCCGATTCGATTCGTGGCGAGGAAGTTAAGGCCTACATCAGTCCCCGGCACGGGGAAGAGATCACCGCCGAGGAAATCCGCACCTATATCGAAGGCCGGCTGGCGAAATACAAATGGCCCAAGGAAATCGAGGTGCTCTCCGAACTCCCCAAAGGCCCCACGGGAAAGCTCCTGAAACGTGAACTGCGGCCCAAGGCGCCCAAAACAACCTGAGCCTTCCCCTGCCACGCTCCCGTTGCACCACAATATGGGGGGAACCGTTCACGGCCTGCCCGAAAAAAAGGGGTGGCCCGGGAGAATTGTCACGGTCGCTTAGGCCCCCTCCTCGCATTGACGGTCCTTGAAAGAGGTGAATGCTCCAGTTCACCCCCGTGAACGGTGGCGGCGAACGGTGGGGGCGATTTGTTTTAGCGCCCTGAACATGTTAACATAGTATCAGAATTTTTGTTCAGCAAGGTAAACAACGAAGGAGTTGCGAAATCGAGGTTTTCCGTACCGGGCAACCGTAGACCACGTTCAATTCCCATGATTCTACCGGTTGTGGGTGAGGGAACCGGAACACACCGGATCGTGTGGTAACCTCGCTGAGACTTTTTTTCGCAAATGGCCCACAAAAGGGTGCGCACGATGGAAAAAGCTATCAATGATGCCACGTATTGGCGGGAATTCGATAATAACGCGCTTTCCCATTCCATGGCGCACTACCTCATGGCTATCAACGCCTTGCGTGACGATTTGGGATATGCCCGGACCACGGATGTGGCGGAAATGCTTTCCGTCAGCCGCGGCGCGGCCAGCATGGCATTGAGCCAGTTGAAAAAACGGGGTTGGGTTGCGGAAGATCCGCATCGTTTCCTCCTGCTTACGAACCACGGCAAACAGATCACCAACAGCATAGAGCACAATTACGTCATTCTCTCGAAGTTTTTCGAGCGGGTACTTCACGTGGATGAACCTACGGCCGCCGCCGATGCCTGCAAAATAGAGCATCTCATGAGCATGGAAACCGGCCAGCGCCTGCTGTGGCTCATGCGCTATCTCTTGAGCGACGAGGAACTCGCCGTGCGGGTACGGGAACGCATGAAGGGCTTTCGCGAGCGTTGCGATCCCATCCAGGGCAGTGTTTGTCCTATTTGCGGTGGTGAAGATGAGTGTCTGGCCTCGGAGTCCGAGGCGGGAAGGGAATCATGAGGATGGCGCCAGCCAAGGCGATACCTATGCGGACATTGGATCAATTCAGGCCGCGAGAACGTGGCCGTGTCGCCCACTTGCATGGAAGCGGAGTCGTTCAACAACGGCTCCTCGAAATGGGTGTCTGTGACGGTGCCGACGTGGAAGTACTGCGTTTCGCCCCTTTGGGCGATCCCATGGAGATCTACGTTCGCGGTTTCCATCTCACCCTCCGGAAATCCGAAGCCGCCCTGGTTGGGATGGAAGACTGACATGCCCCGAACACTCGCCCTCGTGGGCAATCCCAACGTGGGCAAAACAGCCGTTTTCAATGCCCTTACGGGCCTTTCCCAGTCGACGGGCAATTATCCGGGCGTCACCGTGGACCGGAAATACGGGCAATTGGTGTTAAACGGTCACCGGGCCACCCTCATCGACCTGCCGGGGGCGTACAGCCTTGCCGCACGTTCGCCCGACGAAGCCATCGTGGTCGATGCGCTGTTGGATCAACAGGAAGGCGAGGCGCCCATCGACGGCTTGCTGGTGGTCCTCGATGCTTCCAACATCGAGCGCAATCTTTACATGCTGTCTCAGCTTCTCGAACTTGAGAAGCCCATCGTCGTGGCCCTGAACATGATGGACGTGGCGAAACGGCGTGGCATCAACATTGATGCCGGCAAACTGTCCGAGCGCCTCGGCGTACCCGTGGTGCCCCTTTGCGCGCACAAGGGCGTGGGCATGGAGGAGCTTCGCGCCGCCATGTCCCGCATGCTTGCGGGCGATCTCACGCCCGGCCGGGCGGCATGCGTTTTCAGCGCCTCCCAGGACGAGGCCGTGCGCAGCCTGCTCGCGGATCTCGAAGGGCGCAAGGATTCCCTGGGCCGGGAGGTGCTTCCCCTTGAAGTTTTCCGCGTCCTCATGGATGAGGGCGGCTATGCCGAGAAACGGCTTGTACGCGCCCTCGGCCCCGAGTTCGGCCGTTTCCTGAAACAATGCCGGCAAAATGCCCGGAACAATGGATCGTCCCTGGCCGCGCAGGAGGCCAAGGTACGCTACGCCTGGGTACACGAGGTAATGGATTACGCGGTGACCCGGCCGAAGGAACGGCCCCGCACCCGCAGTGACCTGATCGACAGTGTCCTGACTCACCGTGTCTTGGGGACCCTCTTTTTCCTGGGCCTCATGGTACTCGTTTTTCAATTCATCTATGCGTGGGCCGGCCCCCTCATGAACCTGGTTGACGGCACCTTCGCCCACTTGAGCGAGGCCGTGACCACCGTTGTTCCGGAAGGTGTGCTGCGAAGCATGCTGGTCGATGGCATTATCGCGGGAGTCGGGGGGGTGCTTATCTTCCTGCCCCAGATTGTCATCCTCAGCCTTTTTATCGCCCTTCTCGAGGATTGCGGTTACATGGCCCGCGCCGCCTTCCTGATGGATCGCCTGTTGGGGTGGTGCGGCCTCAGCGGCCAGGCCTTCATTCCCATGCTGTCGAGCTTCGCCTGTGGCATCCCCGGCATTCTCGCCACGCGAATCGTTCCCGACCGGCGTGACCGTTTCACCACCATCATGGTGGCGCCCCTCATGAGTTGTTCCGCGCGCCTGCCCGTCTACACCATCATGATCGCGGCCTTCATTCCAGGCAGGAGGGTTCTTGACGGCACGCTGAACGTGCAGGGCCTCACCCTCATGGCCATGTACGGCCTGGGCATCGCGGTGGCCGTGCCCGTTGCATGGACCTTGAAAAAAACGCTCTTCCGCGGCGAAAAGCCCCCTTTCATTCTTGAAATGCCTTCCTACAAGGTGCCCCAGCCGGGCACGGTGGCCCGAAAAGTCTGGCGCGAGGGAAGCGCATTCGTCCGACGCGCCGGTACCCTGATTTTTGCCGTTACGATTATCGTGTGGGCCCTGGCCTACTTCCCCCATGCCCAAACGATTACCGACCGCTTCGACAAGGAACGGTCTCAAGCCAGGGCCCTGATCGCCGAACCGGCACAATTGAAGGCGGCTCTGGCCATTATCGACGGTCACGAGGCGGGAGCCCACCTGGAAAACAGTTTCCTGGGCCGGGCCGGGCACTTCGTTCAGCCCGTTTTTGCGCCGTTGGGCTGGGACTGGCGCATTGCCACCGCCGCCATGGCCAGCTTCCCCGCCCGCGAGGTGGTCGTGGCCACCTTGGGCACCCTTTTCAACCTGGGGGGCGAGGTGGACAGTGACTCGCCGGGCCTGCGCGAAACCCTGCGGAACGCTACCTGGGCCGATGACCCCACGCGGCCCCTGTTCACTATTCCCGTCGCCCTTTCCATCATGGTTTTCTTCGCACTATGCTGTCAATGCGCCGCCACCTTGCTGACCATACGCCGCGAAACCCGGCAATGGCGCTGGCCCCTGTTCACGTTTAGCTACATGACTGTTCTCGCCTACGTTGGTGCTTTGATAACCTACCAGGTGAGCACCAGGCTGGGCCTGGGAGGCTGAAACATGCAACTGATCCTCACCGTGATCATTATTGCCGGCGCCGTGGCGTACGTGACCTACGCCGCCTTTCGCGTGCTTTCGGGACGATCCTCCGGTTGCGGGTGCGACCGGCAGGAGTGCCCCCGCCAAGGCAAGCGACCGTCGCCCTGACAGCTATCCGCCCACGGCCCGCGGGCCTGGAATGGGCACAACGACAAATCCTCCCTCCCTTGGACAGGCGCTCCCTCACCAGTTCCGTAGGGACGATTGAAAGCCTTCCATGCGGTATGGAACCAGGCTCAGGCACAGGTTCAACCGTCCGGGACGAAGCGGCATGGCCTACGGAACGGATGTGGGCTTGCCCCCCTTGAACCTAACCCGGCGCAGCCGGAACCATCTCCGCGGAGAACCGTGGTTCCGAAGCAAGGGGGGGCCTTGGCCCACCCATGGCACTCTTCCAAGGGAGGCTGTTTTGTCGTCAAGGTTTCAGGCTTGGTGGGCCAAGGCCCACCCTTCGAAGCTTCTAATTCTGTGTATTTCGTGGTTGAACCTGGAAAGGGCCGTTGCGCCCTTGTCGCGGAGGATGCTACTCGTTCCATTTCACCATGGAGCAATGACTTATTTCGACCGTTCTCAACGGCGCGAGCGTTGAAATCCACTCCCCGAGAGGTGAATGCACCGACGCATGTAAAGCACTTCTCGGCAATGATTACGATCAATCCCTCGATTGGACGGCCCTTTGCAGGATGAACGGTTTTCACTTCCCTTGGCTGCGGCCAAACGGTCGCGCTATGGGGTCACCATGGAACCTGTCACCATGGAACCTTGAGTTCACCCCATTGCTTGCGGGACTATAGCGGGGTCGTATGGACACGTAATGGGGCCGTCACGAAAAGGATCTTGGCGATGTTCGGCGTAGGAGGAATTGTACTTATGATGGTATCGACAGGTATGGCGGCGCCGGATGCACCGGTGGCGTTGCGGTGCGAGTACCTGGTGGATCCCCTGGCGGTGGATGCCACCACGCCTCGGTTGTCCTGGGAAATCGTCGACCCCGGGCGGGGCGCGGTGCAGTCGGCCTATCACATCGAAGTGGCCTCTTCGGAGGACCGGTTACTGGCCGGGGCCGCGGACCGGTGGGACTCGGGAAAGGTCGAGAGCCGGACCACGACCCATGTGCCTTATGGCGGCGTGGCCTTGTCAAGTATGCAACGGTGCTACTGGCGGGTGAGGACGTGGAACGGGGACGGCGAGGTGTCGCCGTGGAGCGATACGGCCCAATGGGGCATGGGACTGCTTGCCCCGTCGGACTGGCGGGGGGAATGGATCACCGAAGCCACGCCCGCGCCTTCGGACCGTCCGGCCCACAATGGCTTTCACAGCGGCTTCGCCCCCCAAGCCGATACGGAGAAGTGGGTGACCGTCGACCTTGGCACGGCGAAGCGCATGGATCGCGTGGTGCTCTATCCCGCGCGGCCTTTCGACTGGAAGGAGGAAGCGCCGGGTTTCCTCTTCCCCCTGCGCTATCGCGTTGAGCTTTCGGATAGGGAAGACTTCGCCCATCCCCGTGTCGTGGTGGACCGGACGGCGGCGGACGTGCCGAATCCCGCCATGGAGCCACAGGTCCACGCATTCTCGCCGCAAACAGCCCGGTATGTACGGCTCTACGTGACCCGCCTTCGTGACCGTGACGAGGGCAACTTCGCTTTTGCCCTGGCGGAATTAGCGGTGCGTTTGGGCGAGGAGGAACTTGCTCTCGGCGCGTCGGTCACCGCGCGTGATATAACCGCGTCGGGCGCGTGGTCGGCGGACCGGCTGGTGGATGGCGAGGTGCTGGCCCATCCCGGCGGACAGTCGGAGACCCAACCCGTGGCCCTGCTTGCCAGGGACTTCACCCTCGACCGTCCCGTCCGGCGTGCCACGGCCTACGCCACGGCGCTGGGGGTCTATGAACTCCATCTCAACGGCGAACGCGTGGGTGACCGGGTACTGGCCCCGGAGTGGACCGATTACAACGACCGCGTCCAGTACCAGGCCTACGACGTGACCGCCCTGCTGCAGCAAGGCGCGAATCGCGTGGGCCTTCTCCTGGGGGACGGCTGGTGCGTGGGCCGCGTGGGCATGTCGCAGATGCTGATCGGAAAGTTGCGGCGGGTTTACCGCGACAAGCCCGCCTTCCTCATGCGCCTCCATGTCGAGTTCAAGGACGGCGAGAGCCGGGACGTGGTCACCGACGGTTCCTGGACGGCCACCCTCGACGGTCCCATCCGGGCGAGCGACATTCTGGACGGGGAACACTACGACGCGCGCAGGGAGATCCCGGGCTGGGATAGGCCGGGACGGGACCTGGCCTGGCCGCCCGTGATTCCCGTCGAGGCCCCCGCCGCGAAAATCGTGGCCCAGCCCAACGAAGCCCTGCGCGTCATGGAGACCTTGTCGCCCGTGACCCTGACCGAGCCCCGGCCGGGCGTCCATGTCTTCGACCTGGGGCAGAACATGGTGGGCCGGGTTCGGCTGCATGTGAAGGGCGCCGCCGGCACGGTGATTACCTTGCGCCACGCGGAAATGCTCAACGGGGACGGCACGGTTTACGTGAAGAACCTGCGCGGCGCGGCACAGGTGGACCGCTACGTCTTGCGGGGCGCGCCCGGGGGGGAAGTGTTCGAACCGCACTTTACCTATCACGGCTTCCGCTATGTCGAGGTGACGGGGCTGTCAGAAGCGCCCTCTAAAGACGACCTCGCGGGCCGCGTCGTCTATTCGAGCGCGCCCCAAACCGGGACATTTTCCTGCTCGAATCCCATGTTCAACCAGCTTTGGAAAAACATCCTCTGGACCCAGCGCGCGAATTGTTTCAGCGTGCCCACCGACTGTCCCCAACGCGATGAGCGCTTGGGATGGCAGGGCGATATCCAGGCCTTCGCTCAAACCGCCATCTACAACATGGACCTGGCCGCCTTTCTCGCCAAGTGCGTCACGGATCAACGGGACGGACAGACCGCCGACGGGCGCTTTGCGGACTTCGTGCCCCATTTCGCGGCGAAAGAAGGCTCGTTCACCGGAGCGCCCGCCTGGGGCGACGCGGGGGTCTTTGTCCCCTGGACGAGCTACGTGAATTATGGCGATGTCCAACTGCTCGAAGACCACTATGGCGCGGCCAAACGGTGGGTGGACTTCATACATGGGGCGAACCCCGATCTCCTGTGGCGCAACAGCCGGGGCAACGACTACAACGACTGGCTCAACAGCGACACCTTTGAGAACCTGGACCTGCCGAAAAGGGGCGGCGCGGTGCCCAAGGAGGTCTTTGCCACGGCCTTCTTCGCCCGATCCACGGAGCTGCTGTCCCGCATGGCCGGCGTGCTGGGCAATAGGGATGACGCGCAGCGCTACGCGGAGCTGGCAGCGGCCATTCGCAGGGCCTTCATGGCGGCCTTCGTGGATGACACGGGCCGCATCGACGGCGACACGCAGGCGGGCTACGCCCTGGCCCTGAACTTTGATCTCGTTCCGGAGAATATGCGTCCCGCGCTGGTGAACCATCTCAGGGCGGCCTTCGAGCGTTTCGGCGGGCGGCTCTCCACGGGCATCCAGACCACCCACCGGCTTATGCTCGAACTGGGCCGGAACGGCCTCATGGAGGAAGCCTACGCCCTGGCGAATCGCCGTGACATCCCCTCGTGGGGCTTCATGGTCGAGCAGGACGCCACCACCATCTGGGAACGTTGGGACGGTTACGTCCCGGGCCGGGGCTTTCAGAATCCCGGTATGAACAGCTTCAATCATTGGGCCTTCGGCGCGGTGGGCGAATGGCTGCACGCCTTCGTCCTGGGCCTGGCGCCCGACCCCGAACGCCCCGGCTATGAACACTTCTTCGTGCGGCCCCAACCGGGTGGCGGTCTCACCCACGCGGAAGGCCGGTACCATTCGATTCGCGGCGAGATCGCCATTGCCTGGAAACAGGAAGCGGGCCGCTTCGCCCTCGACCTGACCGTGCCGCCCAACACCACCGCCACGGTCGTGGCACCCATCGCGGAGGCCGGGACGGACCTGCGCGAGACCACCGGTATTTCCGGCGTAACCCCGGTGGACGGCGGAATCCGTTTTGAAGCCGCCGCGGGAAGCTACAACCTTGAAGGACCGGCGCGGTAGTGGAGTCACGACGGTTTGCGCAGCAAATACACGAGCACTGAGCGAATAGGAACAGGTGGCTCTTCCGTCATTTCCGCGAAGGGGGGAATCCACGGGAGAGGTCAAGGGTTTGCCCCGTATCACGGACCCCTGATTTCGCGGGGTTGACGGTGACGTGGAAGCGGCTTCCAGCCGCTTTGAAGAGGCTGGAAGCCTCTTCTACTTTTCTTTGAGACCCCGTTCCCCCGCTCTGCATGAAAATGCTAAAGTTTCCCCTGCGATTTTCAATGCAAAAGGAAAGACAGCCATGACAACCTGGATACCCTGGACCATGATGACCGCCTGCCTGGGTTGTTCCGTCTCCATGGCGCAACCGGCTTTGCCGGAAGTGATGCGCCTGGAGGACGGCACGCCCGTGACCACGCCCGAAAACTGGGCCCGTCGACGAGCCGAAATGAAATCCATTCTCCTGCAATACGAATACGGCCACATGCCCCCCCTATCCTCGGTGCGCGTGGAGGACCTCGTTACGGAACAGGTCACGGTGGAGGGGCTTGACGGTAAGGCGACACGAATAGAAGCGACACTGGTCCTCGGTCCGAAAGACGCGATCCGGATGAAGGTGGGCTGCTGGTTGCCGCCGAAGGTCACGAAGCCCGTGCCCGTGCTGATGGCTGTCGAGCCGGTGTGGTGGCCCGATCCTTTCCTGCGGCGCGGTATCATAAAGCGCATCCTCGCACGGGGCTACGGCTTTGCCGGTTTCGATCACAACGCCTTGGCCAGCTACGAAGAACCCGAGAAACGCGCCGCCCAAGACGCCTACCCCGAATACGACTGGGGCGTGGTGGCGGTGGCGGCCTGGGGTTGTTCGGTCACCCTGAACTGGCTGGAAACGCTGCCCCAAGTGAATCCCAAACAGGTCGCCCTGTGGAGCCACTCCCGCCGGGGAAAATCCGTTCTGCTGGCGGGCGCGATGGATACGCGCTTCGCGGCGGTGCTGCCCCACATGTCCGGCATGGCGGGCAGCGCCCTCTACCGCGTGCGCGGCCCCGGCGCGCAGGAACTCGAACAACTCCTGGAACGCTACTGGCTCATCCCGAAGATCTTCGAGTACATCGACCGCGAAGACGACCTCCCCTTTGATCAACACTGGCTGTTGGCCCTGGTGGCGCCGCGCCCACTCTACCTCCATGTCGGCCTGGGCGACCGGTGGGGCAACCCGAAAGGCGAACGCGCCGCTTTCGAGGCCGCCAAGCCCGTCTATGCCTGGCTCGGCCACCCCGGGCGACTGGGGATTTATTTCGTCGACGAGGAGCATGTGGACCCCAACGGCCCCCACGGCGGCGAATCGTGGGAAACCGCGCTGGATTTCCTGGACGCGCAGCTACGGCACAGGCCCATCACACGCGACTTCGGCGGCTGATTCACACGATCCAGGTGCGCCCAGGCCCCTCGGCAAAGGGTTGCTTCAGGCTGCGTTGCCAACACGGATTCCAGCCGGGCATACGTTTCGGAATGACCGGGCGGGAAATCCCGGCCATCCGTGCGGATACCTGTCCTGTCTGTTTGAAGAAACCCCGTGAACGCTTGCGGCAAAAGTACTTCAAGTGTTCTTGAATCGATGGGGATCTCCCCTGGCAGCCCGAACTTGCATCACCGCCGGAAATCCGTATAATGTCGAAAGCCGTGCTCCCCCGCGGAAACAGCGCGGCATACCTCCTTTGTCGTGCTGTACCACCAGGATATACCAATGCAGAACCGGTGCCTGTTCGCGTGCCGGAGAACCAGGAGTGCGCCATGTCCTTTACCTTGTTTTCATACCGTTCTTCCCGGGTCGGGGTAGTGACCGCGGGAACACTCCTGGGGCTGCCGGCCCTGGCCAACGCCCAGGAAACCGTCAGCAGCGGGGACACCGCCTGGATCACGGTGGCTTCCGCGTTGGTCCTGTTCATGATGATCCCCGGGCTGGCCATGTTCTACGCCGGTCTCGTGCGGACCAAGAACGTGCTGTCCCTTTTTATGCAATGTTTCGTCATCACGGCCATCGTGACGCTTATCTGGGTCATCTACGGGTATACCCTTTCTTTCGACGCGGAAGGCATGGTGGCCGGGGGGCATGGATTGCACGCCTTCATCGGCGGGTTCGAGAACATCTTCATGAGGGGTATGACCCCGGACTCGGTGCATGGCACGATTCCCGAGGCGCTGTTTTTCGTGTTCCAAATGACTTTTGCCATCATCACGCCGGGCCTGTTTATCGGCGCTTTCGCCGAGCGCATGCGTTTCTCGGCGGTGGTTCTTTTCACCGTTCTCTGGGTGTCCCTTGTCTATCTGCCGGTTTGCCACATGGTGTGGGGCGGCGAAGGATCGTTTTTCGGCGACATGGGTGTCATCGATTTCGCGGGCGGAATCGTGGTTCATCTCACGGCGGGCACGACGGCCCTCGTGGCCGCCATCATGGTGGGACCGCGCAAGGGCTACGGAAAGGTTCCCATGCCGCCCCACAACCTGGTGATGACCCTCACGGGTACGGCCATGCTGTGGGTCGGGTGGTTCGGGTTCAACGGCGGCAGCGCGTTGGCCGCCAACGGGAAGGCCGCCATGGCCATCGTGGTCACCCAGATCTCGCCTTGTGTCGCCGGGCTGACGTGGGCCGTAATTGAACGTATTCGCATCGGAAAACCGAGCGCCCTTGGTTTCGCCACGGGCGCCATCGCGGGGCTCGCCGCCATCACGCCCGCATCGGGTTCCGTCGGTCCCCTGGGCGCGGTCGTCATCGGCCTGGTGTCCGGGGTCTTCTGCTACTGGGCCGCCACCAGCCTCAAGATGAAACTGGGCTACGATGATGCCCTGGACGTGGTGGGCGTACACGGCGGCGGCGGTCTCGTGGGTACGCTGCTGGTGGCCGTCTTCGGCGCGGGCGTGCTGGGTGGCTGGGAAAAGAACCTGGACATACTCCACCAGTTGGGGGTCCAGGGGCTTGCCATCGCCTTTACGCTGGTATATTGTGGTGTGCTGTCGGTGGTGCTGCTCAAGGCCGTCGATGGGCTGGTCGGGCTGCGGGTGACCGCGGAAACCGAGGAAGAAGGACTGGACCTCGGCGACCACGGCGAGGTGGGATACGACTTCTAGGACGGAACCCGGCGTAACGCCGCAGTGAGGAACGCATGAAAAAGATTGAAGCCATCATCAGGCCTTCCAAGCTCAACGACGTGAAGGAGGCGCTGACCGCGACCGGATGCCAGGGAATGACCTCCATCGAAGTCAAGGGTTTTGGCCGCCAGAAAGGCCACACGGAGGTCTACCGCGGCGCGGAGTACGTGGTCGAGTTCCAGCCGAAGGTAAAGGTCGAAGCCGTCGTGCCCGATGATCACGCCCAGGCGGCGGTCGAAGCGATCCTCAAGGCGGCCGCCACCGGCAGTATCGGCGACGGGAAGATTTTCGTGTCCACCATCGACGAGGCCTTCCGAATCCGCACGGGCGAATCGGGCGAGGACACGCTGTAACAGCCACAACGGGGTTACACCGATGAAACGCCGTTCATTCTTAAAGGTATCCGCCATGACCGCCACGACGACTCTTCTTTCGAAGCAAGGCCAGGGCGCGCCCGCCGGGCGTCCCAACGTAGTAATTATTCTCGTGGATGATCTGGGCTATGGCGACCTCGCCTGCATGGGCGCGGAAGACATACGGTCCCCGCACATCGACGCGCTGGCGGCACGGGGCATGCGTTTCGACCAGTTCTATGCGAACTGTCCCGTGTGCTCGCCCACGCGGGCGTCGCTGCTTTCGGGCTGCTTCCCCGACAAGGTGGGCGTGCCCGGTGTCATCCGCACGCACCGCGACAACAGTTGGGGCCGCCTTTCGCCGGAAGCCACGCTGCTGCCGGCGGTGCTGGGGACCGCCGGTTACCACACGGCCATCGTGGGCAAGTGGCACCTGGGGCTGACGGAACCGGACATGCCCAACGACCGGGGTTTCGACTTTTTCCACGGTTTCCTGGGCGACATGATGGAGGACTACCGCCACCACCGCCGCCATAATATCAATTACATGCGGCGCAACCGGGAAACCATCGATCCCGAGGGCCACGCTACGGAGGTTTTCACCCAGTGGGCCATCGACTATGTTCACGAACGGTCGGCGGAGAAAGAGCCTTTCTTCCTCTACCTCGCCTACAACGCGCCCCACGATCCCATCCAGCCCCCGGCGGAATACGTGCGGCGGGTCAAGGAACGCGAGCACGGCATCACGGACACGCGGGCCGAAATAGTGGCCTTCGTGGAACACTTGGATGACAACATCGGCAAGTTCCTGGATGGCCTGCGCGACGCGGGCGTGGCGGAGAACACGCTGGTTGTTTTCGTATCGGACAACGGTGGATCGCTCCGTTTTGGCGCCAACAACGGGGGGCTTAACGGGGGCAAGGAAGACATGTTCGAGGGCGGTATCCGGGTGCCGGCCTGCGTGGCGTGGCCGGGCCATATTCCGGGAGGCGTGGTGAGCAACACACCGCTTATGACCATGGACCTCTTCCCCACGATTTGTGAAGCCTGTGGCGTGACCACCCCCGGAGGACTGGATGCGCAAAGCTTCCTGCCCGAGTTGCTGGGCGGGAAGGCGGATCCGTCCGACCGCATCTTCATCTGGGTGCGGCGCGAAGGGGGCCGCTACGGCGGTCGCGCCTATTACGCCATCCGCCAGGGCGACTGGAAGCTGTTGCAGAACGACCCCTTCTCCCCCCTGGAACTCTACAACCTGCGCGAAGATCCGCTTGAAGAACACCCCCTCGGCACCGCGAACAAACATCACCTGAAGCTGTTCACCCGCCTGCGGGAGCACATCAACGAAGCGGGCGAAATCCCCTGGCAACGTCCCGCGGACGCCTGACAACGCCTGTGGAGGTGACATTCCGCCGCTTTCAAGAGGGGCGGCAGCGCTTCAGGCCTTAGCCAGGACCGGCGTGTGGTTATGCACGGTCTCCACCATGGCAAGAACGTTCTCGACGGGGGTGCCGGCCTGGATGTTGTGGCAGGAACAGACGATGTAGCCTTCGCCGCCGCCCCCCAGGGTGTCAAGACAGTTCCGGGTTTCGGCGGCCACGTCGTCCGGCGTGCCGAAGGGCAGTACGTCCTGGTTTTCGATGCCACCGTGGAAAACAACACGCTTGCCGAAATCGGCCTTGAGCCGCTCCACCTCCATGCCCGGGCAGGCATGCTGGATGGGGTTGAGCACGTCGATTCCCGCGTCGATGAGGCGGGGGATGATATCGCCGGCCGCGCCATCGGTGTGGTAGAAAACCTTCATGCCCCGCCCATGGATCATGTCACACCACCGGGTCAGGCGGGCCTTGAGGAAGGTGTCCCAGGTCTCCACGGAAAAGAGCAGGTTGTCCTGCCCCGCCATGTCGTCGCTGATGAAGACCAGGTCGATGTTTTCTCCACAGTGGTCGAACATGTTCTCCATCATGCGCGTTTGAATCGCCTCCACCCGGTCGAGGACGGCGTGGACCAGGTCGGGATAAACCAGCACGTCCATCATGGCGTTCTGCAACCCCCGTAGCTGACAATACACCTCGAACAGGGAAACCCAGGGGCCCAGGGTGACAAATTCCCCATGTACCTCCCGCGCGAGCGCCGCCGCAGGGGCGTAATCGATGGCGTCGGGATCGGGCCAATGGGGATAATCGTCCAGCGATTCCGGCGTATCGTAGCCCTGGAGCGGCGGGGCGAGGCATTCATAATAGGTGGCCGCGCCCGCTTCCTGGGCACGCATCTCGACCCCCCACACGTTGCGTTGAATGGCGGCGTCCTTTTCGCTTGGATAGAGTTCGAAAAAAGCGTTGTTCACCCACACCATCTTGTCGATTCCCATGATCCGGTAGAGATCCATTTCCGTCTCCGCACCATGGTAATCCATGAGACTCTTGAGCACCTCGGGAGTAAGCCACAAGTCAACGGGAAAACGGTCCAGCGGTTTCCGGTTCAATACGGCCCATACCCGTTCACGCGCATTCATGATGGCAACCTCCCATTATCTGTCAAATCCGCCCAACCCTCAAACACGTCCAGCCGCAGGGGGCTATGTGTAGTGTACCCCTTCACGACCCGGACAACCAATAGAATCATAGGGTCATGTTTCTTCGCCGGTCCGGGATAAAACGGCTACCCCGGCATGCGGTTTTGACGCCCAGCGGTCATACGCCCTGCCCATCATTCCCGCGAAGGCGGGCATCCACGGGGAACGGTCAAGGCGTTGTCCCCGACTCATGGGGCCCCGCCTTCGCGGGAATGACCTCCCTCCTCCCCTGGCGTCGGGAAGCTTATGCCGTGGAAGGTTGTTTCGTCATCATGCTATTGTTGGCACATGTGTCCACGTTGATGACCTTGAGATGACCCCGCTTCGCGGGCACGGGAGATTTCCATGAAACCGCTTGGCCGTCGTGATTTTCTGCGTTTGAGTGCCGTGGCGTCGGCTTTGGCCGGCTTGGGCGCAACGCCTTCTTTGGCGGGCGAACGCAACGGCATGCCCTACCGCATATTGGGTGAAACGGGGGAAAAGGTTTCCATCATCGGCGTAGGAGGCTATCATCTGGGTTTCCCGAAGGTTTCCGACGGGGAAGCCATCCGAATTATGCGCACGGCGGTGGACGAAGGCGTGAATTTCTTCGACAATGCTTACATCTACCAGAAAGGCCGAAGCGAACGTCTCATGGGGGATGCCCTGCGTGACGGGTACCGGGACAAGGTCTTTCTTATGACGAAGTTCTACACCGACGAGCGCGACGTGGCCGGTGCCAGGAAACAGCTTGAGGAGAGCCTTCGGCGGCTGAAGACCGATGTGATTGACCTTTGGCAGGTCCACCAGATTCACCGGGCCGAGCATCCGCGCCGGGTGTATGAAAACGAGTTGCCGGCAATGCTCGTCAAGGCCAAGGAGGAAGGAAAGATCCGGCACTTCGGCTTCACGGGCCACACGCGGCCCGAATACCTTCAGGAGATGATTGACCGGGGCTTTGCCTGGGAAACGGTGCAGATGCCGGTGAATCCCCTGGACCACCATTTCACGAGTTTCCAGAACAGCGTCATGCGGTCGGCCATTGAGAAGAAGATCGCCGTCATCGCCATGAAGACCCTTGGCGGATCGCCCGGCCAATTCGTCAACCGCGGCAAGTTTCTCACCGTGAAAGACTGTCTCCATTACACCTTGAATCTGCCCGTGGCGACGGTGGTGAGCGGCATGGACTCGGTGGAGAAGCTCCGGGAAAACCTCGCCATTGCCAGGGCCTTCAAGCCGCTCGACCGGGAAGCGGTGGTGGAGATTCTCGCCAAGTGTGAAGAAGAGGCGAAAACGGGCCAATTCGAGCCGTACAAACAGGCCCAGGTGTAGACGCGGCATTGGCAGAATGGGGATCTTCCGTAACAATTCAGAACCCTAACCCGGCGACGAAGATGCGTCTTCCACGGAGGACCGTGGTTCCGGAGAAAAGCAGAAACGGCTGGAAGCTGCTTCTGCGTTATCGTCGCTTTCGTGGGGAGGATGGTTTTGGGGGCAGGGCCGGTTTGGCGGCAAGCCGCCGGCAGTGAAAGCGGCAGCAGGCTGCCACACGCCAAAAGGTTCAGCCAAGAACGCGAACCCGGATGGTTTCGGGCATGGCGCCGATGCGGGCCACCATCTCCGGATCGACCACGTGGTTGATATCCACGATGAGGTAGCCCACCTCGCCGTGGTTACGCAGGGTCTGGGCGGCGATGTTGATGTTCGCTTCGGCAAAAATGGCGTTTACCTGTTGCAGTACCCCCGGAACGTTCTGGTGAACGTGGAGGATGCGATGGTGTCCGCGCAGATCGGCAAGCACCTCGTTCGGAAAATTGACGGCACCCTCGGTGGAGCCGAGATTGGTGAAGCGGATGAGCTTGCCCGCCACTTCGAGGCCGATGTTGCGCTGGGCTTCCTGGGTCGCGCCGCCGATGTGGGGCGTGAGGATCACGTTGGGGAGATTCTGGATGGGGGTGATGAAGGGGTCTTCCTTGGATTTGGGCTCCTCGGGGAAGACATCCACGGCCGCGCCGGCAAGTTTGCCGGAGGTGAGGGCCTCTCTGAGGGCCTCCATGTCCACCACCGAACCGCGGCT
Source organism: Candidatus Hydrogenedentota bacterium (assembly GCA_024278275.1). Classification (GTDB taxonomy): domain Bacteria; phylum Hydrogenedentota; class Hydrogenedentia; order Hydrogenedentales; family JAJRTN01; genus JAJRTN01. Next base: position 22,025 of record JAJRTN010000174.1, read on the forward strand.
GGCGTTGATGAAGTGGGCGCCGTCGCGCATGTAGCCGAACTCGCGCCGCCCCATCATGCCTTCCGTGTCGCGGGTTCCCGGCACGTGGAGGGTCACCAGGTCTGATTGCTCCAGCAGATCACGCAGTTCCATGACAGGGGTGGCGTTTCCCATGCTGAGGCGGTCGATAATGTCGTAATAAAGCACCCGCATCCCCAGGGCCTCGGCCAGCACGGAGACCTGCCGCCCGATGTGACCGTAGCCCACGATGCCGAGGGTTTTGTTCCGCACTTCCTCGCTGCCCTGGGCGGACTTCTTCCACCGGCCCCCGTGGGCCTGGCGGATCTTGTCGAAGAGACCGCGGAAGAGCATGATGATTTCGGCGATGACCAGTTCGGCCACGGAACGGGTGTTGGAATAGGGGGCGTTAAAAACCGGAACGGCCCGCTCGCAGGCGGCGTCGATGTCGACCTGGTTGGTGCCGATGCAGAAAGCACCCACGGCGAGGAGGTTTTCCGCCCGTTCGAGTATTTTCTCGGTGATCAAGGTCTTGGAGCGAATGCCCAGGACGTGGACGTTGGGGATTGCTTCCAACAGTTCTTCCTCGTCGAAGGCTCGGTTGTGGGCCTCCACCACGTAGCCTTCTTCCGTCATCCGGTCGATGGCAAGGGGGTGCAACCCCTCCAACAAGAGGACTTTGATCCGGTTTTTCTCCAGGGAAGGAAAGGTCTTGGTCATGGGATTCCTTGTCCGGCGAAAACGGGGACAGACACGTCTCCGCTTTCGCGAAATGGTAATTCTGCTTTCGCGCGGCGGCTCGTTCCCCGCTACGCTTGTGTCAGTCCCTGTTTTTGCTTGGCGGCATCGGCGAGGGACTTTACGAAGGCACCCACCTTGGAGGCCGTCTCGTCACTGTCGCCCAGATCGGCGATCATGCGGACGATGGCGCTGCCCACCACGACCCCCTCGGTCATGGCGCCCACCTTCCGGGCCTGGTCGGGCGTGGAAATGCCAAAGCCCACGGCCACCGGTTTGTCGGTGTGGCGTTTCACGCGGGCCACGGCTTCCTGGAGGTCGGCGGACAGGGCCGCCTGCTCGCCCGTCACGCCCAGGCGGGAGACATAGTAGACGAAACCGGTCGATTGCTTCGCGATCCGTTCAATCCGTTCGTCGGTGCTGGTGGGGGCGAGAAGGAAGACCGTGCGCAGGCCGTGGGCATCCAAAGCGGCGCGGTAATCATCGGCTTCTTCCGGGGGCAGGTCCACGCAGAGCACGCCGTCAGCCCCGGCCTCCCGGGCATCCTTCGCGAAGGCCTCGCAACCGTAGACCAGCACCGGGTTGTAGTAGGTAAAGAGCAAAATGGAAATCTGCGATTTAACGCGGATGCGGGCGATAAGCGCAAAGATATCACGGAGGTTCACGCCCTGGGCGAGGGCGCGCTGGGCGGCCTCCTGGTTCACCGTGCCGTCGCCGATGGGATCGGAGAAGGGCACGCCAAACTCGATGATGTCCGCGCCCGCTTCTTCCAAAGCATACACGATTTCCTCGGTCCGTCCGAGGTTGGGATCACCCGCGGTGATGTAGGGGATGAAGGCGGTTTCGCCCCGTTCCCGGAGTTGGGCGAAACGGATGTCGATACGGTTCTTACTCATGCCTTGGCTCCCCCGCTCCAGTCTTCATCGGGCAAAATAAAACGCGCGGCCTGTTGTACGTCCTTGTCACCGCGGCCGGACATGTTGACGATAACAATCCGATCCTTGTTCATGGCGGGCACCACCTTCATGGCGTGGGCGATGGCATGGGCGCTTTCGAGGGCGGGAATGATACCCTCCAATTCGCTGCACCGCTGGAATCCATCCAGGGCTTCGTCATCGCTCACATGGGTATATTCAACGCGGCCGGAATCATGGAAGTAGGCGTGCTCCGGCCCCACGCTGGCATAGTCCAGCCCGGCGGACACGCTGTGGGTGCTGCCAATCTGGCCGTACTCGTCCTGCAACACGTAACTGATGGCGCCGTGCAACATGCCGTAGGCGCCGCCGTCGAAGCGCGCCGCGTGTTCTCCGGGTTTGATGGCGGTGCCACCGGCCTCGACGCCAATCATGCGTACCGACTCATCGCCAATAAACTCATAGAAAAGTCCCACGGCATTGCTGCCGCCGCCCACGCAGGCGATGAGCGTATCGGGCAGCCGCCCTTCCTTCTCGAAGATCTGCTTCCGCGCTTCCCGGCCAATGACGCTTTGGAAGTCGCGGCAGATCATGGGGAAAGGGTGCGGACCGTGGACAGTGCCCAGCACGTAGTGGGTGTCCTCCACATGAGCCACCCAGTCGCGGAGGGCTTCGTTGATGGCATCCTTCAGGGTCTTGCTGCCTGATTCCACGGTGACGACCTCGGAACCCAGCAGCCGCATGCGGAAGACGTTCAACTTTTGCCGTTCTATGTCCTCCGCACCCATGTAGACCACACACTTGAGGCCCAGCAGCGCGCTCGCCGTGGCCGTGGCGACGCCGTGCTGGCCCGCGCCGGTTTCGGCGATGATGCGGGTTTTTCCCATGCGCTTGGCCAGCAGGCACTGGCCGAGGGCGTTGTTGATCTTGTGCGCGCCCGTGTGGGCCAGGTCTTCCCGCTTGAAATAGACCTTCGCCCCGCCGAGGGCTTCCGTGAAACGCGCGGCGAAGTAGAGCGGGGTGGGGCGGCCCACGTAGTCCTGTCGGTAGGTGTGGAGCGTCTCCTGGAAGGCGGCATCTTCCCGGGCGCTTTCATAGGCGCGCTCCAGCTCGTCCAGGGCGTACATGAGCGTCTCGGGGACGAAGCGTCCGCCGAAGGCGCCGTAGCGGCCGCGCGCGTCAGGCCAGGGATGTTTTTGCGTTGTGGATGAAGGCGCGAATTCGGTCATGGTCCTTCTTTCCCGGCGTGCTTTCCACGCCGCTTGAGGTATCCACCGCGAAGGGCCGCACCTCGCGGACGGCCCCCGCCACGTTTTCCGGGGTCAGCCCGCCCGCCAGCACGATGGGCCTGCCCGTGGCCACGGCCTCGCGGGCCACGGCCCAGTCGCAGGTTTGTCCCGTGCCGCCGTGCTCGCCCTGCACCGAAGCGTCGAGCACATAGCCCCGGGCCTCGTAATAGAGCATACGCTGCACCTCGAAGTCCGGCCCGACACGAAAGGCCTTAAGGGTGACCTGCGCGGGCGGAAGATCCGAGGGGGACTCACTGCCGCAGCACTGGACGCAATCGAAATAAGTCAGGTAATAGGCCAATTGCTGGACGCTTTCATCCACGCACACGGCCACGGTGGTGATGAACGGCGGCAACTGGGCGATGATTTCAAAAGCGGCCTCGGGCTCGATGTAGCGATTGCGCTTTTTGGCCTCCGGCGCCAGGACAAAGCCCAGCGCGTCCGCCCCGGCCTCGGAAGCGGCCAGGGCGTCTTCCAGGGAGGTGATCCCGCAAATCTTAACCCTCGTCATCGTTTTCACCCAGCAGTTCCCGGATCGTGGCCTGAATGTCGCGGCTGGTGAGGAGGGACTCTCCCACGAGAATGGCGTCCACGCCGCCTTGCTCCAGCTTCCGCACCTGGTCGCGCGTGTAGATGCCGCTTTCACTGACCAGGGTCAGGCCGCCGGGTACGCGATGCTTAAGACGGAGGGTCGTTTCCACGTCCACGTCGAGCGTATCCAGGTCGCGGTTGTTAATCCCCACAATATGCGCACCCGCGTCAATGGCGCGCTTGATCTCTTCCTCCGTGTGGGTCTCCACCAGGACCGCCAGGCCCAATTCGGAGGCCAGACCGTGGAAGGCCTTCAACTCGGCGTCGGAGAGAATCCGCACGATGAGGAGAATGGCGTCCGCCTCCGCCGCGCGGGCCTCGTGGATCTGGTAGGGATCGATGATGAACTCCTTGCGGAGACAGGGCTTGTTCAGGTTGCGATGGACAGTGGTCAGGTCCTCCAGGGCACCTTTGAAAAAGTGCTGGTCCGTCAGAATGGAGATGGCGCGTGCGCCGGCCTGATCGTAGACGGCGGCCAGTTCCACCGCGTTCACTTCCGGCATGATATCACCCTTCGAGGGCTACGCACGCTTTATCTCGGCGATGAGGCTGATGCCTTCGGCCCGCAGGGCGGCACGAAAATCCCGCGCCGGGGCCACGGAAGCGATCTTCTCTTCCAGCGCGGCCAACGGGACGGCCCCCTTGCGCTCCGCCACCTCTTTGCGCTTGTACGCAACAATCTCGTCAAGGATCATACCGCTATTCTTCCGCCTGTTGGGAAAGCCTGACCAGATGGCCCAGGCAGGCCCGGGCCGCGCCGGTGTCGATGGATTCACGCGCCTTTTCGATGCCCTCGGCCAGGTCCCCGGCGCCCTCGCCCGCCACAATGGCGGGGGCCGCGTTCAAGAGGGTGATATCCCGCCGGGGGCCGGTTTCGCCTTCCAGGACGGCCTTGAGAATGGCCGCGTTCTCCGCGGGGCCTTCGCCCTCCTTCAGATCCTCGAGACGGCAGGTCTTCAACCCGAACTGATCAGGCTAGACCTCGTAGGTCACCACCACGTCGGGCCGCGCTTCCGAGATCATCGACGGCCCGGTCAGGGTAAGCTCATCCAGTCCGTCCAGCCCGGCCACCACGAAGGAATGGCGTGTTCCCAGCCCCCGCAGCACCAAGGCCAATTGTTCGGTCAGCTCGGCGTCGAACACGCCCATCACCTGGCCGCTCGCCCCGGCCGGATTGGTCAGGGGGCCGAGCACGTTAAAGACCGTGCGCATGGCCAGCTCGCTCCGCACCGGCCCCACGTGTTTCATCGCGCCATGAAAAGACCGGGCGAAAAGAAAACCGATTCCCGCCTCGTCGATGCAGCGGGCCACCTGCCCGGGAGAACAATCGATGCGAACCCCCAGGGCCTCCAGCACATCGGCGCTGCCGCATTTGCTCGACGCGCTGCGGTTGCCATGCTTGGCCACGGCCACGCCGGCCCCGGCCACCACGAAGGCGGCGGTGGTGGAGATATTGAAGGTGCCCGACCGGTCTCCACCCGTGCCACACGTATCCACCAGCGGCGTGCGCGACGCATGGACCGGCGTTGCCAAGGCACGCATGGTCTCGGCGAAGCCGGTGATTTCCTCGACCGTCTCGCCCCGCATTCGAAGGGCGGTGAGAAAGGCGGCCACCTGGGCGGGCGTGGCCTCCCCGGACATAAGGATTTTCATGGCGGCGCCAGCCTGTTCACGGGTGAGGGTGTCACCCGAAACAAGGTGCGTGATGGTCTCTTGAATGGTCATGGGGTTATCCTGATGGGGAGCGCCCGGTGGGGGGAATTGGCCCGAAATCAAGGCGCTAACTTTAGCAACGGCTTGCCCCGCAAGTCAAGGAAATGGCGACTTTTAACGGGGTTTACACTCAATACTTAAGCCATCTCACGTGGAGATATCCCGAAAGGGCACGTTCTCGCGAGGGCGGTAATGGAACCCTGCGGATTCCACTGCCGGGGCGACCGGGCCACGTTAGAGAGAATCCGTGGGCTGCGACGCACCCCGCGGCCCTGGTATGTTGAAACCATGCCACGGGCGCTTCCCGGATGCCGCCCGGATGCCGCCCGCTTGTATCCTGGCGTTTCCATAGGCAGAATAGCTGCTCGTATCTGGAAATTCGTGGAGAACCGTGGGGATTCATGATCATGGCAATGCAGGAACGGCGAAAAATGGTGCGGCGGCAGGCGGACCGGGACCTTCTCGCCCGGTTACAACTTGCGCAGGGAGAAAAGGACCCGGGAAAGGAAACACGGCGCAAGCAGCGCCGGGCCATCCGTCACAATTGTGAAGTGCGTATCGCGCTGCGCTTGAGCCATGCCGCGGGGGGAAGTGACATTTGGGAAGCCACCGAGCATCCAATCAAGGGCCGTATCCTGGATTTGAGCATTGAGGGTTGCCAGCTATTCGTGGGCCAGCCCCTGGAGATCGGCCAGGAACTCAGCCTGGTGATCGCGTTGCGAACGGGACACAGGGTGGAAACCCCGGGGGTAATCCGATGGACCAAGGCGGTCCCCCAAAAAAACGGCTTCGCCTGCGGTGTGCAGTTCTCCCCGCTCAAGCCCAAGGACGAAAAACACATCATGGCTTTCCTGAAGGAACTGGACGCCACCATCGGGATGTAGCGCACCCCATGGGGTATAATTCCTTCGCGGTTCGTGGCGTCGTGGAAAGGAAGCGGTATGCGTGATATTTACCTGGTGACTATGTGGACGGGCGGTGGATTCGCCAAGAAGTGGAAATCCTACGAAGAGCCCACCGTGTTGCCCCAGGGGACGGGTGTCGAATTCGTGTGCCTGGAGACGAAGCTCAAGGTTCGCGTAATCGGAAACATATCGGTCGAGCAGTTTGAATCGGGCAAGGAAGATATCGAGTTCGCCCGAAGCCACGGCATGGATGGTCTTGAACCCACCATCTTCCCCAAACAAAGGGACAAGGAGGGGAAGGAAGCGCCCGAGTCCGGCGGAGGCAATGTCTTTGAGTTGTAGGGGGCGCTTCAGCGCACCTTTACTTGACTGGGGCGGGACAGCCACACCGGGTGAAGAAATCCTCCCCGTCCAGCTCTTTTCGGATGCCCAGCCGGGTCAGGGCGAAATCGTAGCGCACGGTGTCTTCCGGGCAGATCACGCGAAAGGCCGCCGTCGTTTCCAGGGCCGCTTTGGCATCGGCGGTCTTGCGGCTGGTGAAACCCAGGCGCAAGGCGATTCGGTGCATGTGGGTGTCCATGGGCACGATCAGTTGCGACGGCGACACACCCCGCCAGCACCCCAAATCAACCGTGTCCTTTCGAACCATCCAGCGCAGGTAAAGCATCCAGCGTTTGCAGGCGCTGCCCCGCGCGGGATCGGGAAGAAGGTAGTTCTTCTCCCCGCCGTGGAGCAGCGCGGCAAAGCGGGTGAGGGCGGGAAACACGTTGGTCTCGTCGGGCCGTAGCTGCGCCGCGAAGGCCGCGCCAAGACTCCCATACGCCGCGCGAACACGCCGCATCCCCAGCAACAGGGCCACCACTTCCCTGCCGGTCACGTAGCGATGACGGAAAGCGGCGAAGGTTTCGCGCAGTTGCCCCGCGTCAGCCTCACGCAACGCCTTTTCGGGCGGCCCCAGGGTGTCGAGCACGGAACGAATGCTGCCGAGAATCTGCTTCACCGTGCCAAAAGCAAGGGCCGAAGCGATGAGCGCGGCGATCTCCTGGTCCGCGGTATTTTCGAAAGGATACACCGCGGCCAGCGGGTCGGGCTCGACGAAACGTCGGTGGTTGTACCGGTGGTAAAGCGTATCGAGGTGGGAACGCAACAGGGTCGGGCGGGGTGGAATCATGGGGGATTCTACCACGTCCGCCCAATGGCTTGCTTTGGTATACTGGGCCGGAACCGGGAGCGGGTCCCGGACTTTCATCATCCGTCCGCCCCCCAACCGAAAGGAACGTCCATGCCTGAACGTATTGTGGATCGGCAGGGTGCGGGGGCCCGCTTTGACCGGTAGCGAAAGCAGGAGAGCGCGGCCCGGTATATTCGCCTGGTTCGGCATTCCCATTCCCTTCCCGGACCGTGTGCGGCTGATTCGGGACGCGGGCTTTGAAGTCACCTCCCTCTGGTGGGAAGAAAGACACCCGGAGGCGCGGCGTTTGCGCCATCGGGCGCCGGACCTGGCGCGGGAAGCGGGGCTTGAGGTGGACCACATCCACGTGCCTTACCGGGGCTGCAACGACCTGTGGAGCGCCCATGACGGGGACCGGGCCGAGGCCGTGGCCCGCCATGTCCGATGGATCGGGGATTGCGCGCGCCATGCCATACCGGTGATGGTCATGCACGCGGTCTCGGGCCGGGGCAACCAGGTCCGGCACGCCCACGGCCTCGACAGCATGTCCCGCATTCTGGAGGCGGCGGCGCACCACGGGGTCACGGTGGCCCTGGAGAACACGCGCCGGAACGACCTGTTGGATCTTATGTTGGATCACTTCCCCGTACCCCATCTGGGGCTTTGCTATGACAACGCCCATGACGCATTGCACGACGCGACTCCCCTGGCGTTGTTGCTGCGCCGGCGCGAACGGCTGACGACCACCCATATCTCGGACTGTGACCGGAAGCGTGATCAGCACTGGATTCCCGGCGAGGGCGTGCTGGATTTTGACGTGCTCCAGGAGGCCCTCGGGACCTACCGGGGCACCCGCCTTCTGGAGGTGGTACCCAAAGACCGGGCGGAAGCGCCGGAACCCTTTCTGCGCCGGGCTTACGCCGCAGCCCTAGGGCAGGTGGAAGCCCTTTTATGAACACGCCACCGTGGTATGAACGCCTCGCCCGACGCCACGGGATGCGACTGGCTTTCGTGGCGGCCCTGCTGGTGTCGTTGCCCACGCTGGGGATGGGCTTCTTCATCGACGACTATTATCACCTGCACACCATCGAAGGCGGGGTGTCGCCCGCCACGCCCTTCGACAGTTTCATCTTCGCCACGGGCGATCCCACGCAAAAGCGGGACTTCGCCGGAAGGGGGCTGATGACCTGGTTCACCCTGCCGGAGTTGAAGGCGGCTTTCTTCCGTCCCCTCGCCTCGGCCACCATGGTGCTGGACGACGCCCTCTTCGGCCACGACGCGGTTCTCTACCACCTGCATAGCATCCTGTGGTACATGGCGCTCATGGGCGCGGTGGCGCTCCTGTACCGCCGTTCCCTTCCCCCCGGCCTTTGCCTTCTGGCGCTGCTCCTTTTCGCCGTGGACGAGGGCCACGTGTTCGCCGCCGGTTGGTGGTCGAATCGGAATGCCCTGGTGGCGGCGGCGCCCGCTTTTTTCGGGCTGGCCGCGCATCTTCGCTGGCGCGAAGCGGGCTGGCGCATGGGGCTGCCCCTCTCCCTGGCGGGCTACGCGCTGGGCTTTCTCGGCGGAGAGACCGCCCTCGGCGTGATGGGCTATCTCGGGGCCTATGAGCTGGTGGGGCGCGGCGATCACATCTCGAAACGCCTGGCCGCCCTCACCCCGGCGGCGGCCCTTTCCGTGGCCTACCTGGTGGGCTACCAGCTCGCCGGACGCGGCGCCTATGGCCTGGGCATCTATTACGACCCCTTCAGCGAAACGGGCGTCTTCCTGGCCGGGCTGCCCCTGCGCTTCTGCAAGCTCGTAGCCGTGCAGTTCTTCATGCTTCCGGTCGAAGCCCCCCTGGTGGCCCCCGCCCTTGCGTCCGCGGTGGCCGTGGCGGCGGTGGCGGCCATGGTCGTGGTGGCTTGGCTGCTGTGGCATGGTTTGCGGCTCCTTCCTCCCCATGAAAGACGCGGGGCGGGATGGCTAATCGCCGGGGCCGCCCTGTCCTGCGGTCCCCTCATGGCCACCTACCCTTCCGTGCGCAACATGCTCGTGCCGTCCCTGGGTGGCGCGGTGGCCATTGCCCTGGTCATTCGGGGCGCGTCACGCGCCGTAACCGGCATGCGGCCCCCACGCCGGCTGCGGGCATGCGCGGGGCTGCTGGTGGCGCTGCACCTCGTCCTCGCACCCCTGATCTGGCCGGGCCTGACCCTCGGCATACGGCTGGCTTCGCGCATCGTCCTGCCGCCCATTCTGGAGGACTTCCCCTTGGGCAACGGGGCGGTCGAGGGCAAAACCATGTACGCGGTTCACGTGCCCGAACCCTTTGCCGCCTGGTACCCCATGGTGGTGCGACCTTTTTATGGCTACACGGCCCCCGAGGCGTGGCATCTCCTCTGCATGGCGCCCGGCGATGTCCGCATGACACGGGAATCCGCCTCTACCTTCGTGCTTGAACCCATTCGGGGCGCGTTCCTGACCACCGCGCCCGAAACCCTTCTGCGAAGCGACCGTCACCCCATGGCGACCGGCGACACGGTGCTATTGCCCGGCGTGACCGCCACGGTGCTCAGCCTGGAAGGAACCCATCCCAAACGGGTGCGCTTCGACCTGGGCAGACCGTTGGAAGACGAGAGCGTGGTGCTGTTGGTCTACGAGGGCCTGGGACTGCGCGTACTCACCCCGCCGCCCGTGGGGCGGTCGGTGCTACTCTCGACGGGGTGGGATAAGCTGACCGTGGCGGACGTGTTGTCCCGGGCCGCAGGGCATTGACCCGGGCATTTGGGAAGAGGCTGCCGGCAGGTGCGCGTTTCCAAAACTTGACAAAGGGAGCAAGCGCCGGGCAAAATATAACTGACTGGTCAGTTATTAAGAGGTTCCCGTGGCGAATCATGCACCCAAATGGACCCGCCAGCCGGACAAGCGGCCGGATCAGATCATGGAAGCGGCCTTGGAAGCCTTTTCCAGGAAAGGTTTTCGGGGCGCGACCATGGACGAGGTGGCGCGAAGCGCGGGGGTGACCAAAGGCACGATTTACCTCTATTTTTCAAGCAAGGAAGCGGTATTCCTGGCCAGTGTACGGCGTGAGGTGGATATGCTGCTGACACTGGTGCCGGAAGTCCGCCTTGACGCGGACAGTGGCGTCGAGGGCCTGGCGAAAACCGTGGCGCGCTCGCTGATCGGCATGCTCATGTCACCCCGTATGACCCGTCTCATCCCATTGGTGGTGGCGGAGGTAAATCACCTGCCGGCACTGAAACAGCTCTATCACGACGAATTGCTTCCCAAGGCGAACCTTGAACTAGCGGAGATCCTGCGCGCGGCCATGGGACTGGGTATTCTCCGTGCGCTGGATCCGGTCATCGCGGCGCGGGCGCTGTTGGGCATGTTTTTCACCTTCGCCTTGACCCAGGAGGTCTTTGGGGCGAAGGAAGTCACCCCGATGGATGAAGAGGCCATCGCGGACACCATTGTGAGCATCTTTCTCCGGGGCGTGCTCGCGGCATGATGGGAGTGCAACCGTTGAAAAAAACGACATACACGCGGCTTGCGACGGCGCTACTGGCGGTATTACTGCTTGCCGGCTGTCCCGGGACCGATGATGGCATCCTGCGGGTATCGGGACAGATCGAAGGAAACGCGGTGACGGCGGGTACCCGCGTGGGCGGCCGGGTGGCCGAAGTGCTTGCCGAGGAAGGCCGATGGGTTGAAGCGGGGGCTTTGCTGGTGCGCCTGGAGGACGACGAGGCCCGGGCCATGGTGTCGGCGGCCGAGGCGGGGATCGCCCGGGCGGAATCGTTGCTGGCAAAGCTCGAAGCGGGCGCGACGGCGGAGCAGAGGGCCCAGGCGGAGGCGGCGGCACGGGCGGCGAAGGAGCAGTATCTCATGGCCCGGCGGGGTGCGCGGGCCGAGGAAATCGGCGCGGCGGAGGCCCGTGTGGCGGCGGCGCGGGCACAACGTGATTCCGCACAAACCGAGTTCGACCGGGCCAGGCGATTGCTGCGCGAGGGTGCCATTTCGAGACAGCAGTACGACCGGGCCGAGACCATGCTGCGCACCGCGGAGGCGCAACTGGACGGCGCCCGGTAGGCCTTCAGCATGTCGAAGGAAGGCACGCGAAGCGAGCAAATCGCCATGGCAAAGGCGAATTACGAACGGGCCGAGGCGGTGGTGGCGGAATTACGCGAGGGCGCGCGGCAGGAGGACCTGGCGGCGGCCCGCGCCACTGTCGATGCCGCGAAGGCCGACCGGGACCGGGCGCGGGCGGCGTTGCGCGAGACACGCATCACGGCGCCCATCAAGGGCCTGGTGGAAGCGTTGGACGTCTCCCCCGGTGATCTCATCAAGCCGGGGCCGGTGGTGCGCCTGGTGGATCCGGACGATCTGGAATTGACCGTCTACGTGAGCGCCGGATACCTTGGGCAGGTGCGCGTGGGCCAGCAGGTGCGCTTCACCACCGACGCGTTTGGGGAAGAAACCTTCGAGGCCACCATCGTCCACATCGCCACGCAGGGCGAATTCACGCCGCGCAACCTGCAAACCGAGGAGGAGCGGATTCAACAGGCCTTTGCCGTGAAACTCGACCTCGATTCCGCCGGTGGAAAGCTGCGGTCGGGCATGACGGCAACCGTGTCCCTGAAAGCACCGGACACGCCATGAGCACGGTCATTGAAACCCGGGATTTGACCCGGAAGTTCGGTCGCTACACGGCGGTGGACCGGGTCAACATTTCCATCGAGAAAGGCGACATCTTCGGTTTTCTCGGCCCGAACGGGTCGGGGAAAACCACGCTGATTCGCATGCTGTGCGGACTGCTGCGGCCCAGTGGCGGCGGTGCCACCGTGCTGGGCCATGACGTGGCGCGGGAAAGCGAAGCCCTCAAGCGCAAAATCGGCTACATGTCCCAACAGTTCAGCCTCTATCCCGACCTGACCGTGATGGAGAATCTTCGATTTTACGCGGGGATTTACGGCATCCCCCGGCGCAAGCGCACCGCCCGCATTGAAGAAGTTATCGAGATCGTCGGCATCGGCGATTTCCGCCGGCACCTGGCGGCCCGGCTCTCGGGCGGCTGGAAGCAGCGGCTGGCCCTCGCCTGCGCCCTGGTGCATGAGCCACGGCTCATGTTCCTCGACGAGCCCACCGCGGGGATCGACCCGGTGGCGCGACGCGACCTGTGGAATCTCCTTTTCGACCTCTCCGGGCAGGGCGTCACCTTCTTTGTCACCACCCACTACATGGACGAAGCGGAACGGTGCAGCCACGTGAGCTACATCTACTATGCGAAACTCATCATCTACGGTACGCCCCAGGATCTGAAGCGCACGCCCGACGTGACGCCCGAGGGCACGGTCCGCCTGGAACTGCGGGTGCCCCGCGTGGCTGCGGCCATGACCCGGATCAACGCGTTTTCCTATGTAAAGGATGCGACCATTTTCGCCGACGCGCTCCATGTCCTCGCCGAAGCGGGCACGGAATCACGGCTCATCACCGACCTGGAAGCGGCGGGCTTCCCCGGCGCGGAGAGCCGCACCATACCGGCCACGCTGGAGGATGTGTTTGTCACCCTGACGCGCAAGCAGGCGGGAGAACGTCATGTTTAGGGGCATGCTGGCCATCATCTACAAGGAAACGCGCCACATTCTGCGCGACCCGCGCACCCTCTTCCTCATGCTGCTCCTGCCGGGCGCGCAATTGACGGTCTTCGGCTTCGCCGTGGACATGGACGTGAAACACATCCCTACCGTGGTGTACAACCTCGACCGGCGCGAACCCAGTCGCGAACTCCTCGACGCCTTTGTCAATACGGGCTATTTCGACATCCTTTCCGAAGCCGCCACCGACGGGGAAGTGACAGAGGCCATCGTCCGGGGCGACGCGAAGGTAGGCATCAAGATCCCGCCGGATTACAGCGAAACCCTGCTCACGGGAAGACCCACCACCGTGCAGGTACTCATCGACGGCAGCGACTCCACCGTAGCCATGCAGGCCCTCAACGTGACCAACGCCATCGCCATGCGCGCGTCGGTCAAGATTCTTTCCCACACCTTCGGCGGGGGAGACACCATGCCCCTCGACGCACGCACCCGCGTATTATTCAACCCCGACATGCGCACCACCAACTTCATGGTGCCGGGACTGATGGGGATCATCCTCCAAATCATCACCATGCTGCTCACGGCCTTCGCCATCGTGCGGGAGAAGGAGAACGGCACGCTTGAACAGCTCATGGTAACCCCCGTGTCACGCCTGGGTCTCATGATCGGAAAACTGGCGCCCTACTTTGCCGTGGGCCTTTTCGAGGCCGTTTCCGTATTGCTGCTCATGTGTTTCCTCTTTCGTGTTCCCATCGCGGGCAACGTGTTTCTCCTTTTCGGGTTCACCCTCATCTTCCTCGTGTCCGCCCTGGGGCTGGGACTCCTCATCTCCACCTTCGCCGACAATCAAATCCAGGCGCTCCAGATGGCCTTCGTGGTGATTCTTCCCTCCGTGTTGCTCTCGGGCTTCATTTTTCCCCAGGAGTCCATGCCGTGGATCATCGCGGCCGTCGGCAAGATGGTGCCCGTCACCTACTATATCCGCGTCCTCCGCGGCATCGTCCTGCGCGACGCCGCCTTCGCCGATCTCTGGCACAACGGGGTCATCCTCGCGGGAATGGCCGTTATCGTGCTTGCCGCCGCCAGCCTGCGCTTTTCCAAGACGCTGGCGTAAGGGACTGACGTGGGCTTTGCCCACGGGACGAATCCGTGTTCTGCCGCGCGTTCCCACCTAACCCGTTCATGGCGATTATTGAATGTGGCACCGCCGCCCCCGGCCCGTGTGCTGGTGCCGTTTCCCGTTCAGTTTGAAAGGCGGAAGGATTCCGGGTACCATGCGATCCGGCCGTTGGTTAGCGACACGTGTCGCTTGCCGTGCTTGCCCGGGCCGCGTCCGGCAAGCCGACATGGAACGGACGACTGAAACATTGGGAAAAGCGGAGGGAACATAACATGGAATACAATCATCGGCTACTGTTCGTGGCCAGTTGCGTCGCACTGATTGCAACCGCCATGTCATTCGCCATTCGGGGCGACATCATGGGGGATTTCGAAAAAGAGTTCGTTCTGCCGGCAGCCGGTGCAACGGATAATGCGCAGGAAGTCACCGCCGAGCAGCAGGAACTCGTAAAAACCAAGCTCGGCGTAATCGCCGGTGTGGCGTTTTTTTACTTCGGACTGGCCATTTTTTTCGGCGGGCCATTGGTCGATCTTCTTGGGATGGGTGCACTCTTGCGTCTGGCCGCCGTCTGCCATATCGGCGGCACGCTGCTGACCATTTTCGCGCCCAGCTACTACGTGGTGGTGGTGGCCACCCTGATCGTGGGAGCGGGAAACGGCATCGTCGAAGCGGTGTGCAACCCGCTCATTGCCACCATATTCCCCGATGACAAGACGCACAAGCTCACCCTGTTTCATGCGTGGTTCCCGGGCGGCATTGTCATTGGCGGATTGCTGGCCTACGGGTTCACCCAGATCGGGTGGGGCTGGCAACTCAAAATGGCGCTCTTGCTCATTCCTTCGGTCATTTACTTCGTGATGATCATGGGACAGAAGTTTCCGCCCACCGAACGCGTGGCGGCCGGCCTGTCCTTCGGCGGCATGTTTATCGAAGCCATCCGCCGCCCCATTTTCTGGATCATCTTCCTCATGATGTGGCTTACCGCGGCCACGGAGTTGGGCACGGGCCAGTGGATTTCCAACATCTATAACGACATCATGGCCGATAAGGAAGGGCTTTTCGCGAAAGGCGGTATCCTGGCCCTGGTCTGGGGCAGTATTCTGATGTACGTGCTGCGTCAGTTTTTCAGCCGTCCCGTCCACAAACTGCCACCCACACTGCTTCTCGCGGTTACCGCGCCCTTCGCGGCCGCCGGACTCTTCCTTTTCTACTACGCCAGTACACCGGCCATGTTCTTTGTCGCGGCCACCCTGGTCTATTTCGGCGTGTGTTTCTGGTGGCCCACCATGCTGGGAATCACCTCGGAACGCTGTCCGAAGACGGGCGCCCTCGGCCTGGCCATCATCGGCGGCACGGGAAGTTTTGCCACCTCCGGCGCGGGTCCGGCCATTGGCCGTTTGAACGACGCTTTTGGCCCCGCCCGGTGCCTGCAGATTTGGGCGCTGCTCCCCGTGGTGATCTGCATCGTCTTTCTGCTGGTGTACCTTACGGACAAGGCCCGCGGGGGCTACAAAGTGGAGAAAATTGCCGAGGGGCCGCAGGAATAACGGGTTCAAGTACATGTGTTTCACCGGTCCCGCGCTTCGACGCGGGGCCGTTTTTTTTGCATCCCCTTTTACTGCCGGCGGCACCTCTGCAAACATACAGGATGGTCTGAAAAAGAAGCCCCAGTGCCGCAAATGCCCGAAAAAATGGGGGCTGCATTCCCGGCGGGGAGACGCTATACTGTTTGACATCAGAAAACGCCTGTGACGAAACACCCGGGGAGTGGCCTCATGGCGGACGCAATGGAACGGCGGTACCAGGAACGGCTCAGCCGGTATACCACGGCCATGGGGAATGGCACGCCGGACCGGGTGCCCATTCGTCCTTTCGTGGCAGAGTTTGTCGGCACCTATGCGGGGAACACCTGCCAGGAACTGGCCCACGACTATAACATCGCCTTTGAAGCGACCCGAACGTGCGCGGCGGCTTTTGAATGGGACGCGGTGGTGGCCAACATGGTCTACGTGTGGACCGGGCTCACCCAGGCCATCGGGCTGAAATACGTGGGCGTGCCGGGCATCGACGTTCCCCCGGAAACGGGTTTCCAGTATCGCGAGCCTGCCCAGCAGGATGCCTGGATGAAGCCCGATGAGTACGATGCGCTCATCGACGATCCGACGGCGTTTCTGTACAACACCTGGCTGCCCCGCGTCACCCACGACGTGGCCGGGCCGGGTGTGTCCGCGAGTTACCACGGCAACCTGGCACTGGTGCGGGGCGGCATGGCCATGCTGAGCTATTTCAGCGCCTTCCCCGGACAGATAGACCGCCTGCGCACCGAGTCCGGAACGGTCTCGGCGATCGCGGGCATACTCAAGGCGCCGCTGGATATTATCGGCGACAAGCTGCGGGGCTACGAGGGGCTGCTCGAAGATCTGCTCATCCAGCCGAAAAAGGTGCTGGCGGCCTGCGAGGCCCTCGCGCCCCACCTGGCGCACGTGGCCACCACCACGGCCGACCCGGACAAAAACGTACCGGTGGGCTTTTGGATGCACCGCGGCTGCGTGCCCTTCGTCACGCGGGAGCAGTTCGACTCCATCTACTGGCCCACGCTTAAGCCCATCATCGAGACCCTCTGGGGAAACGGCAACCAGACCCTGTTCTACGCCGAGGGAAACTGGGACGCCCACCTGGACGCCTTCGCGGAGTTGCCTGATCAAAGCATCATCTATCACGTGGACCAGGGCGACATCTTCCGTGTCCACCGGGCGCTGGGCCACAAGTTCTGTCTCAGCGGCGGCGTGCCCAACACCCTGCTGAGCTATGGCACGCCCGAGGAAGTGCGGGAGCGATGCCGGAAGATTATCGAAGGGGTCGCGGGCGATGGCGGATACATCATGGACGCCAGCGCCATCATCCAGAACGACGCCCGGGTGGAAAACATGCGGGCCATGACAGAGGCCACACTGGAATACGGCGTTTACAGCCGGGGACACAGTGCATCGGCACCAGACGCACTCCCGGCCAAAACGCCGCCCCCCTTTGCGCGGGAATCCAGGACGCCCCCGGGTCTTTGCGTACCCTGGGAAGAACAGAAGAAAACCTTGCCGCCCATCCGCGCGCGGGAGGATTTGGTCAAACGTATTTGGGAAGGCAACGACGCCTTGGCCAATATGTTTATCTGGCAGTGCCTGTTGTCGTTTTAGCCTTCCGGGTTGCGTATTTCGGAACGACACCTTCCCGGAAAGCAGCGCGACACGGGAAGGGTGCGCCACCTCTCCTGTTTCCCACGCTCCGCATGGGAACAAGTCACGGAAAAGATAAAGCACGGATTCCGTCACCTTTTCGGGACTACTCATGTATACGAATGTCTTCCGTGGGCTCGCTTCGGCACATCCGCGCTTCCCCGTGGTCCGTCAAACCACCCCAAGCACAAAGACCCCCGCGACAAAAACGAGCCACCAGGCGGCGCCTTCGGATCGGTTCAACAAGAGAAACATCAGCGAGGCCAGTCCAAACTCAATGAGTGCCGTGAAGACGGATTGCCCCAGGCCACAGCCCATCATGGTATAAAAGACGAACGAACAGAGGCCGAAGAGTGAGGCGCAAAGAATCGGTTTCTCGAAGGTAATGAGAAACCTTACCAACAACACCAGCAAGAAAATCCTGAGCATGGCCATCTCCCTGTCGCGTTCGGGTTCCGCGTGTTTGCCGAACCTCCTTTCCATGCCTACACTTTGGGAGTGCCGCCTATTCGATATCGAGGGACTTTCTATCACGGTACCCCAATGTTGCATAAAGGTACCGGCCAGCCGTTGGCGTCCCCAAAAAAACCTGCGTGGGAACGGGAGAATCTGCGTTCATCTGCACAATCTGCGGATACATTATCATGGAGCCCCGCCTTCGCGGGGGATGAGGGTAAGGTAGAAACGGTTTCCAGCCGCTTTGAAGAGGCTGGAAGCCTCTTCTACTTTACCGCGGAACCATGGTTCTCCGTGGAGACGATACTTGGTTCCGGCCAAGTCGGGTTAGGTTTATGCAACAAGAGTGGTAATGCGGGCGACCGCGCCAGGTATCTCCATGATCTCCCGTGGGAACGAGCAAGAAACAATCGAGGGGATTGATGTTTCCGGGATGCCTACTCCCAAGGGGTCAACCAGTGGTCGAGGCGCAGGCCCTTGGGATCGAAAGGGGTCTTCGCGGTGATGGTGACGCGCTTCACCGCGCCGGGAACCATGTCGAAGAAGTTGTCGGACATATAGGTATTCATGTCCTCGGCGGTGCCCAGGTTCACGAAGCGCGCGAAGTTTTCGGTCTTGAGGGTCACGGTGCAGGTGTATTCGCCACCTTTCTTGCGCAGGGGGGTAACGCGCATGGTCAAGCCCGGGTCGGGCCAGGCGATATCGTGCCAAAGATGGTGGAAGAAGATGGTCTCCGCCGGGGTGTCGCCGAAGTCATATACGGCGTGGAGATAGCCGTTGGCCAGACCTTCGAGGTCTTTTTCCGCCACGTGCAGGACGCGGGCGCTGCCGCCGGGAGCGACACGGAGCTTCTTGCGCCGGGTGAAGCCCCGCCGGCCTTCCACGTCCATCTCCGTGACGCGGAGCGTACCTTCCAGCGGCCGTTGCAGATCGCTGACGACATGGAGGTCATAGCCGCCTTCCATCTGGCGGAAGGAAAGCAGCACGGGCGCGGAGGCGCGTCGGAGCCGGTGGTAGACCGGCTTGGGCACGCCGTAGTAATCGATGATGGACCAGCTCGCGGCGGGCCACACGTCGTTGAACATCCACACCATGGCGCCGGCGTTCTCGGGCTTGCGGCGGCGGTGATGCTCGAACTCTTCCCCCAGGTGTTCGGCGTGAAAAGCGCCGGCCACCTTGACGAAGTCCGCGGCGCTTTCCGGCTCGTGAAACAGCGTGGTGGCACACTTCTCCTGCACCTGTACGAAGGTCTCTTCCAGGTCGTTGTAGGGGTTGTCGTGGATATGCTCTTCCCACACTTCGTTGAGGGGCCACAACTTGTCCTCGGGGATGAACTTCTTGAGCGAACGCAGGCAGCATGGTCCGAAAAGACCGAACTCGGACATGAACACCGCTTTCTTTTCCTCGAATCGCGACCGGAAACCGCGTATTCCCGCGACGAAAGACGCCTCGTACATACTGCCGTGGGTATCACCGGAGTCGCCCTGGTTCCCGTTGTCCATGAGGCTGAAGGGGCTGGAATAGGTGTAGGCCGCGTCGGGCATGAGGTGCTGCACCACACCGCGTCCCAGGTAGTGGGTGATGGTGTCGCCATGGCCCTTTTGCAGGCCCACCGCGCCGGTTTTCTCGTTGCCGCCGCACCAGTGAGCGATACAGGGATGGTTGCGCAGGCGGCGCACCTGGTACTCGAACTCGGGCACCACGGACAGGGTAAAGTCGGGGTCGTCGTCGGGAATGTCGGAGCAGGCGAACATGAGATCCTGCCAGATCATGATGCCGTATTCGTCGCAGTAGTCGTAGAAGGCGTCCTGTTCGTAGATGCCGCCGCCCCAGACGCGGAGCATGTTGAAGTGGGCCTCTTTCGCCAGGCGCACGAGGTGTTCGTAGCGTGGGGCGTCCACGGTACCCGTGAAGCAGTCCGCGGGAACCCAGTTCGCGCCCAGGGCGAATACGTCCACGCCATTCACCCGGAACCGGAAGGTCTGCCGTTGGACACCGTCACTTTCCTGGAGAAGTTCCACCTCGCGCAGGCCAAAACGGCCGGTTTGCTCATCGAGCACCTTTCCGTTGCGCAGCAGGGTGACGCGGTAGGTGTAGAGGTGGGGCGCGCCGTAGCCGTTGGGCCACCACAGCCTGGGCCGGGAAATCCGCAGGTTGAGGAAGGTCTGACGTTGATCCGCGGCCACGTCTTGCGCCGCCACCACGGTGTCGCCGTCGAGGAACTCCACCCGGAGCAGGCCCTCCGCGGCGCGGCGGGATTTCGCCGGTGGGTCAAGCATGACCTGCACGTGAATCGCGCCGCTGATCCTGGTGCGGATGCAGACGTCCTCGATGCGGCCCGAACTGATCGCTTCGATGCGCACCCCCCGCCAGATACCCAGGCCGGGCAGCTTGGGCGCCCAGTCCCACGAGAACTGGCACTGGGCCTTCCGCGCGAAGATGCGGGGCGTGTAGAAGCAGGCGAAATACTTCGACACGTCCCGCACCTCGATAATCTCCAGGGTCGCTTTTACACGGATGAGTACCGTGTTCGTCTCCCCGGGGCGCAGATGGGGGGTAATGTCGAAGCGGTACTGGCGGAACATGTTGGCCGTCTCGCCCACCTCCACGCCATTGACATATACCGTGGCGTAGGTATCGACGCCATCGAGGACGATGTCGTAGCGGCTACCCCTGAAACCCCTGGGGACCTTGAAGGCCCGCCGATGCCACCAGTCCCGCCGCCCGGTCCATTCACATTCCTCGCAGTTCAAGCTCCAGAAAGGATCGGGAATGCGCCCCGCCGCCTGCAGCGCAGGATGAATATCGCCCGGCACGGCCACGGGCAGCCAGTCGCCGTCACCCCTATCGAGCTTCAGGGGATCGCCCCCACCGTGGGGGGTATCAAGCAGTTGCCAACATCCGTTGAGATCCAATGTTCTTGCGGGCATGACATTCGTGGCTCCATGGAGTTAGTGACCTGGCCGAAGGATGTATGACAGGATTGAAAACATATCGCGATAACCGTTTTGCACCTGGGAAAGGCTCCCTCAGCCGATCTTTTCCCCTCCCCCTCCTCCATCCCGCGTCGTCGGCCCGGATTCTTCACCCGCCTCCTGTTGCGCGGGCGTTTCTCGGGCCACCTCAAGGGTTTGTTCCGCCCGGCGAACTCGACATGTATCTGCACGCCGCCGTCCGCCTCGCTTCGCCAAGCCCCTGGCTTGACCTCATTTTCACATGCCCGCGATGAAGGGAGTGAAATGTCCGGGCTAGTCTTTCCCGGTCTTCCGGCTTTTTCCACGGGGGGTACATTTCCCCCGTACGAAAAGAACGGCGAAAAGGGGAATAAACTCAAGATAGACAGCGACCTTCAGGTAACCACCGGGCAGGTCGATGGGACACGCCTTCATGGCCGCGATGGCGGAGAGAAGCGCCACGAAAGGCCAGTAGCGGGGGATGACCGGGGACAGGCGAAAGTAGGCCCACAGGGTACGCGCATAGAGCAGCAACGCATAGCAGAAAAGGGCCAGAAAAGCCCAGGTGGCGGTCCAGCGAAAGGCATATTCCATACTGCTCGAATCAAACATGGTGCGATATCCCGCGGTAAGGGTGTGGAGGGAAGTATAGCAGATGGGTTCGCAGGGCGTTTATTTTTTCACAGGTTCCTTGGTGGTCCCGTTGAACAATTGCCTTCCGGCCATGGAAATTCGCCTGCTTGCTTTCATCCGGCCCCAAACGGTAAGATCCGTGTATTCGTTCCGGCCCTCACTCCCCCATGTATCCCCCGGCGAGGCGTTTCATGTCCGCCCAACGAACGAGAAATTGAATGACCATGCTGCGCACCCGTATCCCGTTGGATGGTGATTGGACCCTGGTACCAGATCCCGATGACGCGGGACTGGGTGAACGCTGGTTCGACACGGCGCCAAAGGATGACGCCATGACCGTGATGGTCCCGGGCACATGGGAGTGGTGGATGCCGGACTATGATGGCGTGGCATGGTATTTCAGAACCTTCCCGGCGGATGAAGGTTTGTCGGCGAAGCATGTTGATCTGTGCTTCGAGGCGGTGGCCTGTCGGGCGGAAGTCTGGCTGAACGGGATTCGCCTGGGCGAACACGAGGGTGGGGAAACCCCTTTTTCTTTCTCCGTGGCGGCGCATCTTCTCACGGGTGAAAACCGCCTGGCCATACGTGTAACAGGGTCTGAAAGTGTCGGTACGGAGTCGCTTTCGGATGCCTTCAGGGTGACGCGTTTTCCCCGATCCGGCATTTGGGGCGGGGTCCATATCGAGGCGAAAGCCCGATTCCACCTCGAAGATGTTTTTGTTCAACCCGACATTCGCCGTAAGCGTGTCACGGTCGATGTGGAAGCGCCTGATTCCTGCCGCGTCCGGCTTCGGATCGTCGATACGCCATACGCCGTGGAAGGCAGTCCCGGTCGGCTGCACCTCGATTTCCCGGAATTCGACCCCTGGTCCCCCAGGAATCCCGTTCTTTACACGCTCCTGGCCGAGTTGTTGGACGGCGAAACCGTGACCGATGCCTGGTCCGTCCGTTTCGGGATGCGGGAGTTCACGGTGAAGGACGGTCGTTTCTACCTCAACAACCGCCCCTTGTACCTCAAGGCAGTGCTCCATGAGCCGGACTACCCAACGGCTCCGTCCGCGTCGGCGTTCGAATCCATGGTGCGCGCGGAGCTTCTCCAGGCAAAAGAGGCCGGCTTCAACATGATTCGTTTCCATGGCGGGATTCCGTCGCCCTTGACACTCGACCTGGCTGATGAACTGGGTATCCTGGTCTGCGAGGGACCGGCCGCGGCCTGTGCCGGGGCGTCGTCCGACGCACGTGATCGGTGCGAAAACGAGGTACGCGAGATGATTCTCCGCGACCGCAATCACCCGTCGGTGGTGGCGTGGGGCGTTCCCGGTGAATCGGACGGCGAGGATGAGGGCGAAGAGGGAGGCTTGTGCCGCCGGGCACGTTCCCTGGATTGGAGCCGTCTCATTCTGGACGGTGATGAAGGAGCGGACATTGCCCGGTCATCTTCCAGGATGATGCGCCCCTACCGGGAAACATTCGACCTCTACGACGGTTTGCGTGTCCGCCAGCGTGCGCCGGTCGATTTCGATATCGAAAGCTACTACCGGCACCATGGAAATAAGAACCGCTTGTATTTACTGGCCGAGTTCGGCTTTGGCGGGCCGGAAGACCTGGCCGGGGTGCTGGCGCTGTACGGCGAAAACGCCAGGCACTGTGAGGAGGTCCGTTTCCTTCAAACCATTCATGACGCGGCGTTACGCGGCTTTGAAGAACGGGCGCTGGGGCGGGTTTTCGGCGATTTTTCGTCTTTCCTGGCGGCCGGGCGGCAGTTGCAATGCGACGCGGCCCGGTTCCAGATAGATGCTATTCGGGCCAATGCCAACTGCGTGGGCTACTGCTATGCCCGGTTGACCAGCGCGGGGCGTGATTATTGTGGGGGCATGCTCGACCGCTGGCGCCGGAAGAAAGCGGTGTTCAAGACGCTGCGGGAAGCGCAACAGCCCGTGCGCCCCATTATCCAGTTCAAGAATTCGAGCCTGGTGCCCCGAGCGGAATCGCAGGTGACCATTCTATTGGCCAACGAAAGCCGTATCGAGGGACGGGCCGACCTGTCACTCCAGGTGGTGAGTCCGACCAACCAGGTTTTATGGAAGAAAAAGCGGAGCGTCAAGATTCCGCGACACGGCAGGGAAATCTGGTCCGGCACCGTGGCCGCGTCGGGTTCGCCGGGAACGCACCGGTTCGTGGTGCGCGTGATGCAAGGCATGAAACGGATCGCGGAGAACAGCATGGCCTTCTACGTCCACAAGCCCGTCAAGGCGAGCAGCGTGGAGATCCATGTGCTTGATCCGGCCAACAGGTGGACTCGGCGGCTGTCGAAACTGGCCACGCCCCGGAATCTGCTGGCCCCGATCCACATCGTGCCGCCCCTGGCGAACACCATTCGCGGCTACCCCGACAACGATCTCATGCAGGTGCTGGCACAGGTTCATGGCGGTGCCGTGGCCATTTTCTTTGAACCGCCCGGCGACTGGAACGATCTTGCGGAGGTGTTGGCGCCGTCGCTGCGCGCCACCTCGAAAGACACGGCTTGCGGCACACTCATGACGGCGCATTACGTGAAGATGCACCCGGTCTTCGCCGATCTTCCGTCGCGTTGCCTCATGGGGCAGCCCTACCGCAACGTGGTTCCGGCCCGGACCTTCGTTGAAACGGGGGACGAGGACATTTGCGGTTCTTTCAACGCCACACCCTTGGCGGCGAAACAGCCCGATGATACCGCCGCGCCGTGGTGGGGAAGTGACATCCTGGTGCGGCGCCATGGCAGTGGCCTTGTCGTATGGACCCACCTTCGCGTACTGGAAAACATAGGCCAGGATCCCGTGGCCGACCAGTTGTTCGTCAACCTGCTGAATCACTTCGTGCGCCGATCCGTGCCATCCGACGCACCCTTGGGCCTTCACAGGCCCTCGGTGGAGTGGCTTCGAAAAGGGCGCACCGAGGAAGCAAGGCGCTGGATGGTGATTGGCGAGTTCCCCAATTGGAACGGGAGTGGCCACCGGGCCGTCTATCCGCCCGAAGAAGAACGGAACTTCGACGCCACCTATCCGGGCTGGTACAGGGCGATTAACTGGAAGCCCTGGTATTCCCTCGCCTCGTCGGACCATCGCCTGGATCTGCAGGAGGCGTTCTCGCCGGTCTACCAAAACTATCCCCGTCAGGATTATGGCACGGGTTATGCCTACGCCGAGTTCACCAGTGACACGCGACGCGCGATCCTGTTGCGCCTGCGTACCGGGAACGCCATTAAGGTCTGGCTCAACGGAAAACCGGTCCACGAGGGTGACGTGCAACACGCCCCCAACCCGCAAGAGCGGGCTTATGCCGACGGCTACCTCAAGCAGGGCCGAAACACATTGCTGGTAAAGTGTTCGAAATCTCCCGGCCCCTTTGAATTCTCCCTGGCCATCGAGAATGATCGCGGTGAAGCCGTACCCGTGAAGTGGTGGAAATAACGGTCGGGCCAAGGGCGGAGCGACCGAATGTCCATGGGGGCGGAAGGCCCGCGGCAGGCATGTCCGCGGAGGACCGAGGAACGGGGAAACAGCGGTTCAGGCGAAACGGATCTTGCCAAAAAACGCGGGCTGGTGAAAACTCAGCTTGCCCGTGACAGGGGACCACATACCCCAGTGGGGGTGGGACGTGTCGTCGGCGCACTTGTAAAAGTTCGCCCGCCAGGCATCCCCCGCCTGGGGCCGCACTTCGCCGACGTAGGGGGTAAAGAGTGAGAAAGGCGCGAAGTACGCCACCTGCCAGTCCGTGGGTTCTCCCCGTTCGGGTTCAATTTGATCGGGCAGGCTGTGAAAAATACGTACCGCTTCGCACGCGGAACGGGACAAGGGCGTGCGGTCAATGGTGTCGCCGCGTTCCACGTTGTAATGGAGCAGAAGGTGACCGCCGCAACTCACCTCGAAGTTGAAATACCCTTTCCCCGCCACGGGCTCCACGAAGAATTCGACGCATGAATCCCGGCAAACGGGCGCCTGGTATCCCTGCTGCACGCAGCGCACGTACCGGTCCTTCACATGCAAGGCGACGAACAGGCCCTCGTCCTGGTAGAGCAGTTTAGCGCGGGTTGCGGGACGGTGATCGCTGCCTTCTTCGTAAAAATGGGTGAGTTCCAACATCCCGGCGCCGGCCCACGGAGAACCGTCAAAGGGCGCGTTGAGGGCGGGTGCCTGTTCTGTTCGGCGTATGGTGTAGATCATGGTTATACCTTTTCGCGTAGCCGTTCACGGCCCAAAGTAAAAGCGGCTTCCAGCCACTTTGAACCTAAAAAAGGCGGTTAAATCGCAGGATTGGTCGTAAGTCATTGCCGAAAAGTGCTTTACATGCGTCGGTGCATTCACCTCTTGGGGGCGTGGATTTCAACGGCCGCGCCGTTGAGAACAGTCGATATACGTTAATGCCGCATGGCGAAATAGAACGGGTGGAAGCCCCCGCAATAAGGGCGCAACGGCCCTTTCCAGGTTCAACCACGAAATACACAAAATACACGAAATTAGAAGATACATTCCGTGGGGTCGCTGCGTTCACCCACGGCTACGGACTGCCAGCCCTTCGGGCCTGAATGGAACACCACAAGAAAACAGATTCCTACCCATGGGTAGGCACTCACGACTAAATCGACACACCCGCACGCGGGAATGGCGGTTGGTAAGGGCGTATCCACACACCCCGGAAGTTCTTGAGGCATTTGCTGAATTGGACGCCACCGGCAAGAGTCGAAACTGGTCTTTTTGTCGGGGGTGTTAAGAGCATCACGGGTTAAACAGCTACTTTCTTTCCAGCAGAATGTATTGAAACAATCCCCGCCCCCGTCTGCCCGAGACAAGGCGATCCATGGCCTGCACCAGCCGGTCCGGCCCGGCGGGAAAGGCGAGGAAGGAACGGTGTTCAACCAGGGTGAAAGCGTCACCCACCAGCCCGGCCAGTTCGGCGGTTCGGAGAAAGCGGTGCGGCCCTTCCGGCAACTTGAGGTGAAGCCGTTCAAGCAAATCGAGCAGCCAGGTCACGTCGCCGTTGGGGGTCACGGCGAGAAACAGGCCTCCCGGTCCCAGAATCCGCGCCGATTCACGAAACATGGCGGCCGGATCGGGGACATGCTCCAGCACGTTGATCGAAAAGACGGCGTCAAAAGTGGCGTCCTCCAAGGGCAGGTGCTGTCCATCGGCGGCGACACGCCAAAACTTTCCGGGAATGGGAGACAACATAGGCACGCTCAGGTCGCAGGCGACTTTTGTTTTCGCGTCGAGTACGTTCATCAGCGGGCTGGAGCCCGCGCCCAGTTCCAGTACCCGTTCCGCGTCCGCGAGGGTTCGCGTGACCAATCGCGCGTAGGCGCGCTTGCAGGCCCGGTTGGCCCTGGTATCGTAGGAATTCGCCAACCGGGCGTAATGGGTTCGCACGTCCCGAATGTGGTGACGGTCCGTCATGACCCGTCGCCCAACCTTTCGGCCAGGGCGTTCGCCTGGGTGATATGGCCCGATTGGGTTCGGTCTTCGGGGTAGAGGAAGATAGAGTCCAGAAGATGAAGACCCGCGACGGGTGCGGTCTGGTCCGGAATCATCTTGAGGAAGTCCACGGGGCAAATGGCTTGGGCGAAGGGGGCGCGGGCCACGTGGTGCGCCACCAGGTCGTCATCCGTGAGATGGGGCGCGATGATCTTCATGGCCCGCCAGGACGTGTGGAAGATCTCGTCATCCGCCATGTGGTAAAGGGGATGTTTCGTGTCCACGTAGTAGGGCACATAGGCGATATGGCCGTCATCCCGGGTCAGCGGGTTCAGGTTGGTGTATTCGATGATACCGTTGAAAGGCACGCGGGGGTCGTGTACGTTGAGCCAGAAATTGCGGGACACGGGTTTCTTGAGCTTGAAAAGCAGGCAGACCACACCGATGTAGTCTATGCGGCGAAGCCGGGCGGCGTAGGCACCCTCCGTCTCCGGCAGGAGGTCCGCCAGGACCTGCATGGGAACGGTGGACACCACCCGGTCGCAGGCGAAGTCTTCCGCCCCGTCGAAAGAAAGGCCCGTAACCCGCCCGCCATGGCACTGAATCCGCTTGACCGGCCGGGATGGATGAATGGTCACGCCCATGGCGTTCAGACGGTCCGTCAGGGTATCGAGGAGCAAGGCTGTTCCCCCTTCTAGGTAGCCCATCTTTCCCTTCGACCGGGCCACGCGGTGGAGACGATGCCACACCCAGGCCGCGGAAATACGGTCGTGAAAGTCACCGAACTTGAGGGCCAGGAGGGGTTCCCAGATGACTTCATAGGCACGCTTTCCCAGGCGGTCGATGAGCCAGGGCTTGGCGGCCATCTCGTCGAGCTGCACCCATTCCTTCCGCCAGCGGGCTTCCAACGCGAAAACACCAAAGCGAACGCGCTGACTCGGGGGCAGGGGCGAAAAGCGCAGCAGGTCCAGGGGGGTGCTGAAGGGATAGGTCCGGCCGTCGTAATAGAAACCCGTGGGCGCGGGGGCGAAACGGATACGGTCCGACAGCCCCAGTTCCCTGCACAAAGCGAAGTAGCCTTCGTCGGTGGCGCAGAGGAAGTGGTAGAAATGCTCGATACGGGTCCCCGCGAAATCAAAGGTGGCGATAAGGCCCCCGACGGTGTCTTCCCGCTGAAAAACCTCCACCGCATGGCCGCGCCTGGCGAGGGCCAGGGCCGCGCTCAGCCCGCTGATTCCGGCGCCGATAATACCTGTTTTCATGGTGTTTGTTCCGTTGCTCAAACGGTTGCCCTATGCGTTTACAGCGGCCTTGTGTTTTTTCCAGCGGGGTTGCTCGGGGGGGCTTCGCGGCGTGGGTGGTGCGTAGGAAGGTTGTGGCCGGCGCTGAAATACACTTCTTCCACCCAGGGCAAACGCTCGATGGCAGCGCGAAGGGCCGGGGTGGCGGCGGCGCGGCAGACACTGGTGGCGTGGATAAGGGCTTCTTTACCGGTGGACGTGGGCACGTGGAGGAAAACATCGCACGTGCCTTTGTTCTTATCGATTAAGGCGGCCAGTTCCTCGGCTTTCTCCCTGGCCAGGCCCTCCCGGCGGATACGCACATGCACGGCCCGGCTGAGATGCCTCTCGGTCTCCTCGATGGGATAGACATCGTTGACGAGAAGGCCGGGGGCGCCGTTGCGGTAGTTGACGCGGGCGTCGATCATGACGATCATGTCTTGCGCTAGGAGGCCGGACTTCTGTTCGAAGATGTCGCTGAACGCGGTGATTTCACAGCTTCCTTCAAGGGTTTCCAGGGTGAGGAATGCCATTTTTTCATTCCTCGTGTTTACATGAATCTTCACTTGACCGATCAATCCGCCAATGTTGACCCGCCGCCCCTCTTTCAGGTCGTCGAATTCCGCCAGGTCGAGCGTATTGTAGCGGCGCAGAATGGACGCAAACTTCAGAAGAGGATGACCACTGACGTATAGGCCGAGCATTTCCTTTTCGTATTGCAGCAGCTCGTGGTCGGGCCATTCCAGGAGATCGGGCTTCACGTGCATGGTCTCGACGGCATCGGCCATGCCTTCCATGTCGAAGAGGGAGGTCTGGCCCGCGTCACGATCGCGGCGCGCGGTCTGAGCTTCCGCCAGGGCCTGGTCGAGGACGTTCTCCACCTGGCGCCGGTTCCAGCCCGTGCTTTGGAAAGCACCGGCCCGGTTGAGGCTTTCGATACATCGCCTGTTCACCATGCGCGTGTCGAGGCGGGTGCAGAAGTCGAAGATGTCGGAGAAGGGACCGTTCGCGATTCGTTCGGCGACAATGGCCCGGGTGGCCTCCTCCCCCACGTTCTTGATGGCGCTCATGCCGAAGCAAATGTCGTCTCCCACCACGGTGAAATCCGTTTCGCTCCGGTTTACATCGGGAGACAGCACCTTGATATTCAGGCGGCGGCATTCCTCGACGTAGAGGGCGACCTTGTCGAGGTTCCCCGATTCGCTGGTGAGAAGGGCGCACATGAACTCCACGGGGAAGTTGGCCTTGAGGTAGGCCGTCTGGTAGGCCACGAAGGCGTAGGCCACGCTGTGGGACTTGTTGAAGCCGTATCCGGCGAAGGCGAAAATTTTGTCCCAGATCTTGAGGGCGAGTTCCTTCTCGATGTCCCGTTCGGCACAACCTTCGATAAACTTGACCTTCTGCTCTTCCAGGAGGTCGAGCTTTTTCTTGCCCATGGCACGGCGCACGATATCGGCCTGCCCCAGGCTGAAACCGCCGCAGGTCTGTACCATTTGCATGACCTGTTCCTGATAAACGGCGATTCCGTAGGTCTCTTTCAGAATGGGTTCTAGGAGGGGGTGATCGTAGGTGATCTTTTCCGGATGATATTTACTCTCCACGTAGCTGTCGATGAACTCCATGGGACCGGGCCGGTAGAGGGCGACGAGAGCACTCATCTCCTCCAGGCTTTCCAGGCCGATGCGCTTGGCCAACTCGCGCATTCCCGAGCTTTCCAACTGGAAGATCCCGGTGGTCCGCCCGGAACGGAGCAAGGCATAGGTTTTCTCGTCATTCGGCTCCAGGGCGTCGATGTCAATGTCGATACCGCGGTTTTCCCTGATGAGACGCACCGCATCGTGAACCACGGTAAGGGTACGGAGGCCGAGGAAGTCCATTTTCAGGAGGCCCACTTCTTCCACGCATTTCATTTCGACCTGGGTGGCCACGGTCTCGGAGTTGCCCGCCTTGAAGAGGGCCACGTGGTCGGTGAGATCATGGTCGCAGATGACCACCCCGGCGGCATGGGTACCGCAGTTGCTGATGGTGCCTTCGAGGCGGGTGGCCAACTCCCACAACTTGGCCACCCGGGAATCCCCGTTAATGAGCTGTTGAAGCTGAGGCTCTTTCTTCAGGGCGTCGGCCAGGGTAATCTTCAACTCGTCGGGCACCAGCTTGGCGATGCGGTCCACCTCGCCATAGTTCATGCCCAGGACGCGACCCACGTTACGGATAACGTTCTTGGCGAGCATGCGGCCGAAGGTAATGATCTGGCTGACGTTCTCGCGCCCGTATTTCTCGTAGGAATACTCGATCATCTCCTCGCGCCGGTTGTAGCAGAAGTCGATGTCGAAATCGGGCATGGAAACGCGCTCGGGATTGAGGAAACGCTCGAAGAGCAACTGGTAGCGCATGGGGTCGATGTTGGTGATGTGAAGGGCGTAGGCCACGATGCTCCCCGCCCCCGAACCACGGCCGGGTCCCACGGGGATGCCCTCTTTCCGGGCGTGGTTGATGAGATCCCACACCACGAGAAAGTAGTCCACGAAACGCATGTGTTCGATAATGCCCAGTTCGTACTCGGCCCGTTCCCTGTAGGCTTCGGGCACGGGATCGTAGCGTTCGGCCAGACCCTGCATCACCAGTTCACGCAGGAAGAGCTCGGGCGCCTTGTCGTCGGGCGTATCGTACTTGGGGATAAGGCTCTCCCCCAGGGGGATTTCGACGTTGCACCGTTCGGCGACTTTCACCGTGTTGGTGATGGCCTCCGGCCACTGGGTGAAGCCCGCAGCCATTTCCTCGGGGGACTTGAAATGGAATTCGCTGGTGGAAAAGCGAAAACGCCCTTCATCTTCAAGGGTGGTCTGGGTCTGGATGGCGAGCAGGGCCTCGTGGGCCTCCGCGTCCGCCTTGTCCAGGTAGTGACAGTCGTTGGTGGCGATGAGGGTCAGATCGTGCTTTCGGGCGAGTTCCACCAGGACCGGGTTGACCTTGCCCTGATCGGGAATGCCGTGATCCATCAGCTCGACGAGAAAATGGTCTTTGCCGAAAATTTCGATGAAACGCAGCATCTCCGCTTCGGCCCGTTCCACATCGTCCTGAAGGATGGCCCGGGGGACGCGTCCCGCCAGGCAGGCCGTGGTGGCAATCAGACCGTGACGGTGCGCGAAAAGGATTTCCTCGTCGATACGGGGCTTGTAGTAGAAGCCTTCGAGATAGCCCTTGCTGCTCAGCTTGCAGAGGTTATGGTAGCCGGTCTCGTTCTCGCAGAGGAGGAGGCAATGGCTGTTGTGGCGGCCGAGGTATTTCGGCTCCTTGTCGAAACGGCTTTCGGGCGCGAGGTAAAGTTCCGCGCCAATGATGGGTTTGATTCCCCGCTTCTTCGCGGCCTGGTAGAACTCGACCGCACCAAAAAGGTTGCCGTGATCGGTGAGGGCGCAGGCCTCCATGCCGTACTGCTCGCACCGGTCCAGCAACTGCTTGACCTTGCAGGCGCCGTCCAGCACGCTGTAATCCGAATGAACATGAAGATGAACGAAATCCGACGCCATTATTCCAGCCACTCCTTCAACATGGCCAACGCGCGGTCGGCCGTTTGCATCTTTACTTCGCCCCGGTCACCGGAGAAGCGGTTTTGCGTGACCCGGCACGTATCCCACCGCGCCACGGCAATGTACACGAGCCCCACGGGTTTCTCCGGCGTGCCGCCCGTGGGACCGGCGATACCGGTCACCGCCACGGCCAGGTCGGCCTCCAGCAAGCGCCGCGCCCCCTCCGCCATTTCCCGCGCGACCGCCTCACTGACGGCGCCAAACTCCGCCAGCGTGGCATGGGAAACCTCCAGGAGGGACTCCTTCAGGGCGTTACTGTAGGCCACCACGCCCCCCCGGAAAAAGCCCGACGCCCCGGAGACCTCCGTGATGCGGTGTGCGATGAGTCCGCCCGTGCAGGATTCCGCCGTGGCCAGGGTAAGCTTGAGATCGAGCAGGCGCCCGGCGATGAAGGCTTCAACCGAATTCCCTTTGCCAGAAGAAAACAGTGATGCCACGACCTTGCACCTCCCGGTTGATGGCGTAACGTAGCAAACCGCCAAAGGCAGCCGCAAATAGAGCATAATATGAATACTGCGTCATAACCGCATGTGCGCCGCGAAATACCCCCAAGGTTGCCAAAAACACGTAAGCATTCACGACTTTTCATACCCCCGTCCTGGCGGGGACCTGGTGAAATCGCGGCACCGTCTCATGAACCAGATGGCCACGCCGCCAGAGGCTCCCCCGCAATGACGGCCTCTGGGTTCCTGCCCGGCCAAATCAGAAAGGCCGTGAACGGTGTGCCATCCTTCCATCCTTTGACAGGTTTTCCAAATACCCCGTACAATGATGCGTGGGCTGGTGTCGGGATAAGGGTGTGCTGAAGGACGCTCATGGGACTTTGCCAAAGTGGCACGGATGGGAAGGACCGGAAAATGGCACTTCAGTTGGTCAACATATCGCAGTTGAAACCCGGACAAGTCGTGGCGTCGGCGGTGACGAACAACGGCGGTGCCGTACTCTGTCCCGTCGGGTTTAAGCTCACGGAGTCCGCCATCGAACGGTTGTCGAACGCAGGGGTTGAATCGGTCATTGTGGACGTGAACGAGCGGCAAAACGAGGAACTGGAGCAGCGGATTGCAGCCTTGGAAGAGCGGTTCCGCGGCCTTGATGACCCCATCATGCTTCAACTTAAAGCCACCATTGAACAGCGGCTGAGTTTTCTGAAGTTATAACCCCCTTGCCGGGCGTTATCTTATCCGTATCGCATGCCACGCATTAAAGGAGCAGGTATTGGCCATTTCACCGGAACGACTACAACGCAAAGTAGAAGAATTGTCTAATCTGCCCACCTTACCGGGCGTGGTCCAGGTGGTGTGTACCATGGTGGAAGACCAGCAGACCAGCGCCAAGGACATTGGAGAACTCATCGCGAAAGACCAGGTGTTAAGCGCAAAGATTCTGCGGGTCGTCAATTCGCCCGTTTACGGTTTTCCCGGCCGCATTTCCTCGGTCACCCACGCCATCGTGCTGCTCGGTTTCAACGTGGTGAAAGGGCTCATCCTGTCCTCCGCCGTATTCGATGGACTGGCCGGCGGGATGCAGGGGCTTTGGGAGCACAGCCTGGGCGTGGCCCTGGTAAGCCGCCGCATGGCCAAGGAACTCAAGCGCACAGATGCGGAAGAGGTGATGGTAGCCGGCCTTCTTCACGACCTGGGTAAGGTGGTGATCTCTTATCTGCAACCGGATGAATACGGCCGGGCGCTCACGGCGGCCCGGGAACGGCATGTCCACATTGCCGAGGCGGAAACCGAGGTTTTCGGCATTGACCACACGCGGGTCTCTCTCTGGTTGTCTTTACGCTGGCACTTGCCAAAACGGCTGAGTGATGCGTTGACATACCACCACCGTCCCGACCGGGCGAAAGAAGGCAAGGAACTCACCGCCATTGTCCATGTGGCCGATATTCTGGCCCGCGGCATGGGCTATGGCAGTGGCGGCGACCCGAGCATGCCCCCCCTGCACCACGAAACTTACCATAACTTGGGCCTTTCCTTTCAGCAGATCGACGAGATCCTGGCGGACGCGGAACAGGAATATGCCGCGGGCACCGATCTCTTCAAGCCGAATGGGGAATAGTCCATGAGCGATACGATTGCGTCCACCGTGCTGCTCATCCATCCCGACCCCACGACAAGAGCGGAGTTGACCGGCATGCTGCGCGCGGCCTCTTTTTCCGTGCGCGCGGCTCACGCCGGTACCGGTATTTTCGAGGCTGTCCACGAAGAACCTCCCCACTGTCTCATCCTCCCGGCGGGAATGACCTCGGGGGCCGGGAAAAGCCTGCTGAACGAAATGAAGGAGGACAGCCTCTTTGGTCATCTGCCCGCCATCGTGCTGGTCGAGCCGGACGAGCGGGACGGGATGGATTGGAGCCGGGTACATGCCGACGACTACGTGGTGCTTCCGGTCTCGGCTTCTGAATTGGCTGCACGGGTTCGGCTGAGCATCGCCCGCGCCCAGCGTGACATCAACGCCAATCCCCTGACGGGTCTGCCGGGCAATATCACCATCATGCGCGAGGCCGAGCGGCGTCTCAGGGAAAAGCGCGACTTCGCCCTGGCCTACCTCGACGTGGATAATTTTAAGTCTTTTAGAGGGTGTTTGCAAAGTGTAGTTTAGGCTAACCCTCTGCCGCAAGAGACTGCCACCCCTTTCATCTGCCCGGCTTTGCCGGGCTTTCTTCTTGACTTTTAAGTATAGCGTATATAACATATGCTATACTTAATGCGA
>JAJRTN010000175.1 GCA_024278275.1 Candidatus Hydrogenedentota bacterium
ACACTACATGAACCTGCCCGAAAAACTGCGCGACGAGGGCATTGAGCCAAGAATACCTTGGCTATACGGACTCGAACTGGATTTCCGATTCAAATAATAATAACTGTAAAATCATTCGACCTGAAAAAATCTCTGCATTCGGGGGGACGATGGAAGTTTCGTAAGGTGGGCCGTTCCCCGACGACCCCAAGGTGTAGGCGGCGCGGGGCGGGTCGCTCACACGGAAACGACGGTGCGCTCCTGGATGGAGGTGATGGCGGCGGCGAGGACTTTTTGCGCGGCGAGACCGTCGGCGGCCTTGCCGTCGATCTCCTCGGGATTTACGCCATCACGAACCTCGTTGACAAAAGTGTGAATACGGTTGCGGAAGGTGTCGTCGAAGATCTTTTCGGTGATATCGCCGAAGGGGGTGTTGGAAATGACCGTGGTTTCCATGCTGCCCGCCGGGTAGAGGGTCAGCTTCATGAACAGGTCGTCGAGGACGAAGCGGCCGTCGAGGCCCGCCACTTCGCAACGCTCCATGGGATGGCCCCGTTCGATGTCGTAGCTGCCGGTGAGTCCGCCCACCACGCCGTTGGCGAACTCCATGTTGAAATGGGCGGTGGAAAAGATTTTCCGGCCCGGGGCCCTGGTGGCGAAGCATTGTACCGCGGTGATATCGCCGCAGAAGTAGCGCATGATGTCCACGGTGTGCGGGTGAAGGGCCTTGATCTGAAACCAGGGGGAGGTTTCGCGGGGGTTCTTGATCCACATGGACATGTTGATGAAGAGCAGGTGACCTAAGCGTCCTTCCTCGACCCAGGCCTTGGCCTTGCGGGCCAGGGGGGTAAAACGGTGGTTAAGGTTAATGCCGTAGCACAGCCCTTTCTCGCGGGCCGCACGGACCATCTCTTCCGCTTTGTCGATTTCGTTGGAAATGGGTTTTTCCCCGAGAACATGGCAGCACGCTTCGAGAGCCTGCATGGTCGGCTCATAATGATCGCTGGAATATTCATAGCCCCCGGTGCTCACGTCGCAGATGTCGGGTTTCAGCGCGGCCAGCATCTCGGGCACGCTGTAAAAGGCAGGGGCGTGGAAAGTTTTCGAGGCCGCGTCGGCCCGAGCACGGTCACGGTCGCATACGCCCACGATTTCACAATCGGGATGGGACTGGTAATGACGGGCATGGGTATTCCCGATGGGTCCAAATCCTACGATGGCCACGCGTAGCACGGCATAACTCCTTTGCCGATGGGGGAACCAGGAACAAAGAGGCTCGCGGAACACTCCCGCCCGGAACCGGTACCGCGAATGGGTGATTATTGTAGCGCGGTGGCCTGGCGGTTTCAATTGACACGTGACCACAGGCCCGCGAAGCATCATGGGCGGCCAGGTCTCCGGCAGCCCTTGAAGCTGCCGCCCCCTGGAAATTGCCCGGGTTCCGTTACACCTCCTCTGTCCATATGATACAATCGCGTCCATGAGCACCCCTACAACACTTGCCCAGATCTATGAACCCATCCAAACGCAGGTCGATGGTGTGCGCGAAACCATGGCCGGCGTGTGGGCCGATGCCCTTAAACTGGTGGAGTTTGACTTTGGCCTGGCGCCGAAGCCGGGCGGCAAGATGCTGCGCCCGGCCCTGTGCCTGTTGGCCGCGGGGGCCATTGGTGGAACGGAATTGGACCGCTATGTGCGGCTGGCGACCGCTTTCGAATCGCTTCACGTGGCGTCGTTGGCGCATGACGACGTGATTGACCGGGCGTTGCTCCGCCGGGGGGAATCGTCGTTAAACGCCCATTGGGATAACCATGCGGCGGTGCTGGGTGGGGACTACCTGGTGGCCCGGGCGGTTGAATTCCTGGCAGAGTATGATTCGTGCAGGATTATCGCGAACGCCATCTTAAGCGTGCGCCGCATGGCGGAGGGGGAACTGCGGTTTTTCAACCGTCCCGCCGATGCCATTACCGAGGATGACTGTATAATCCTGGCACGGAGCAAGACCGCGAGTCTGTTTGCCGAGGCGTGCAGTGCGCCGGCCTATCTTTTGGATGAGCGTTATCGCGAGCCGCTTCATGCTTTTGGAATCGCCCTGGGCATTGCCTTCCAGGTCGTGGATGACCTGCTGGATGTTACACAAACCACCGAGCAACTGGGCAAGCCGGAGTGCGGCGATATCGCCGAGGGCAAGCAAACGCTTCCCATCATGTTTCTCCGGAACGCTTTGGGCGGAACCGACCTGGCCCGGCTTGACGCCTTGAAGGACACGAAGCTTTCCGAAGCAGATCGGGTCTGGGTCATGGACCTGGTGCGGGAGACGGGCGCGGCGGAACAGACCCAGGCTATCATTGAGGACTACACGGCGACGGCCCTTGGAGAGTTGGCCCAATTGCCCGCGAGTACCTACCGCGATTCCATTGAGGGGTTGACCCACATGCTCGCGAAACGGACCTCTTGATGAACGCGCTTTTCCTGTCCCTTTCGTTTCTTGCCGCTGCCCCGGTTTCGGGGCAGGCTCCGCCCTGGCCCCTCTGTTCCATACGCAGTGACGAACCGGGCGGACCGGCCATCGTGGTGAATGAGCAGGTGCTGCCGCCCATCTTCTTCTGCGGCAATAACCAGTTTGGCCGGGACGAAGTACTGATCGAAACGTTGGAACTCGCGGCGCAGGCAGGTATTCCCTTCTTCGTCTTCGAATGGCGGGCGAACGGCACCGACGGCCTGGAGGTTCTGCGCCGTTTCTGCGAAGCGCACCCGACGGGCTACTTCTATCTCCGTATATGGATCGGCCCTGAGCGGAGCTGGCTTGACGCGCACCCGGAAGAGCGCATTGTGGATGCCGGGGGAAAGCGTTCCATGTTTGTCTCACCGGCAAGCGAAGCCGGGCGCGAACATGTTTCGGAACTCCTTCGCGGGCGTTTGCGTCTCGTGCTGGAGAGTCCTTACGCGGATCACTTCATAGGGGCCGCGGTACAGTACCTGCACACGGCGGAATGGTTTTATCCCGACCTCAACCATTTCACCGATTACTCCGCGCCGAACCGGCGGGCTTTTCAGCGTTGGCTGAAGGCGCGCTACGGAACGGACGAGGCGCTACAGGCCGCGTGGGGCCAACCGGAGACAACCCTGGACACGGCATCGCTCCCCTTGCCCAAGATGCGGGACGCGGCCGCGTGGGGGCCCTTCCGCGATCCGGTGAAGCAGCGGCCGGCGGCCGAC
The DNA here is from genome assembly GCA_024278275.1 of Candidatus Hydrogenedentota bacterium. Lineage (GTDB taxonomy): Bacteria > Hydrogenedentota > Hydrogenedentia > Hydrogenedentales > JAJRTN01 > JAJRTN01. Next base: position 3,199 of record JAJRTN010000175.1, read on the forward strand.
ATGACGCGCTTTCAGAGTGAATTGGTGGCGGATACGATTGCTTATTACTGCAAAGTGGTGAAGGAGGTGACGCGGGGCCGTTCGTTGGCCGGCGCGTTCTACGGCTACACCCACGAACTCAACAACAATGGTCCCCGTGCGCTGGCGCACTCGGGGCATCTCGCCTTGGGCAGGCTGCTGGATTGTCCGGATGTCGATATTATCCAAGCGCCCTACTCGTACTTTGAGCGGGGTTTGGGTGCCCCGGGCCATTTTCATCTGCCCGTGGACTCTCTCGCCCTTCATGGCAAGCTCGCCATTATGGAAGAAGATTCCTATACCCACCTCGCCGCTCCACCGGGTAAAGGCATGGTCGCGCCGGGCTGGCGGGAGCGCACGAAAAGCCTGGCGGAAACGGTAGCCCTCACGGAACGCAACTACGGGAACTTCCTCACCCACCGCGCGGGCTTCTGGTTCTTTGACCTCCTGTCGGACGGGCGTTGGAATGATGCGGCCTTTTGGAAATCCACGGAACTCGCGCAAACGCTCGCGCGGCACGTGCAGGCGCAACCGGCCTTCGCGCCGGAGATTGCTTTTCTCGCCGACGAGCTTTCGGTGGATGCCCTTCGCGACACGACGGGCCCGGAACTCACCCATGCCCTCAGCTATTGGCGCGCCGAAATGGACCGCCTGGGAATGCCCGTGGGCTACTACCTCCAAAGCGACCTGAACCGCCTGCCGGAAAGTGTCAAGGTGATCGTTTTCGCCAATGCCTATCGTATCGACGACGCCACGCGCCCGGCGGTGGCACGCCTGCTGGCACGGGGCGCCACCGTGATATGGACCTACGCCGCGGGGCTTGTCGGCGAAAAGGGGCCGGACGTGGCCAACGTGGCGCGCCTCACGGGTTTTCCCGTGGAAGCACGTTTCGATGACGCGCCCATTCATCTGCGGGATGGGGCCGATGGCAGGGTTTACGCCATATCCGATAAACCCTGGCGCGTCCGATTCACGGTGGGTGATGGGCCACAAGATATACTCGCGCGATATGACACGACGGATGAAGCGCTTGCCGTTTCCCGCGTGGAAGGCCACGGACGGGTAATCTACACCGCCACGCCTCGCCTGCCGCTCACCATCCTTCGGCGCATCGCAAGCGAGGCGGGCGTTCACCGCTACCGCCAGGCGCCCGGCATGACCGCTGTTGTGGGCGACTACCTGATCATACACGGAAGTGCGGGGGCAAAGCCGGCGGCAAAGGAAACTTTCACCTGGCCCGAGCCGCTCTCGAAGGTCACCCGCATTCGCCCGGACCAGCGGGAAATCCCGCTGGACGCCGACGCCCGCACTTGGCAGGACGTGGTGGCGCCGAATACAACGGTGGTCTACCACTGCCAGCCATAGGTCAACGCTCGCGGAGGAGTAACCCCCCCCCACACATCCCCTCATTTCCCGTAACCGTTCGCGGACATCTTTGAGGTGCGTTTCGGACCATCGCTTATGTGGCACAGCCGGGGCGGCTATTGTGCCTTCTCCGGGCAACAAACCTTCTCCCGTTTCCACGCGCGGCGTGGGAACGGGAGAGAACGGAGCCATGGGAACAATGGTGTCCGCATCAGTTCGCGGGACGCTGGATATCCATGGCCTTGATCTTCTGGTACAGGGTGTTCCGGGCAACACCGAGGAGGCGGGCGGATTTGGCGATGTTCCAGTCGGTTTCGCGGAGGACTTGGAGGAGCTGCGCGCGGTTAAGGTGGGTTTCACGGGTCCGGCGGGGGGTGGCGCCCATATTCGGGTGGGGGCGGGCTTCCGCCGGGTTGATCACTTCGGGCGGGAGGTGTTCGGGCATGATGACGGGACCGTGGCAGACGGCAAAGGCCCGTTCCAAACTGTTTTCGAGCTCCCGCACGTTACCCCACCAGGGGTAATTCATGACGTATTCCATGGTTTCGGGGGCCAGGCCCTTGATTTCCTTGCGGAAGATTTCGTTGAACTTGGTGCACAGGTAGTCAACGAGGAGCGGAATGTCTTCGGCGCGCTCGCGCAGGGGCGGCAATTCGATCCGGATGACATTGAGACGGTAATACAGGTCTTCGCGAAACTCACCACTGGCGATACGGGCGCGCAGGTCGCGGTTGGAGGAGGCGATAATGCGGACATCGACGGTGACGGGCGCGGTGTCGCCCACGCGCTCAAACTCGCGTTCCTGCAGGACCCGCAGCAGCCGCAACTGGGTGCGCATGGGGATATCGGCGATTTCGTCGAGGAGGATGGTGCCGCCGTTGGCCGCCTCGAAGCGGCCCACGCGGTCGCGCACGGCGCCGGTAAAGGCGCCCTTCACGTGGCCGAAGAGTTCGGATTCCAGGATTTCCTCGGCCAGGGCGGCGCAATTCACCTTGACAAAGGGGCCGTTGGCGCGGGCGCCGGCATAGTGCAGGGCCGCCGCCACGAGTTCTTTGCCGGTGCCGCTTTCCCCGCAGATGAGCACGGTTGAATGGGCGGGAGCCACGTTCTCGATGAGTTGAAAGACCTCGCGCATGGGCGGACTCTTGCCCACCATGTTCTGGTAGTGATGGCGGTCGCGGAGACGTTCTTCGAGGCGGGTCAGTTTCGTGATGTCCCGCAGGATGAGCAGGGCACTTGAATCGCCCAGGGCGTCATCGTCGATGGGACGGGTGGTAATGGTAAGCACTTTCTCTCCCGTGCGGGGCAGGTGGGCTTCCACGCGAATCTCGGGCGTGCTTTTCCGTTTGTCCAGTGTTTCCTTCATGGCCAGGCAGGCGGGTTCCATGGCGTCGCCCAGGAGGGAGCAGGCGTTTCCCTGGTCCGCTTCGTCCTCCTCGACACCCAGAATGCGGCGGGCGGCGCGGTTGATGTGACGCACCCGCATGTCGTCGTCCACCATGATGATGCCGTCGTTGACGCTGTTGAAGATAGCCTCCAGTTCGCGGCGGTAAACCTCCATCCGGGCGGCGAAACGGTCGCGGTCGCGCGCCAGGGCGCGCCGGTCGAGGGCGAGGCGGACCACGCGCTTGAGCTCGTTTCCGGTGACCGGTTTGGCCAGGTAGTCGAAGGCGCCCAGCCGCACGGCTTCGGCGGCGGTATCGGCGTTGGGCTCGCCGGTAATCATGATGACCGTCGCCCCGAGATCCCGGTCCTGCACCGTGCGCAGGAGGTCAACGCCGGTGCGGCCCGGCAAAAGAATGTCCGTGACGATGATGTCGATGGGGACGTCGGCGAGATGTTTTATCGCCTCGTCGTAGTCCCCGGCGGTGTAGAGGGCATGGCCTTCCGCCTCCAGGAACTGGCGGAAAGTAAGGCGAAGCACGGCTTCATCTTCCACTACGAGAATGCGTGCCGTGCTCATGGCCGATCCCCTTTTCCGGTTTCGGCGGTGTTCGGTCCCGGCAGGGGCAGATCGACATGGAAACGGGTGTACCGTCCCATCTCACTCTCCAGGGAAATAATGCCCCCGTGATCCTTCACGATGCCGTCCGATACGGAAAGGCCCAGCCCCGTCCCCCTGTCACGCCCCTTGGTGGTAAAAAAGGGGTCGAACAGCCGGTCCCGCAATGCCGGCGGGATGCCCGTTCCCCGGTCTTCCACGGTCAGGCGCAGAAAGGGAGCATCACCGCGCGCGACGACCTTGCCCGTAAGGGTGAGTTGTTTCTTCGGGGCCATTTCAGGGTAGCGCTCGTCCAGGGCATGGATGGCGTTGATAATGAGATTCATCACCACCTGCTGCATCTGCTCATTACGACAGTTGACTTCGGGCAGGTTTTCGGGGATGTTCTGTTGAAGATCAATGTGTGATCGGGTGATTCGTTTGCCGCAGAGAGAGAGCACGTCATTGACGATGTCGCACAAGCGCGCCGGACGCCGCTCTTCACGGTCCTGCCGCGCGAAGGTGAGCAGGTTCCGCGTGATGGTCGCCACGCGGTCAGCTTCCGAGCGAATCAGCTCGGCGAACTGGAGCGCCTTGGGGTTGTCCTTCAACTGGTCGATGAGAATGTCCGCGCAATTCATGATGCCGTTGATGGGATTGTTGATTTCGTGCCCCACGCCCGCGGCCAGTTCACCGATGGAGGCCAACTTGGACGCCTGAACAACCTGTGCCTCCGCCTCGCGCCGCTCCACCGTTTCCCCCAGGGTCCGGGCGATAGCCTCGATGAGGTTGCGATCTTCGGCGAGAAAACGCCGGGCCTGGGGATCGTCGTCCAGTACGTCCAGGTAATACACTTCCAGTACACCCCGCTTGCGGCCGCTCGCGATGATATCCTCGGAAAAACACCACGGCGTGCGCTCGAAAGCCTTCTCCACGTAGGCCTGGTCGTCGAAAACCAGCCGCGCACGTGTAAGCTCAGGGCGGTAGCAGGCCGGCCGAACCAGGCTCACCACGTCGTGAAAGAGGTCCGTTTCTATCTCGCTCGCACGAATGATTTCGCCCACACTGTAGAGACACGTAATGCGTTTGTTACGCTCCTTCAACTCGTCCAGAAGGCGCCGTTCTTCTTCCCGGGGCGCCTCTTGTCGGGCCATGTCACGCACCATGCCAACCGCCTCCTTTGCGGCATAATACACAGATTTGCCTAAAGAGTACAGATCTGTCATAGTAAGCGCGTGCCGCGCCAGAACTTTCCCTTGCTTCAGCTCGGGCGGGTTCGCCCCGCGCGTCCGCTGTTTATAGTCCTTTACCCGTGAAATTCTGTACCAATGGTCACGAATACAGGTTTGCCCTCCCTTCCGTCATTCCCGCGAACGCGGGAATCCACGGGAAAGGTCAAGGGGTTGCCCCGTATCATGGATCCCCGCTTTCGCGGGGATGACGATAACGTAGAAGCCTCTTCTACTTTTCTTCGGAACCAGGGTTCTCCATGGAGACGACTCTTGGTTCCGGCCAAGCTGGGTTGGGTAGTACCCCGCCGGGAACTTAAGAAAGGGCACGAGACCGCGGGAACGCGGTTCGAGTCCGTATCATCCTGGCGTGCGCGGAACAGGGGTTTTTATCATGAACATTGCATACGGCATGACCATGGTGCTCATGGTTTCCGTCGGTGGAGTCGCCGGCGAGGATACACAAACCATGCAGCCCGCCATTCGCATTGTCATGGTGGGGGATTCCACCATGGCCACCTATACCGTTCCCCGCGAGGATCGTCCCGATTTGACCGGGTGGGGACAGGTTTTCGGCGAACGGTTCAATGACGGGGTAACCATTCTCAACCATGCGGAGTCGGGGCGCAGCGCGGAGACGTTCCTCCGGGAGGGACGCTTGGCACGGGCATTGGCGGACAGGCCGGACTACGTTTTCATCCAGTTTGGCCACAATGATCACCTCGGGGAGGGCGGTTCCACCGCCGGGTTCCGTAACACGCTGCGCACCTTTATCGACGAGGCCCGTGCGGCAAATGCCCAACCGGTTTTGGTCACGCCCATGACGCGGCGCAAGTTTCGCAATGGCCGGATCGTCACCTCGCTCCGGCCCTTCGCCGAGGCGATGATCGCCGTGGGCAAGGAAAAACACGTGCCGGTCATCGATCTTCACGCCAGCAGCGTGAAGCTCCATAATCGGCTGGGCGAAAAGGGGAGTGCCTTTTTCAATCCTTCCAGGGATGACGAAACGCATTTTACGCGCAGGGGCGCACGGGAAATCGCGCGGCTGGTGGCCGAGGAAATCCCGCTGAAAGTGCCCGCGCTCAAGGCCTACTTGAAGATGGCGGTTCCGATGAAATAGGGCCGATGTCACCGGCTTGGGAAGTCATGTACCTACGGTGTTCGCGCCGAACGGTCTTCTTGATGCACCATGTTCCGGGCGGTGCGACGATGCGGGCGGGACGCCCGTGCCATACCGTCCCACGGAGGACCGTGGGAACGAAACAATAGGGCTGCAAGTGAAGAGAGGAGCGTCGTATGCGCCGAATCCTGATCACAATCCTGGTGGTTCTCCCTGGGACCGTCACTGGCGTCTGCCATGCCGCCGAACAAGTCAAGGAGATGAATCCCGTCATCGAGCGTCTGCGGAGCGAGGGGATCCGGGCCAAGTCACGGGGCGACCTGGAAAAGATGGAAGCGGCGGGGTTTAATCTTGTGTTGCCCTGGGAACAGGTGATCGATGAGGCGACCAAATCCTCTCCGCCGGATTCGGATATTATGCTGAATCCGGGCGATTTTTCCGAGGAAGCGTTACGTGAACTTCGGAACTGGGCGGTTCAGTCCAGGAAGCACCATCAGATCATGTTGTACATGATGTACGTGGGCGCGGAGCATACGGTGCGGTTCATCTCCGGTCTTGAAGGCGATCTCCAGGAATATGCGCGGACGGGTAAAGGCGTGGAACGGCTGTGGCCCGCCCATGAATACCGTCACATGGTGGATTGGAACGGCGACGCGGCGCGTTGGGCGCCCTGTCCCCTGGAGCGGCGCTACTGGCTGGGGTTTATTCGGCCGCAACTGGAACGCGTGGCGCGCACCCTTCGAGAAACCGGTACGGAAGGCGGTGGAGCACTGGAACTGGAAACCTATTGTTTCTACTCCATCTATCCCGGTATGGCGAGCCAAAAGAAATCTTTCTGCTATTGCGAAGATTGTTTCGGCCGGTTCGTCAAGACCCTCGCGGGCGCCCCACCCTCACCTGATCTGCCGGCCGGGAAACGTTTCGACTGGTTAACGCAGCGCGGATTGCTGCCGCGCTACGAGCGCTTCCTGGAAGACCAGCTCACCGGCATTATTCACGAGGTGCTCCTGGAGGTGCGGAAGATCAAGCCCGACTTCATCTTCGGCTTTTACCCTTACGCCCCCTTCTGGTACTACGACGCGCTCATTCGGGGTGGCGGTACGCCGGAACTGCCCTGCCTGGTCTTCCCCAGTGCCGAATACGACGGCGGGTTCACTAAAACGGTATCTTCGGCGTTTTTTGGCGACGCTCCCACGGCGGCCGGGATAAGCCATATCAAGCGCCGCGGTCTGCCGGCCCTGTACGCGGGCGGCATCTGGGCCAAGTCCATGCACTCCGCCGATGCCATCGCAATGGCCATGGACCGCCTGTTGCGGGGCGCGGACGGGTACTGGGTTTACGACAAGTCCCCCGAGCCTTTTTATGAACAGGGGGGCGTGATGAACCGATGGACCACGGCCCACCCGGGCCCTCTTCCCACGGGGGATACGGTGGTGAACGCAATGGACGGGGCCCTGGCCCGTCTCGCCGGGAAAGCGCAAGCAGGACTCGTGGCGGAAGGGGGCCGGATCGTGGCCCGCTTCGAAGGGGACGGGGAGTGCATGACGCTTTTCGGGTCGGAGAATGAGTCGGAGGACACGTACCGCGTCAACTGGGAGGGCCGGGGCGTGTTGCCTGCGCTGGATAACGCCGTGTTCCACACCGGCGCGTCAAGTATTCGTTTCCAGCCGTCGGCCTCGGGCGAGGCGCCCATCAGTCCCTATATTGACCGGAAGATTTCCGAGAACCGGGCGGTGAAGGGCCGGAAATACGAACTGTCCTTCTGGGTGAAGGCCCGTGGCACCGCCCCGCTCCGTTTCTGGGTCGGTCAGGCGGGGAGTAACCAGTATCCAGCCTATATGTACTACAACAATTTCATGGTGGAACCGGGGACCGCGTGGAAGCGGTTGCGCATGGAGGTGCGCTACAAGGCCGAGCCGCCCCTTGTGCTTCGCTTCTGGACGCCCCCGTCGGACGGCACATTGTGGCTGGACAATGTGACCCTTCGTCCGATCCGGGAGCGGACAATCGAGATTCCGCTCACCCCGCCCACCAACGCGAAGGGCTGGGGTGTGGTCGAATGGACCCTCTCCCCCGCCGATGCCCGTTGCGAAGCGGACCTGGTTGACCCGGAAGACGGCCATACCTTGCGCATGCGCCTTTACAGCGGTGACAGCCTGGCGCCGCTGGAGGCCCTCGTCGGCCTCCGGCCGGTGCTCCTGCGTTTGCAAATCAGCCCCTCGGCGGAAGAACCGGTCGTTTTGAAAGAAGTCCAAATCGGCTTCAAAACGCTTGCTTCCTGACTGCGGTTGCACATGGAAGCGAAATAATAACGCCCCCCGGCCGCACGCCGGGGGGCCGAAGAGGAAGCGTTACTTTTCGTACTTACGGAGGTTGGGGCCGACGTAGATCTGTCGGGGGCGGTGAATCCTTCCACCCGGATCCTTGCGCATCTCAAGCCAGTGAGCGATCCAGCCGGGCATGCGGCCGATAGTGAACATGACGGTAAACATGTCCGTGGGAATCCCCATGGCTCGATAGATAATCCCGCTGTAGAAATCCACGTTCGGATAGAGTTTGCGTTCGAGGAAGTACTCGTCGTTGAGGGCCACCTCTTCGAGTTGCTTGGCAATATCCAACAGCGGATCCTCCACACCCAACTCATTGAGCACGGCGTCACTCGCCTTGCGTAACAGGGTTGCACGGGGATCGAAGTTCTTGTAGACCCGGTGCCCGAAACCGAAAAGCTTGAAGGGGTTGTTCTTGTCCTTGGCCATGGCCACGAATTTCTTGTAGTCACCGCCGTCCTTGCGGATTTCCTCCAGCATCTCCAGCACCGCCTGGTTGGCGCCGCCGTGGAGGGGCCCCCACAGGGCGTTCACACCGGCGGACATGGAGGCGTAGAGGTTGGCGCCGCTGCTGCCCACCATGCGGACCGTGGAGGTGCTGCAATTCTGCTCGTGATCGGCATGGAGGACGAGCAACATGTCCAGGGCGTCTTCAAGCACCTTCGGCACAGCGTAGAACTCCGTGGGCGTGGCAAACATCATGCGCAGGAAGTTGGCCGCGTAACTGTGATCCGACAAGGGGTACATGTAGCGCTGACCAATGGACTTCTTGTACGAGAACGCCGCGATGGACTTCACCTGCCCCAAAAGACGCAGGATATTGGCGCGAATGTGTTCGTCGTCCTCAAGCTCCGCGTCATGAGGGTAGAACGAGGACATGGAAGAAACCATGGAAGCAAGAATGTTCATGGGATGGGCGGTCACCGGGAAGGAATCAAAAAACTTGAGCATCCCTTCGTGGACCAGGCTGTTTTGCGTCAATTCCCGGCGCCAGGTGCGTGCTTCCTGTTCGGACGGCAGATCCCCGTGAATCAGCAGGTAGGCTACGCGGGCAAAGGGAACTTTTCCCGCCAGATCCTCGATGGGATATCCCCGGTACCGCAGAATGCCTTTTTCGCCGTCTATGAACGTAATGTTACTTTTGCAGGAGCCCGTGTTGCCATACCCCGGATCAAAGGTGATGGCTCCCGACTGGGCGCGCAGCTTTCGGACATCCACGGCGACTTCGCCCTCGGTACCGGTGATTACCGGCAATTCATACTCTTTTCCGTCAAGACTTAGTTTTGCGGTTGACATGTATCTCCTCCCAACTGGTTTATGGTCACTACCATGTGGTACCTGCCGCCGCAAAGCGACACTTGCTTAACATATTCCCCACCACCAGGATCGGATGACCGGGGGCTCCGAAGCCGTTACCCGACCCAGAATTACAGACTGACCCGCACGGCACCAAGACATGGACACCGCTTAAATGCGTTTTGACAGCCAAAACCCGAATATACATAGTAACTTCCGCCCTTCTTGAATTGCAACAAAAAACCGGGATTGGGCCTGCCAACGAAGTAAGTGATTCCAGTGAAACGACATAGGCTGTAATTTGCTGTAAATCAAAAGGCCGGATCAGTTGGAAAAATCAATAAATATACGAATTTAATGGGCCATGGGAGACCAATCAGCCTGTAAACCAATCAGCCCGGATATTGCACCAACTTCGTCGTGCGCATGGGTAGATTGGCGCGGTCAAGAACCTGGCGAAGCGAGGCGAACGACAGCGTGCAGCTACATGTCGAGCCCGCCGAAAGGGACAAGTCCTTGAGGTGACCCGATACGCGTGCGCAACAGAAGGCGGGTGAAATAATCCGGGTTACGGAAGCAAACACCGTCGTGTGTAGGCCTGGATTGACGCAAGGGTCTGGTGTGTTGAGTGGAACAGGGCCTGATGGTGCATGCCGGGTTCTGCTGATTCCCGGCGGTGTGCAAAGTCCGTGCGGGCGTGCATTCGGGCGTTCGCAAACTTGCTTGACTGACGGGTGGGGCCTTACTATGTGGACCTCGCAAACACCTCAAACACGGGCGGGGTTCGGCCCGTTACGGAGCGCCATGAAGCAAGACAAGCAAATCTCACGCAGAACCCTGTTGGCGGTGTCGGCCGGGGTCTTGGCTCCCCTGGTGCTTCCTTCCGGCGTTGTGGGTGCGCTGGGACGTCCGGGGGCTAACAGCCGTGTCCGGGTGGCCCTGATTGGGTGCGGCCGCCGGGGCGCGGAAATACTGTCCCATTTGGGAAGCCGTGTCGTGGCTGTCTGTGACGTGGATAAGCGCCGGTTTGAAGCGGTCGCGGACATGGCCGGCCGGGCCAGGCGGTATGCCGACTACCGGCGTGTACTGGAAGATCGTGACCTGGACGGCGTGATCATTGCCACGCCGGACCATTGGCACGCCGTTCAGGCCTGTCATGCCATGGAAGCGGGAAAGGATGTTTACCTGGAAACCCCCGTTTGTCTTAGCCTGGGGGACGCGGCCCGCCTGGTTTCCACGGCGGATGACTGTGGTGCCGTGGTGTACACGGGAAAGGAAGCCCACTGGTCTCGTGGCGCGCCCCAGGCGTTGGATACCAACAAACAGTTTCCGGACAGCGGTGTAACGCGGATCTCCTGTTGGGGAAGCGACAACAGGCGTGGCGGTGACGCGGGGTTCACGGGGGCGGTGCCGGACGGTCTGAATTGGGACCGATGGTTGGGGCCCGCTCCCTGGCAACGCTACAACCCTGCCCTCCTCGACGGTAATGCCCGTTTCTTGCTGGCCCTTGGTGGCGGTGAGTTGGCCAGCCAGGGGAGCCAGGTGTTTTACGCCGTGTTGGATGCCTTGAAGATGGAAAGGCTCGGCGTGGTGCGCGTCACGGCCCGGGGCACCCCCCCGCTGGTTGGTCTGTACGATGCCCCGCAGACCATGCGGGTGGAATACGACTGGGTCGGCCAACAGGTCGCCATGGTCTGGCAACAGCGGAAAATGGCCGCAGAGGACTGCCGTTATGGCGCACGGTTGCGGTCGGATGGAAAAGTCACGGCGTTGACGCCGGTGCTGTCCGGTGACCGGCCCGAGGCCACAGCGCGCCGCCGGCCCCTGGCGGAATCCCTGCGTTATTGGCTGGACGCGATGGTTCTTCGGCCCGATACAGGGTTCGACCTGCGGCGGGCCGCGTCTGCGGCGGTGCTGGCGGCCCTGGGAAATATCGCCTATCGAACCGGCCGCCCTGTAACGTGGGACAGCGCCAGGGGCAAGTTCCTGAACGACCCCGCCGCCGACCGGCTCATCGCGCCCCCCACGCGTGCTGTTTGAGATGCCCATGAACACAACTTACTTGGAGTGCCGATTCTTGCTGAAGAAAGATCCGCAGGGACGCCGGATAATCCCCTTCGGCGTCCCTGTTCTCATGTTCGTTACGGTGATTATCCTGGCCTCGGCCGGCACAATGGGGCCTGCTCATGGCGCGGTGCCCTCGGGCGGTTTGTCACACGCCGTTCCGGTTGTTTCGCCCGTCCCCGAAACCGACGCGCCCGATGCCATTGACCTGGTAAGCGCCATGGCGAGTATCGAGCCCGGTGTCGCGTTACAAGCCATCCGCATTGCCGGTGTTTTGGGCCCCCGGGCGATTGAAGCCGCCGGGCCACTCATGCTGGACGACGACCCGCGCATTGCCCGCCTGGCCCGGATTGCCCTGGACAGAGCCGTTTGTGGGGCACGAGAGCCCGTTTCCGTGGCCAATGCCCTGTTCCGCCTGCTGGCCCGGTGCATGGAGGCCCCCGGCCTGGACGAAGCCCGGAAAAAGGAAGTGGCCGGCCAGGTGCTGGCGTGGATTGGTATCGTGGCAACGGAGGAGCATGTGCCTGCCCTGGAGGCGCTTTTTGGCGATCCCATGGTGGGGGGGGACGCGCTTGCGGTGGTGGGAACGATTCCGGGCCGCGACGCCCTGGATGCCCTGCTGACGGCGTTGTCGGGCAAGTATCCCGAGACGCTGCGCATACGGGCCGCGCAACTCCTGGGAGACCGTCCCGAAAGCGGCGTCATCCGCCCGCTTCTGGTGGCGTCGGCGGGCAAGCCCGGTCCCATGGGATGGCCCTGCCTTGAAGCGCTGGCCCGGCATGGTGTCGCGCCCGAGCAGGTTTTCGCCCTTCCCCCGACGGCGACGGCCACGGAAAGCAGCCTTTACGCGCATGCAGCCTTATCCGCGGCCCGCGCACTGGCGAAGCAGGGCCGTCAGCCCATTGCGGAGCGTCTCTTTCTCGGTCTGCTGCGCCACGATGCGCCGCCGGTTATTCATCGGAGGGCGCTCCTCGGGCTGAGTACCCTCGACAATCCCGATATCCTGCACGTTGCCTTGGGCTGCATGAACATACCAGGCGTGCGCGCCAGCGCGATTGAGGCGCTCGCCCGTGTAAAAGCACCGGGCCTGGAGGACCGCCTGAACGACGCCTACCGCCGTGCCGACGCACCCACGCGCGCCGGGCTGCTTGAGGTTTTGTCGCGCAGAAAGGCCCCGGGGCTCGCCGCACTGCTGACGAAGGCCAGGCTTTCCGACAATCCCGAATTGCGCGTAAAGGCGGTCCGTCTGTCGGGCGGGACGCCGAGCGAGGCGGACCTGCTGGCCCTCGCACAACGAAGCAACCCCTGGGTGCGGCGCAAGGCGCTGGCGGATTATTTTAATCTCGCCGAGACACGGCTTCGGCAGGGCGAGGCGGAGGCCGCCGCGGCCCAGTATCGAAACATTCTTACAGGTGCCTTTGCCGAGGAGGCCATGCGGGCCGCCCTTTACGGTCTTGCGCGTGCCGGGAGGGCGGACGACCGGTCCCTGATGGAGGCGCGCCTGGACGACCCGGCCCTCGGCGATGAGGCATGGACGTTGCTCACCGACGCGCTGTTGGCGGAAACGGACCGGAACCGCGCCCGCGCCGAACTGACCCGCATCTTGCCCCAGGCCGACAGCCCCGCGCGGAGATCCCTGGTAAGCCAGGCATTGAAGACGCTTGGCACCACGGCGGAAGCGGTGGCTTTGAAGCACGGTTACCCGACCCGGTGGCGGGTGCTGGGGCCTTTGCCCAATCGGGGGGGGAGGGCCTTCGGCAAATCCTATTACCCGGCGAGCCGAACACAGGTGGGACCGGTTTTCCTGGATGGGCGACGCCTGGATTGGGAGGACGGAGAGGCCGAAGGCCTGCCGGCCCGGCTGGTGTTGAAAGGCCGTTGGGACGACTGCCCGGAGGGGGCCTGCTATGCCCTGACCGAGGTGGTCCAAACCGGGGAAACACCCGTTACCATTCATGTATTGACGGACGGCCCTTTCGAGTGCTGGCTCAACGGTGCGGCCCTTGTCTCCAGGCGTGGGCCTCGCGGGGAGGAAGGGGGGGATGCCGGTGTGAAAGCCGTGTTTCGTCCCGGGAAGAATCGAATTCTCATCAAGACGCTTCGTTCCGGCGAGCCGTGGAACTGCGCCGTACAGATTACGGACCGTGATGGAAGGCCCCTGCCCCTCCGGCAGCCAAGGGAGTAGTGGCGGTTGAAACAACGGACGTGGTGAAAGACCAATCCTGCCTGCTGCATTTGCAGCATTACTGACCCGGCATAGCCGAATCGTCTCCACGGAGAACCGCCGTGGTTCCGTCATCCCCGCGCACACGGGGAACCATGATAATGTATCCGCAGATTGCGCGGATGAACGCAGATGCTCCCGTTCCCACGCAGGGCGTGGCGGGTAAGGTGGGCCTTGGCCCACCACGACTGAAACTTCATTGCTAAGAGACTAATCCACGCCGCTTTCGTGCCGTCGCCGCGGGAGACTTCCCGCGCACCGCTTCGACCATGGGCAGTCCCGTGTCATAGTCCAACTGTCGCGGTTCGTATTCCTCGTTTTCCCGCTGTCGTGTCATGCCCATGTAGTCCCATGTCGCCGGGGGGGCATCTTTACGCCAAGGCCGGCGCTCCCATTGATAGCCGCGAAAGGGGTCCCGTGTAGCATCCATCCAGTCCAGCACGCGGTCGTGCAGGCGATTTCTGTCGGCCGCGTGATCCTCGCTGTCGATAAGATTTGTCATTTCGTAAGGGTCGGCCTCCAGGTCATAGAGTTCGTCCCTGTCCAACAGGTTAATCACCAGCTTATAACGCCCATCGAAAGCCGAACGAATGGGCTGGAAGCCGCCAAAGCCATCATGGTCGATTTCGTAGCGTCCGAACTCCATGAAAATGGTGTCATTCACGGCCTGTTCCGGCTGACGGATCATGGAGAGCAGGCTGCGGCCTTCCAACAGTTTTGGCAGGCGCAGGTCCATGGCGTCCAGGATGGTCGGTGTCACGTCGATGTGCGAGACAAGCTGTTTCCCCACCGCGCCCTGGGGCGCCTCGCCGGGCCAGCGGACAATGAAGGGAATGTTCGTAATCTCCTCGTACATGGCCGGTCCCTTGTTACCCAGGCTGTGTGAATGCAGAAAGTCGCCATGGTCCGCGGTGTAAATGACCAGGGCCCCCGGGGTGTGTTCGTCGATGGCATTGAGCACGCGGCCAATCTCGTAGTCCACAAAGCTGTTACAGCCGAAGTAATGGGGGGCGCGGATTTCCAGTGCGTCCTTGTCCTGGTGCAGCGATGCCCCGGCCCACAGGCGTTGGTGTTCGGGCTTTCCCTCCAGCGTATCCCAGATATTGGGGCACTTGGGGAACGTGTAGTCCCGGTATGGATCGGCGAAGCGCCTGGGAGCCAGGAAGGGACCGTGGGGTTCGTCGTACGATACCACCAGCAGAAACGGGTCATCGCGGTTCTTCTCAAGGAAATCAATAGCGCGGTTGGAGCACCGGTGTCCGAAGGTGAAGTCTTCCGGCAGCGTTGGGTCGTCACTTGTTTCGGGCAGGCGCGAACGAACCCGGTCGGCGTCCGAAAGCTCCTCCAGGTAATTGCGCATGTCGTACCAGTATCGCGGGTCCCAACCCTCCGGGCATCGGCCCAGGCCGAAATAATCCCCACCGTCCAGGTGCCATTTTCCAACATAGGCCGCGTGTATGCCCTGGTCGGTCAGGCGCTGCCCCACGGTTTTCACGTTGTCGCCGAGGGGCATGGTGTTGCCCCAGCTTCCGTTGGAATGGGGAAAGGTGCCGGTGAACAGGGCCGCCCGCGCCGGGCCACACACGGGCTGGCACGTATAGGCCTGCTCGAAGCGGACACCCTGCCGCGCCAGCCGGTCCAGCGAAGGGGTTTTCATGTCAGGGTTGCCATAACAGCCGACCATGTCCTTGCGTTGCGTATCGGTCATGATCAAGACGACCTGGCGCTTACTCATGGGGTACTCCTCTCCCCTGTCGCTTAGAAAAAGCGTTCGTATTCGTTGCCCAGCACATGGAGCGGCGCTTCATCCTCCTCGATTTCCGAGAAACGGGCGAGGGGTTCATTGAAGCGGTTGTCCGTGTTGTCGTCGTTTACCTGGCTGACCTCGCCAATCAGGGCGGTGCCATGTCCCGGTTCGGCGTAGAAGGTATGGTACAGGCCCTGCACCAGGCACACGCTTTCGCCCGGTGTCAGAATCAGCGGTTCGCCCGGCTCCAGATGCCGCGTGATGCTGTCCACCTTCACCGCGACCGGCGTGTCGTCCAGTTTCTCGTCCGCCGTTGAATTGTACAATTTGAGTACCAGGTTGCCGCCGCCACGGTTGATAATGTCCTCCATCTTGTGCCAGTGGAAGTGCATGGGCGTGGCCTGCCCCTCCCGGACCACCATGATTTTCTCGGCATAGGTTTTTCGGTCGCCCGTGGCCAGATTTCCGTTCCGAAGGGTGAAGAGAACCAGCCCGAAACGGTTGAAATCCCCTTTGGCGAAGTCGGTGATGTCCCAGCCGAGCATGTTGGCCGCGATTTCCGCGGCCATGTCGGCCTTGCCCTTCCAATCCTCCGGTCCCCAGAAGGCCCAGGGGGGGAGTTGGAACCCCTGGCGGGAAATGAAGTCCTTGGCCTCGGCAATGATGGTGTTGATTTCACTACGTTTCATTATTTGTCTCTCCATGGTGGCCCCCACTATGTTTGAAGCAGGATTGTACCTTCCCGGCATCCCCGCGGCAAGACCGTCGAGGGGGGACAGGCCGTCGAGGGGGACGCTCCGAGAGTCCCCCCAAAAAAGAAAGGGTGGGCTTCCGAGGTAAGTCTCATGCCTCTAATAGGTTAGTTATTTATCTTACCCATGCAGTGCTGAAAAAATGGTCACGAAAACATGTTTACCCCTCCTTCCGTCATTCCCGCGCACGCGGGAATCCACGGGAAAGGGCAATGCCTCGCGTTCCCGTATGGTGCCCCGCTTTCGCTGGGATGACGGTTGGTCGTGGCATGGACGGCGGTAGCCATTCTTGGTTCCGGCTTGGCCGGATTAGGGATTATCCCAAGTGGAACAGATTCTTCTTTGGGGATCTTCGAGAACAAAATAGTCCTTGACGAATCTTCCCCATCGTGCTAAAAAACAAAGAGGATGGATTGAGGGGAGAAGTATCATGCGGGGTTCAGTCGTTCTGGTCTTGGGAACCGTGATTCCAATCGCGATCTTGCTCCATCTTGGATGTCCTTCCCCCCCGAGGGCACACTCCACAACATGGCGGCGGCCAAAGCGCTCTACGAACTGAATGAAATCCGGATCCTGCATCCTTCCAACGGAACGCGGATATTCACACCGCCCGCTACTTCAGCCAATGCATCTTGCTCACGAATACGGCGTTGATAGACGGCAGCGACGGCGACACCGGCGGCTATGTCGTCCGGTCGCCCCTCGGACCGTGGTATAACCAAGGTGACTTGGTACACCTGACCGCGGTTCCCTACGCCTCGTGCTGCCAGACCTTCGACCATTGGGAGGGCACCGGTAGCACGAGCAACGGTGATCCCATCGATAATAACACCAACGCGACCATCGAGATCTCCGTGGAGGAAGATTATTCCCTGACCGCCGTCTTAAAGGACTGGACCGCCTGGAAGACCGAGGGTATCGAGATTTTCTATGTTGAACCGGCAACATGGAATGACGATGGCTATTTGGGAGACAGGTTTGATGCCCTCATCATGAACCCGGACTTCTCGGCTATCGATCCCACGGGCGTACAGGTTCGGGAGGATATCTGCTACATCTCCGACAATTTCCCCGGTGGTTTAACGCCCGACGAGAAACAACGCTTGGGAGCACACGGCAATGGGGAGTTCATTGTGTACAGTGGGGATCGTACCGTGGTGGAGAACGGACAGCAGACCGTAAAGAGCGGCCTCTGGCTCACCGGAGAACAGGTATATGGCGGCGACTATCCGGCGGATGCCCATTATATCGACCCCCGGGCGTATGAAACGATACAAGGGTTTTATCAACATAACAATTCAGAGAAGGAGATTCGCGTCAAACAGAGGTACTACATTTCGAACTGGGGAAATAACAACCCCGATGACTTCCCAACCGCGTATATCGGCGAGACGACTCTCGTGTTCAAGTTCAACAAAATCATCGTGGACGCATGCTACGACAACGCTGCCATGTTGTGTCATGTGCGTGTGGAGAAAGGTGGAGTACACCATCCATGTGCCTGGGGTACCTGGCCGCAATGGTATGACTGGCCCGACAAACTCGTGTGCCTGTCGTCGTGCTCGCCCTAGGAAGGAGGTCCTCTATGTTCAATACATGTCGGAATACGAGTAGACAGATCATGAGCTTCCGAAATGGCATGTCTTTCGCCCTTTGTGGCACGATCCTGACTCTCATGGTAAGCTGTGGACCAGCTACCGAACCACGGACTGACACGAAGGCCGAAGCAACGAAAGTGAGATGCTGTCCCGTGCTCATCGATTGGACCTGCTTCAATGATCACGGAATCTCCTACGGTCCGCCCCCGCTGGACACTACACCCGTTGCGCGGGTAGACGGGAAGGGTGAAATCATCGGAACACTGGAGGACTTGCGAGAACAACTGCGGCCCAAACCCACCTTTGCCCGTGTGGAGATGATCCGGGGGTATCCGTGTGCAATTGCGAATTCCGGCCACGCGCCAAGCAACCTGGATGTGCTTGTCTCCATTGATGTGGAGAACGTGTCCACCTGGGAGGCCATCAAGGTGGTCGTCGTGCAAGTGCAATGTGGATTGCTCTATGGGACGAAGATGCATTTCACCGTGTGTCGTCCTTACCCGGGACGTACTCCCCCGGAATTTTACAGAGTCAGGAACATTTCCCTGCACCTGGACGATGTAACCGCCCGAGAAGCCCTGTGTGCCATACTGAGACAGTCCGTCCTGCAGATTGGAATCAGGTACCATGCATTGCGCGACCCGAAACTTGATGTCCCAGAGGGTATGTCTTTGTTCGATATCTGGTTCTATGAAAATGGGAAGCGGATGCAATTCTCTCTCCAAAAGGTTTGGCCGCCGGCCCCGCCGGATGAGCCGAACTTCACAGTGGAGTGTCAGGAAGCCCAGCAACCCGCAGAAGATTGCGGGGATAGGAAAGCGCCGGAAGCGGCAAAGAATGAGAACGCAACACCACAGCCTGCGTCCCCGTGACCTCCGCGTTTTCCCGCCCGCACCTGCCTCGTGGGGGTGGCCGCCCGGTAGGGTGTGCTTCAGCGCACCATCACCGTCTTTTCATGGCAGGAGGGTCCCCTCTCCCCGCTTCTTCCTACGGTCGGCGGCGCGCCATGTTACCGGCTCCGCAAGGGGCGTCAGAATTCGGGAGGACCAACCGGTCATGGGAAGGTTCGACCGGGGACGGTCGGAAGAGACGTTCCCACGGAGGACCGTTGGAACGAGCAGAATAGGGTACCCGGTCTGTACCCTTATGTGGCACAGCCGCCCTCGGCTGTGGGGCAGACAGGCCCCAATTGGGTTGCGCCATTGGATTAAAGGGCATGCCGTCGTTCATGAATAGAAAGTATTGGTCGTCATTGAAAACCCTTGCGGGTTCCACAGCCCCCGGTCCGGGCCGAGTACGGCCTACGGAGGGTGGCTGTGCCACATCTTTGAATAATCGCCCGCGCCACGGATTGCCCCGTGGACGGATACCCGCCTTGTAATACCCGCGCCCGCCGCCTAGAATGTCCGTCGCAACAGTTTCAACCAGCCAAGGGAACGGGATATGATCCACGTAATACGACAAGGCGGCGTTTGCCTCATCGCGCTCTTTCTAGGGACGATGTTCTGCGCAGCCGGGGAACAGGGTATGTCAGGGAAAGTGCCGGAGAATACGTACCGGGGCGAACTCATCGCCTATCCGGGGCCGTGGGCCACCAGCATCGGCCGGGCTCACATCATCCTGGTGCGCGATCAGGAATTGATTGATTTGGCGAATGAACCGGACAAGGTGCTGGATCTCACGCTGACCCACGACAAGCGCGAGGAAAGCCTGCGGATGATTTGTGAAAAAGCACAAAAGGCGGGCCAACGCACGCTGGTTCTTTCTTTCGACCAGTTCTTCGCCCAATACCGGCCGGGACAACACCGGCCGCGGGAATTGTATCCCGACACGCCGGATTACGTGAAATACCTTTCCAAGATCGCCAGATTTGCGCAAGGCTATGGGCTGGCCCTGGAGTTGAGCCTCCTCACGCCCCTCGAAATCGGTCCTGGTTACCGCAGGGAGACGGGCGAGTCGGGCGTGTGGATGCACTATCGGAAGGGCCTGCGCGATCCCAAGACGGGCGAGTACAGCGTGCAGCTCTGGCGGCAACAGTCCTGGGCCAACAACAAGGGCATCGTGCATCTCGAAGACGCGGGCGTGCGGGTCTTTGCTTTCCGGGAACAGCCCGTGGGGGGCACGCGCTACCTGGCTGTGAAACCCGAGGATATTATTGATATCACGGACACGGCCCAAGTGGACGTCTACGGGCTTTCCGGCGATGAAGACCATGCGGGCTCCAAGGAGATTTCGGCCCTGGGCGACTACCGGTCCGTGCGGATCCGTATCCATGGCACGGGCGGCGGTGCCGAGGGAATGGACCGCGTCCTCGTGGTGCAGCAGTACCGGTCGCCCGAGATGGACTACTTCAGCCTCACGGCGAAGCCGTTCCTGAAGAAACTCGTGGATACCTACGTGGACGCCGGGGTACGTTTCAACGCGCTCTACGCCGACGAAACGCACATTCAGCAGGATTGGGGGTACTTCAACCACCACGACAACGGCACGTTCGCCCTGCGCTATGTAAGCCCGGGGTTTCAACAGCGTTTTGCCGAACGCTACGGGAGCGAGTACGCCGACTTCGCCAAGTACCTGGTCTATTTTACTTATGGCCAGAACGACACGGCCCAGGACCTTTCGGCCAAAAACGATACCCAACATGTTTTCGGGGCTTCGCCCGAGGCCATCGAGGCCACGGCGCTCTTTCGGTCGCGCTATTACGCCCTGCTGCAAGACGACGTGGTGGATCTCTTCCTCGACGCCAAGGAGTACCTGGAAGAGCGCATGGGGCACCAGATTTCTTCGCGTGCCCACGCCACGTGGGCCGAAAGCCCCACCATTGATTACTGGGATTCGGGCACGGAAAACCGGAACCTCTCCAAGTACGAATACACCCCGAATTTTGTCTGGTCCAACACGGTGCATCAGGCGGCCGCGGCCTGCGCCGACTATTTCCGCTGGGGCGATTTTCTCCACGGCACCGGCACGGATCATTCCGAAGGCGGTTGGCTCGACCGGGATTACTACGGTTTCGCCCTCGCCTCCTCCCTCGGCATCCTCAATCGCGTGCCCAACGCGTACGCCGCCCACTGGGGCTCGCCCCGCCAGGTCAGGGAACGCTTTCACAACGTGGGCAACGCCTACGGCACCAGCCCCGCGCCCTGGTACGGCATGGTCTACGACATGGAGCACCGCGACGTGGAAGTGCTCATGCTTTACCCCATCGATCTCGTGGCCGCCGACGAACGTTTCGGAAGCTGGATGAACCAGTACGGCTATGCCAACCTCATCACCCAGGAGAAGCTCCTGGAACGGGGCGAGGTGAAAAACGGCGCGGTGGAGGTGGCGGGACGGCGTTTCACCACCTTGACCGCCCTCTTCGAGCCCTTTCCGTCTGCGAAACTGCTGGACATGATGGCGCAGCTCGCGGAACAGGGCGGCACGGTGATCTGGTCCGGTCCCCCGCCGGTAATTGACAACGAAGGCAAGCCGGTTCTCGACCGGTGGGAAAAGCTCATGGGCGTCAACCATAGACCCCGGCCCGTCGATGGCCTCATCGCCCCGGGACAACAGGTGGTTTTCTCCGGCACGCTGGAGGGCCTCGCCCCCATGACCATCCTCACCAGCCTGCTGGTGGATCACGTTTACCCCGTCACTCCGCGGGAAGGCACGGCGGTGGCCGCCCAGGTGAAGAAGCACGTGGTGGGTACCGTCCGCACGACGGCGCAGGGCGGCAAGATCAGTTTCCTCGGCTTCCGGCCCCGGGACGACCAGGCCGCCTCGCTGGGCTATGAAACGCGCTACTGGTTCGACATCCTGCAGCGGCTGGGCGCGTACCAGCCTACGGGCGCTTTCGGGGACACCAACGACAACACGGAGAATTACTCCCGGTCCACGGGCTACTTCTCCGCCCGCTTCCCCAACGGCGCCACCTCCGTCGCGCCCCACTTCAAGGACCTCGAAGAGGCGTGGTCCGGTGGTTTCGCCCGCAAGCGCGACGAGGACGATAAGCTGGTGGCCACGCTGGATCTGCCCACGGAGGACATCGTCCTCGCGGACGCCAAGATCAACGGCCACGCCGTCACCTATACGGGCAAGAAGACCCTGGCCTTCCGCGTGGACGACGCGGGCAACCTCGTGGCCTTCAGTGGCGAGGGTGCAGGACGCATCACCATCGACGGCCGGGAGACCGTCTTCGCCGACAAGCCCATGCCCCTGGTGGCCTGGGCGCCGGTGCCCGAAGCGCGCCGTGTCCAGGACGGGGCCGTGCTGCTCATCCGCGTTCATGGCAAAGGCACGGTGCATATTCCCGCGCCGGACCTTCCCCGCGCCATCGAAGTGGTCCGTCAAGGTGCCATCGAAGGCAGCCGCGGCGCCACCGTGCCCCACGAATACACCGGCGGCATGGTGACCTTCACCAGCCCCGGCAACGGCTGGTACTACGTGGTGCCCGGGAAAGGCTGAGATCCCGGACGAAGTGGACAGAGTGGACGATGTGGACGGCAACGCCCCACCCGCCCGCGGGTGGGACTGAGCCCGTCCACTTCGTCCACCGGGTCCGCCTCGTCCGCGGCCCCCGTGGAAACTTGACCCGCTCCCGTGGGCGCGTTATGGTAACGCCTTGTTTCAGGGTGGTGGGCCTTGGCCCACCATCCCGCTGTTGCTGCACCAAGGTGGTCCGGTTGTCAAGGCTCGGGTTTGGTGGGCCACCGCCCTGTTCGGGTTGTGTCGGTGGTGTCCCTGTTTGGAGCATGATTTCATGCGGGAATCGCATTTTCGCTTGTTCGCCGTACTGACCGTGGTGGTGTTGGGGGTGCTTGCGTACGCGGGCACTTTTGGTAACGGCTGGGTGTGGGACGACGCGTCGTCGGTGCTTGTTCACCAGAACGTGCAGAATCCCGCCCAATTCCTCCAGCTTTTCCGCGAGGACCAGGACGCTTTCGGCCGGGGCGCGGGTAATTTCTACCGTCCCCTGGTGTCGGCCGGTTTCATGGCCGACTTCTGGCTCTCCCATGACCCCGCCCTGGACGCTTCGCCCAAGGAGGTGAAGCCGACGCTCTTTCACGCGGTCAACCTGGCCTGGCACGTGGCGGCAGCCCTGTTGCTCATGGCCCTGCTGCTGCGGCTCAAGGCGCCCCGCTTCGTGGTCTTCGCCGTGCCCGCCATTTTCGTGGTCCATCCGCTGCATACCGAGGCCGTGGCCTACATCAGCGGGCGGGCCGACATGATGTCCGCCGCCTTCATGTTCGCCGGCCTGTGGTTTGCCCTGGGCGAAGGCAAGGGTCGCGCCCGTATCGTGTCGCTGGTATTCAGCGCGGTTTGCGTGGCGCTTGCCCTGCTGAGCAAGGAGTCGTCCCTCATCTTTCCCGTGTTGTTGGCCGTGCTGCTGCTCCTGCGCCCTTGGGAAGGGTCGGCTCCGTGGCCCCGGCGTTTGCTGCCCCTCGCGGCGCCCGTGGCCGTGGTGGCCGTCTATGGCGTGCTCCGGGCGACGGTCCTGAAGTTCGCGGAAAACAGCACCGCAGCGTCCTCCCTCGGGCAGCGCCTCTTCGAGACGGGGCAGGCCTTCACCTTTTACCTGGAAAAACTTTTCTGGCCGGTGAACCTGCACATGGAGCAGAGCCTGGCGGGGTACGCGTCGTGGCGGGCCTACTTGGGCTGGGCGCTCATTATGTTGTTCGTGTTGGCCGTGGCGGGGGCGTTACGCTTCGGACACCGCCGTATCGCCATGGGGCTTGCGTGGTTTATCGCGGCCTGGCTGCCCATCTCGGGGTTATTCCCCCTCAACGCGCCCATGGCCGAACACTGGATGTATGTTCCCATGGCGGGCTTCTGGTGGGCCGTCGTGGAAGGGATCCTGCTGATGGGCCATGGGCCGGTCACGCGGCGCGCGCGGGTGGCCGTGGTCTATGGGGCCTGCGTGGTGTTCCTCGTGCTCACCGTGGCCCGCGACCGGGACTGGCGCGACAACGAGACGCTTTTCCACGCCACCCTGGCCGACAACCCGGCATCGGAGCGCGTCCATTTCAACCTGGCGGTTTCCTACGAAGACATTACGAAAAACAACGCAGGCGCCCGTCGCGAGTACGAGTGGCTCCTCAGGCGATACGCCGAAGGGCGGAAGGCGTCGTCGGTGAGCGGCCAGGACTACCTCCTGCCCAACGAGGACGAGGTGCTGCTGTCGCTGGCCCGCGTATTGATTCGGCAGGGGGATTACGGAGTGGCCCTGACCCACCTCGGGCGACTGCTTACCTTGACCGAGTCCGAATCCTTTGACGGTCCCCGGGGCGAGGCCGCCCGGCGCAGGGTGATCCTGGGAGCGTTGGCGGCGGGTCGCTGTTTCCTGGCCCTGGGGGATTTAGGACAGGCGGGCGCCGCGTTTAACCGGGCTGTTCAATTGGACCCCTCGGTGGCGCCCCGCGTGCAAGGCCTTATGAGGGGAAGCCTCTCCCTCCGTGACAGTTAGACAGTGCGAAAGATAAGGACGCCGGTCATGCTGAAGCAACGCCTGATACATCCTGAAATCCTGGACGCCCTCGCCAGCGCGGGGCATGGTTCGAAGATCCTGGTTGCGGACGGCAACTTTCCGTGCAGCACCCGAATCGGGGAAAACGCCGATCTTGTCTTTTTGAACCTGGCACCCGGGAAGCCGACTGTCACCGAAGTGCTGGATGTTCTCCGCACCGCTGTTCCCATTGAGGATGCCGCAGTGATGATGCCGGACGAGGGCCCCGAACCGGCTATTTTCGAAGAGTTTCGAAAGTGCCTGCCCGACCTGTCGTTGACCTTGTTTGACCGCTACCGTTTTTATGATGAAGTCGAAGAGCCTGACACGTGCCTGGTCATCATGACTGGCGAACAACGCATCTACGCAAATATATTGTTGACGATTGGGGTGGTAATGCCGTAAAGTGGTTTTGTCGGAAGGGGAACCCGTGGAGTGACGGGCGGTAATCGCAGAATTCGAACTCTCCGGCGCTGAGCGAAGACAATGGGTGGGAGAATAACGGAATGAGTTAGGGCCTGTGTGTGCTTGATCTTAGGTGGCCTGTGACACTTGGGATTGTGTCAGGAGTTTTCTTGACAGTATGTGGGGGTCATGCTAGAATGTGAACCATGATGTAGTATGGCCGCGTGGCTTTGGATGAACGGAACACCCTTACGGAGGTGGGTCTGATGGCCGACGAAGAGAAAAAAGACAGTCAGAATCCCGAAGAGCAAAAAGAAGAGTCTGGCTTGGGAAATCTGCCCCCGCTGAGTGATTTTGACTCGCAGGCGGATTCCGATGGCGGACTGCCGCCGCTGGGGGGCTTCGATTCCGACGCGGGCGACTCCGGTGGCCTTCCCCCCATCAGTGACATTCAAGTGGAGGAACCGACTCCGGCGGGCGGCAATATCAAGCCGGCTCCTCCGGGCTTTGAGTCCGCCAACGGGGAGTTTTCCTCGGGTGGTGATGCCGCCGTGGACACCCCGGCCGGAGGCGGAGATTTTCAGAACTTCGCGGCCGACAGTGACTTTTCGCCCGAGACCCCTGAGATCGGTCCCGGGCCGGAATCGGATGTAAATACTCCCATGTTTGACAGTGCCTTCGGCGGTGGCCAGGATTTCGATGCGGCGGTGGATACCCCTGCTCCCACCCAGGCCATGGAAACGCCCATGTTCGGCGGAGAGAACACTCCGTCCGATGGTGGCTTCGACGCGGGCGCTTTTGGTGGTGGCACGCCCGATGCCGGTGCCACGCCCCCGCCGGACTTTTCTCCCGACACGGGGATGCAGGATTTTGGCATGGCTGCCGGTGCAGGTGCCGCCGCCGCTCCTCCCCCGCCCGCGAAGCGTGGCGGCGTTGGTGTGGTGGGCGTGCTGCTCATGCTCATTATTGGCGCGGTGATTGGTCTCGTCGTGGGACCGATTGTGGCCAATAAGACCGGGGTTTATCCGGAGGCGATCAATCCTTATGTGACCCAACTGACCGAACTCAACAACCAGGTCCAAGGGCTGCAGGCGGACAAGACCTCCCTGAAGAGGCAACTGGATAAGTATATCAGCACCGATGTCTCCGAGGGGGGGCTGAAGCTCACCCCTGAGCAAAAGCGGAAATTGGGTGAAGACATCGCCAAGCTCAAAGGTGAACTCGCTCAGTTGGAGAACAAGTACCGCGACACCCAGCAGAACCTGGCCCGTGTTCAAGCCGAGGTGGACCGTGCGAATGAACAGTTCGTGAAAACCTCGGAAGAGTATGAAACCCTCGCGAACCAGTTGGCCCTGACCCAGGCTCGTCGCGATGGGCTGCAAGCGGAAGTCACCCGTCTGACGGACAACGTGGGCGGCCTCGAAGTGGCCGAGGAGCGGCGTGTTGCCGCGAAGAAGGCCCTCGAACACGCCGTGGATCGTCTGGTGGTTCAGATCAAGGAGGGCATGCCCCTTACGCCGGCCAAGTACGATCACGCTGCACGGCTGGCTGCCGCCGAGGATCTCAGGCGCAAGGTGGCCAGTGCCAAATGGGTCACCCCCGCCCTTCTGGAAGCCTACACCAATCTTTACGTGAAAGAGCTGGAGATTGCCAACTCGACCGAGTACTTTTTTGCCAAAGTGCGGGTGACTGATCGCTTCGGAAATCCCGCCACCAAGTGGGCCGAATGCGTCATGAACGGTAACTGGGGCGTGAAGTACCGCACCTTGGATGGCAGGAATGTGGGCGTCTACCAGAATCTCGCGAACATGGGCGCGCCTATTTGGGGATTCAAGGAAGACTATCCTGCAAAGGCCCGTGACGAGATTGACCAGACCATCGTTGCTTCCCGGCCCGACGGCTGGGAGGCCCAGATCAAGTTCCTTCTTGACAGGGAAGAGGCCGCGAAAGAGAATACTCCGCTGCAACGGGCATACAATTCACTGTAATCGATCCGACGTTTCCAATGGACCGCACCCCGGATTATCCCGGCGGTGCGGTTCTCGATGAACCTGTGCTTAGACCACCGCCGGCACTACGTAGGGGGCGCGATAGTCGCGTGAGATGAAGGCGCTCGCTTCGGCGTCGGCAACGTAGTCTTCTTTTTCGGGATCGAAGGTAAGCGTTCGCTTCAAACGGGCGGAAGTCAGACCCAGGTGAGCCAAGGCGGAACTGAGATGGCTCTCGATGATGGGTGCATGCAGGATGCGGGCATCACGGCTGCGCACGGCCTCGATAAAGTTGGCAAAGTGATCACCGCCCTCGTCCCGCTCGGGCCCCCGTTCCTCCTTGCGGCCCAGGTAGGTCCGGTAATGCTGGTAGCTATCGATAACCATGTAGCCTTCGGAACCGTAGAATATGACGCCCACCTTGGCGTTCTTCTCGTCGTTGGTACACCAGGGCCGCACATCGAAGACAAGCATCTTTCCCCGCTCCCCGGCATGGGGATAGTCATACGCCGTGGTGATGACGTTGGGCACTTCCTTGTCATCGTCGAAAAGGTACATGTTCCCCATGGAGGTTACGCTGGATGGCAACTCAACGCCGAGTCCCCACCGGGCGACATCAAGCTGATGCACGCCCTGGTTGCCAATATCGCCGTTGCCATAGTCCCAATGAAAGTGCCAGTTATAGTGGAAGCGGTTTTCGCTGAAGGCGCGCTTCGGCGCCGGTCCCAGCCACATGTCATAGTCCACGCCCTTCGGAGGCCGGCTGTCGGGCTTTTTGCCGATGGAATCCCGCCAGCGATAGCACAGACCACGCGCCATGTAGACCTCTCCGATAACCCCCTCGCGCAATTTCCGGATGGCCTCCTGGATGCCGACGCTGCTGCGGATTTGCGTGCCGTGCTGAACGATACGGCCATACTTCTCGGCCGCTTCGACCATTTTCCGACCCTCGAAGATATTGTGCGACCCGGGCTTCTCGACGTAGACATCCTTGCCCGCCTGGCAGGCCCAAACGGTGGCCAGGGAGTGCCAGTGATTGGGCGTGGCGATGCTTACCGCGTCGATGGAATCGTCGTCGAATAACGCACGCATATCCGTGCAGGTCTTGGGGATAGCGCGGCCCTTGCCCTCAAAGTCTTTCTTGATTCGACCGGCAAAAAGGCGCTCGTCAACATCACACAACGCCACCACCTCCACGTTTTTCTGGGCGCTGAATCCGTTGATATGGCTGCCGCCCCGGCCCCGGATGCCGATAACGGCCATCCGGATGCGATCATTGGCGCCGGCCCAGCTATTCTTGCTCGTCATGATGGAAACGGTGGCCGTGCTTGCCGCCGCCGTGGCCGCTCCTTTCACGAAGCTTCTGCGGGATATGTCACTCATGAAAAACTCCTCTACTCTGTTGTATCGTTTTCATAGCCGCCAATCACAGAATAGGCAAAGTCCTTCGCTTAACGCAAACTCCCAACCCAATGGGCATAACATCACCGGCATTCGTTCCGTCCATTTCAAACCGTCCTCCCCACGAAGGCGGGGCTCCATGATAATGTATCCGCAGATTGCACAGATGAACGCAGATTCTCCCGTTCCCACGCAGGGCGTGAAAAAGGGCGAAACTCCGTAGACATAATGGACCGACCGGCTCGGATCGCCTATTCGTAGGTTAAGCTATACTTAAGGTCCACCGTAGCCCAGCGCTACATACGAAAGGAACCGGTCATGTCCACGAAGGACAATATCATATTTGTTGGTCCGGACGCGCATAGCAAAAACATCAATGTGGCGGTAATCCT
>JAJRTN010000176.1 GCA_024278275.1 Candidatus Hydrogenedentota bacterium
CAGGGTGCTGCCGGCGATGTTCACACCGACCTGGGTGTACGGGTCGGCGCCGGTGGGCTTCACCACCAGCCAGCCGATGGTGCTGTCCACGCTGACGGCATGGGTGGGACCGAAGCCTTCGGTGTCACAGTCAAAGCGGAAAACGACCTCGGCGTCCCCACCAGTGGGCGGCTCCTGAAGCGAATAGAGCGTCTGAACCTCGTCCGCACTAAGGGCCCGCTTGAAAAGGTAGAACTCGTCCATAAGCCCCGTGAACGGGCGGGCATCGTCCACGTTGTATCCCACGCGGGCACCGTTGTTCCAATCGCCGGCCATATCAATGGCGTTCTCCAGCGAGCCCACGGGGACATTCGCCACCGCCTGTCCGTTGATATACAGGGTCATACCCGACGTGGCCTTGTCATAGGTGGCGGCATAATGCAGCCATTCACCGAAGACCGGCGTACCCGCGTTGATGTCGCCAATCTTGGTGGACCCGTTTCCACGCAGGGTCAAACGGTAGTCGCTGGGCCGTATTTCAGGGTGAATCAGGAACGTATCATCACCGGCACGGGCATTGAAAATGGCATGCTGACTTCCCGTATCCTGGACATTGCACCAGGCGGCAAGGGTAAATCCCGACGTGGGAATATCCGCCTGTGCAATGTTCGGGCCGTTCAGGTCCAGGAAGGATCCCGAAGAGAAATCGCCCGCGTTGCCACGCTGCCCCGGCACCGCGGTGATGGTGCCATTCACCGCCCCGTCATAGCCGTTGCCCGAACCATCGGCCACCACGGAACCCACGTTGTCAAAGGCGTAGTAAACCACCAGGTCGGCGTCGCTGATCAGGGGAGCGCTTTCGCCTTCGCCTTCGCCTTCAGCCCCGCCGCCCACGGCGGCGCCCGCGGCGCCCAGGGCGGTGGCATCAGCGGCGGACAAGGCAGAGTCCCAAATCGCCACGGTGCTCACGTCTATCGGGTTGTCTTCCGAGTTGTTGTCGGCAAACAGCAACATGGTGGGATCGGGCGAAAAACGTTCGTCCAAAAGCTGGTTCGATGGGGCGGAAGCCGTGGCCACCTCCACGCCGTCGATATAGGTGTGATATACCGCGTCGGTCTGCGCCGAATCGATCTCGATGGAAAACACCATGCGGTACCATTGCCCCGGCGTCACGGTGAAACCGCTCATGCCAGAGTCATCGGTGTACCCCAAGTCACCCACGCCGATGGCGCCGCCGGGATCAATGAAATACTCCCCGTCGCTGGTATTGCCCGTATCGGTCTGGAAGAAGCTGTGCCAGTCTCCCGTGCTGTCGATCTTGAAGTCGACCAGTAATGTCCACACGTTAACCTTGCTGCCCCCGCCGTTGGGCGCAATACCATGGGTCATGGTGTAATTGCTGCCCACATCCACCGTTACGGCGCCGTCGGTGCCATCCACGCCGGCCACGGCCGTAAATCCGCTCCCGTTGGCCGTCAGATCGCTTCCAACCGTAGCGGCGCCAAGATTACCGCCATCCTCGAATTCCCACAACCCCACCGGGCTGGGAACCTGTGCAACGGCGGTACCCGCGCAACACAAAGCCAACCCAAGGACAACCGCCATCCCAGACAAAACCGTTTCGTACCTCATCATCGTAATGCCTCTCCTTTCACACGCGAACTTCGCTGCCTGCGTGCATTGTTGCCCACCATGCGGACCCTCGCCACAACATCTTTTCCGCATCGTGTATCAAGCTCGGCGGAGCGGGTGAACGTTTTACCCGCACGCGCTCCCTGCCATTCCCAAAGCCAGTAAATACGGGGCAACCCATGGGCGGATCTTCTCCACGGGCCTATCCCGAAAACGACCTAACCCGGCGCCGCCGGAACCAGGAATCGCTACAACCGACCCTGCCCGATCACCCGTCATCCCCGCGAACGCGGGGAGCCATGAGCAGGGGACACAACTTTGCCCTTTTCCGTGGATTCCCGCCTTCACGGACATGACCGCAGGAAAAGGCAAACAAGTTTTTGTGATCATTTGTACAAAACTTCACGGGTAAAAACGCAAAACACTTTAGTAGCGTAGCAGTACCAAGCGTTTCTGTCAAGTCGGCGAATAGTGTGTCATTTGCAAAAAGCTGATGATTCAGCGGCGCCGCAACATGGAAGAATCGTAGGGAAAAAGAGAAAGCAAAAGCGCGGGATACCGTCGCCGGGTCCCGCGCCCTGATTTTCCCTGGCTTGAGGCAGTCAAACCGGGAATGGAGAGGCTCTCGCGCTTGTAAGAATTGCTCATCCCGATAGCGGGGGGGAGCGAACGAACACCGGGGCCGGGCGCCATGCCCAACCCCGGTCGCTGTGAAAAACTAGATTGTGCCTACCCTGCGCCGGATAACGATGGCCGCGGCGGCCGCCAGCAGGAGCCCAAGCAGCGCCATGCCCGCGTAATTCACCACCGGTACAGTTACCGTGCTGTTCGGGTCGGTCGGATCGGAGCCATTCTGCACCTCAACGCCGTCGTCCACCCCGTCACCATCGGTGTCGGCAAGGAGCGGGTCCGTTCCGAGGATGGCCTCGTAGTCGTTGCTCAGGCCGTCGTTGTCACAGTCGTTGTTCAGGCTCCAGGGATCCGGAATAAAGCTGTCGTTCGCGCTGAACGCGATGGCATCGACCAGGAAGGTGGTGTCCGCGTTGATCAGGGGGGTCGGGTCCGTCTCGGGCATGTCGAGGCGGAAGGCCACCACCGAATCATCCCAGCTCGCCGCGCCCGCGTCCTGCGTGTCGGGCACGTTGAAGCGGACCACGTTCGGGCCTTCGCTGACGTTGAAGACAGCCCGGCCATGGCCGCCGTCGGCGAACCAGTACATGGCACACTGGATCGGGTTGGCGTCGGGCGCGTTCTGCACTTCGATGACCGCGCCGAACCAGGGCAGGGTGCTGCCGGCGATGTTCACACCGACCTGGG
>JAJRTN010000177.1 GCA_024278275.1 Candidatus Hydrogenedentota bacterium
ACGGCGGGCGACCCGCGCACACTAACCCGTTTCCTGCGGGCTGTCCATTCGAAGACCGCCATCTGGCTCAATAAGGGTGATGGAAGTCCGGGTCGAAAAGTATGGTATCGGTACTGGGAGACAGGTTTGTCATATCATGGTGGGCCTTGGCCCACCATGGCCGTTCTTTCAAGGGAGGCTGTTTCGTCGTCAAGGTTTCAGTCTTGATGGGCCAAGGCCCACCCTGCGTTTTCCCGCGAAGGCGGGGCTCCACGGAAAAGGGCAAGGTGCTGCCCCCGACCCATGGAGCCCCGCGTTCGCGGGAATGACGGGGCGGGCGCATGAACCCCTTTTCGTGACCATTCGTGCGGAACTTCATTGCCAGGAGACGAACGGCCTCAACGCAACAACATATGGATGGCGCAGCATGAAAAGTTTCGCTTTTTATAAGGCCTTCTTGAGTGTAAGGCACTAATGGTGTGAGAAACAGCGTTCCAGCGTGAAAACCATGGCGGCCTCCGCCTCGTTGCAGGCCTGGATGATATCGTAGTCACCCACGCTGCCGCCGGGCTGGGCCAGGGCGGTAATACCGGCGGCGGTGGCCACGTCCACGGCGTCGCGGAAGGGAAAGAATCCGTCCGACGCCATGACCGCGCCCGCCAGGGTCTCCTCGCCCTTGTATTTCTCCTTCGCCTTGATGATGGCCTGCTGCACGGCGCCGACACGGTCCTGTTCGCCCGTGCCGACGGCGAGGGTCTGACCATTCTTGGCGATGACCACGCCGTTGGATCGGACGTGGATGTTCACGTACCAGGCGAAGAGCAGGTCGTCCAGTTCACGATCCGTGGCCTGCCGCGCGATGTCGATGCGGCCCTTCCTGGCATGATCGTTGTAGGCCGGCACCAGGTCGGCGGTGCTCTTCACGCGGCTGAGATAGGGCTGGGCCAACACGATGCTGCCGTCGTCGAAGACTTTCATTTCGTAGGCCGAAGCGCCGTCTTCCAGGTACTTCGGAAGCGTCGAGAGATCGGGGAGCCTGATGATGCGGAGGGCCTTGTTTTTCTTGAAGCGGTCGAAGTCGTTGAGCGCGGTAAGGGCTTCGTCGGTGAAGGCGGGCGCCGCCACGCCCTCGACGATGGTCGTCATGATTTCTTCCGCGGTCGTGGCATTCACCTCGCGGTTGAACACCACCACGCTCCCGAACGCCGCCTGGGCGTCGGCGTCGCGCGCGCGGCGGTACACCTCCACCTGCTCCTGTCCGTCCACCTGGATGGCCACGCCCGAGGGATTGCAGTGCTTCATCACCGCGCAGGCCGGCCGCTGCATGAACTTGAGGATACCCACCGCGTGGTGCATGTCCTCCAGGTTGGTCTGGGAGAGCCCCCCTTTACCGGTCTTCAGTATTTCGTAGCGCCCCAGCACCAGGCCCCCGCCATCGGCGGGACGGTAGAACGCCGCCGGTTGATGGGGGTTGGTGCCGTAGCGCAGGTCTTCCACCTTTTCATAGCTTCGTCCCATCACCTCGAAGGTGTCGGGGAAGTCGCCCTCCGTGCGCGTGCGATACATTTTCTTCAGGTCTTGCTCGGCCATGGTTCCCATCTCCCATCGTTGTTTCAGCCCGCCCCGAAAAACAGAAAACGCCCGGGCCTCTGCTCTCCAGGTGCCCAGGCGAACGGCATTCGATGATGGCGCCACCACTTCCCCGTGGTTGTTTCCACGTCAAGTCGCCAGTCGCGGCGGCGCGCATTCACTCAAGGCGTCATTTTGCCATGTTCGGCGCGGAGAATGCGAATTGTCCGATGGCCCCCTGGATTCAACCTTCGAAATGACAGGCGGGAGGGCAAGTCCCCGCTATTGCTTTTCCATGCCAATAAAGGCACGGCAGGGTGCGCCGTCGGCGTTGTGGATCGGCATGGGGAGCACGGTGAAGGGATGGAGCCCCGGCGTCACCGGCCCCAACCGAAGTCCCTCGACCACGAAAACGTCGTGCGAAAGCAGGGTGTGATGGGTGGGCGCGCTTTTGCCAAAGGGGGCCACGGAGAGGTAATCCACGCCCACAAGACGCACCCCCGCCGCCACCAGGCACCGGGCCGCACTGTCGTCGAGTGCCACGAAATCCTCCTGGAAAGGGGCGTCGAGGGAAAGGGCGGAATTGCGCGTGCGAAAAAGCACGCGGCCGGGCAGTTCCACGTCCGCCAGGTCCGATGCCGTAATCACCTCGATATCCGGCAGATCAATCACCAGCGCGTCGCCAAAGAAGACCGCCGTGTCCACTTCGTGGAGCCGCTTGCCATCCGCCTCGAAATGCCACGGCGCGTCGCAATGCGTGCCCGTGTGGGTGCCCAGGGTGATCCGTGACGTGTTGCAGCCATCCCCCGCTGCAACGCGGCTGTTGGGCATCATTGAAAACGGTCGGTCTCCCGGCCACACGGCCATGCCCTCACGAAGCGGTATACTGACATCAAGCCATTGGATTATCATGGGATTATCCTTCTTTCTTCTCTCGGCAGAGCATAGCACAGTGACGGACCACGGACGGAGGGGAGGGCTCCGCCAATCCACGCGGCCACTGCGTTCACGGGCCGCCCTTTCCGTAGATGTCTCGGTGAAGGGGGTCCCAGGGGAATCCACAGGCGTGGTATGGTGTTGAATTAAGACATGAAGTTGCCGTATAACGAACAGTAGGTAATAATGTGCTCGCGACTAAACCAATGGAGGTGTGCGCCATGGGGCCCATTCAACGTGTTGCCGTGCTGGGTTCGGGGGTTATGGGGGCCGGGATTGCGGCCCATCTCGCCAATGCTGGCATCCCAAGCCTCATGCTGGACCGGGTTCCGCCAAACCTTGAAGGGGAGGACCGTGAATCGCCCAAACAGCGAAACAGCCTCGCCCTGGCCGCCCGAAAAGGCCTGCTGAAAACAACGCCGGCACCCCTTTTTCTCCCTTCGGACCTTGACCTGATCGAGGTGGGCAACTTCGAGGACGATCTGCACCGCATCGCGGATTGTGACTGGATTATCGAAGTGGTCACGGAGGACCTGGCGATCAAGCGTGCCCTTTTTGCCGAGGTGGCGAAGCACCGCACCCCCGGAACCCTGGTGAGCACCAACACCAGCGGCATCCCCATCGGTGCCATCGCGGGAAGCATGCCGGAGGAAATGCGGTCGTGTTTCCTGGGCACCCATTTCTTCAACCCGCCCCGCTACCTCAAGCTGCTGGAACTGATTCCCCTGCCGGAAACCCTGCCGGAGGCGGTGGCCCTTATCGCGGACTTCGGCGAGAACGTGCTGGGCAAGGGCATCGTGTATGCCAAGGACACGCCGAATTTCATCGCCAATCGTCTGCTCACCTTCTCCATGCAGTGGATTCTCCACCATGTCCGGGAAGCGGGGCTCTCGGTGGAGGAAGTGGACGCGCTCACGGGGCCGGCCATCGGCCACGCCAAGTCCGCCACCTTCCGCACGGCGGACCTGGTGGGGCTGGACACCTTCCAACGGGTCGTGGGCAATGTCTACCGGGGCTGCCCGGAGGATGAACAACGGGACCTGATGCGGGGACCGGATTGGTTTGGCGAGTTGGTGAACAAGGGCTGGCTGGGCGATAAAACCGGATCGGGCTTCTACCAGAAAACGGATGAACGGGACGAAAAAGGACGGCGGATCATTCGCGGCCTCGACCTGGGGACGCTTGAATACCGCGCGCCCGTGAAGCCGCGATTCCCCTGTACGGGCGAGGCGCGAAAGCTGGACGATCTGAAGAAAAAGCTGCATGTCATGCATTTCGGCGAAGACCCGGGCGCGCGCTTCGTCTTCAGCCTGTTCGCCAACATGGCGCAATACACGGGCAACCGCATCCCCGAGATCGCCGACGACATCGTCAATATCGACAACGCCCTCAAGTGGGGTTTCGCCTGGGAGGTGGGCATCTTCGAAACGTGGGATCTCCTCGGCTTTGAAGCGGTGTGCATGAAAATGGCGCGGGAAGGCATTGAATTGCCCGCCATTGCCCGCGCCCTCCGGGAAGCGGGCGGCACGTCCTTCTATATCACCGAGCACGGGGTGCGGAAGTACTTCGACCTCGCCACGAAGGGCTACCGGCCCGTGCCCGAGCATCGCCATGCGCTGCGGCTGAACCTGCTGCGCGACGAACCGGCACGGGTGGTGCGCCACAACGCGGGCTGTGACCTGGTCGACCTGGGCGACGGTGTGCTCTGTGCCGTATTCCACACGAAGATGAACGCCGTGGACGGCGACATTATCGCCGCGCTGAACGACGCGGTGGACCTGCTGGAGGCGGACACGTTCGAGGGGCTGGTGATCGGAAACCAGGCCGCTCATTTCTCCGCGGGCGCCAACTTGCAGTTGGTCCTGGGGGGAATCATGCAGCAGGATTGGGATGGCATTGGGCGCATGATTGACGGGTTTCACGGCGTGGGCAGGCGCATGAAGTACTGCCGCAAACCGGTGGTGGCCGCGCCCCATCACTTCACCCTGGGCGGCGGCCTGGAGCTTTGTCTCCACACCGACCGCTGCGTGGTGGCGGCCGAGACCTACTCGGGCCTGGTCGAGGCAGGCGTGGGCGTCATCCCCGGCGGCGGGGGCACGAAGGAAATGCTCGTGCGTGCCCTGGAATGCGTGCCCCCCACGGTCGAGACGGATCCCTTCCCCTTCCTGCGGCGGGCCTTCGAAAACATTGCCATGGCCAAGGTAAGCGGAAGCGGCCCCGAACTCATCCACCTGGGCTACCTGCGAAACAGCGACGTGGTCGAGCTGAATCTCGATCACCAGCTAAGCCGCGCCAAACGGGTGTGCCAGGCCATGAGCATGGCGGGCTACGCGCCCCCGCGTCCGCCGAAGCTCGTGGCCCTCGGCGAACCCGCGCGGGCGGCGTTCCGTGCCGCGGTGTACGGAATGCAACGGTCCGGCTGGGCCAGCGAACACGACGCGCTCATCGCTGAAAAACTGGCCCACGTACTCACCGGCGGCGACCGCCTCCCCGGCACGGCCATCACGGAGCAACAGGTATTGGAGCTGGAAAAGGAAGCGTTCCTGTCGCTCTGCGGCACGGAGAAAACACGGGCACGCATCGAGCACATGCTCGCCAACGGCAAACCCCTGCGGAACTGATCCGCTTCAAGACCAGGCGGACGGGACGCCCGCGACAGGCATTCCCACGGAAGACCGGGGGAACGAGAAGGAGACATGTTTTCTTACGTGGCACAGCCGCCCTCGGCTGTGGTGCCACAGGCATCAAAGCACCGAAAGGCATTGACGATATATCAGTATTGCCAAGAGAGCAAGCGTGCAATGGCGACCCTCAATGGGCGTCCATTCGGACGCCACAGCCGAGGGCGGCTGTGCCACATAGGAAGAGGACCTGCGGCCCTCTGTACAGGTTCCCGTCGCTTTCGCCATTAAGAACAGAGACGGGATGTCGTGAACAATTACAAACTGGAGAATGGCAATGGACAAGGTATACGTGGCATCTTCCGTGCGAACCCCCGTGGGCAAGGCCGGGCGCGGTTCGCTTATCCATGTGCGGCCCGATGACCTGGCGGCCGTGGTCCTGCGCGAGGCGGTGACACGGGCGGGCGTTGCCCCGGAAGCCATTCGTGACGCCGTGATGGGCTGTGCCTTTCCCGAAGGCGAGGCGGGCTTCAACCTGGCGCGTATCGCCGTGTTCCGCGCGGGCCTGCCGGAGACCATTCCTGCGGCCACCCTCAACCGGCTCTGCTCATCGGGCCTGGAAAGCATGGCCACCGTGGCCGCGAAGATTGAGACCGGCATGTACAACCTCGCCCTGGCGGGCGGCGCCGAATCCATGAGCATGATTCCCCTGGGCGGCCTCAAGCTCGCGCCCAATCCCTGGCTCACCGTGGAACACCCCGAGGTCTACTGCACCATGGGCAACTGTGGCGACAACATGGCGCGGGACTTCGGCATTACCCGGGAAGAGGCGGACCGGTGGGCGCTGCGCAGCCACGAACGCGCCCTGGCCGCGATCCAGGCGGGACGATTCAAAGAGGAGATCGTGCCCGTGGAAGCCCCCACATCTTCGGGCATGGTGCTCATCGACACCGATGAAGGCCCCCGCGCGGACACCACCCTGGAGGCCCTCTCGAAACTTCGGCCCGCCTTCGCCGCCTCGCCCAGGCTCGGGGTATGCACCGCCGGAAACGCCAGCCAGACCAGCGACGGCGCCGCTGCCGTCGTGCTGGCCCACGAACGCCTGGTGGAAGAACAGGGCCTGAAGCCCCTCGCCCGCTTCCGGGGCTACAGTGTCCATGGCGGCGCGCCCCAACACCTCGGCCCGCCCCAGGTCACCGCCATCCGGGAAGCCTGCGCCCAGGCGGGCATCGCCGTGGAAGACGTGGAACTCTTCGAGATCAACGAAGCCTTCGCCACCGTGGCGCTCTACGTCATGCGCGAGCTGAACCTGGACCCCGAAAAGGTGAACGTCAACGGCGGCGCCATCGCGCTGGGCCATCCCCTCGGCTGCACCGGCGCCAGGCTGACCGCCACCCTGCTTCACGAGATGAAACGCCGCGGCCTCCGCTGGGGCGTGGTCACCATGTGCATCGGCGGCGGCATGGGCGCCGCCGGGGTATTCGAACGCATTGACGGGTAAACACGCGCCCAGCGGGTGTTGCACGAACATACCGGCGCGTCAAAACCACCCGCTTTGCTTTTTATCGACGCCTTGTACAGGCAAGACAACCCCCGGTAGGCCGGAACCAGGAATCGTTGCAGCCGTCCGTGCCACAACCCGCCGTCACCCCCGCTTTCGCGGGGATGACGGTTCAGGCACCCCGGCCGGCCGGGGTTTATTTACAACGTTGGGGGTCCTTTCCAACGGAATGCCGCTTCCGAATGCAGGCTGCGAAGAGCATGGCCGCGAGGAACAGCCCGGCCAAAATATCTCCGCTCCCTGGGTTTCCTCCGTGATGCGGAACACCGTTGCAGCCGGTATCTCCTTTGCAGTTATAAGGTACGGCGGTGATGATGGACAGGGATGTTAATTCCGCGGTCATGGAGCCTGGGCCTTGCGCGATCATCAAGATATCCGTGTCGGACCATTCACCATCCTCGGCGATAAGGATGAAGCCGCCGCCACCGTCGGAAATAACGGCGCTGGGATGCTTCTTGAAGGTGTAACAATTCTCGACAAAGAGGGAAAGGCTGCCCAGGGTCACTGAAATCGGATGGGCCACCAGGCGAGCGTCGTTGATCTCGGAGAAGCTTTCCCATCCGTCGGTGCTGGTGATGAGGCTCACCTCGACAAAAACGCCGCCCGCGACGCGTTCGCTTCCCAGCGGCGCCATGCCTTGGGCGCCGTCGGCCCCGAGAAGTCCCGAGAGGTCGTCGGCCATGGCCACGATGAGCAGTCCTTCTTCGCCGCAGTTCAGCAGGTTGTTGGGCACGCGAACCTCGACGGCCTGGGCGGGATCATCTGGATGGGTCAGGACGAGGACGGTTTCGTCATCCTCGGCGGCCGCGTTGCAGTCCCCTTCCAGTGCGAGTACACGAACGCCCATGACACCTTCCTCATCCTCCACAACGGTGTCCCACGTGTCCCCCGTATTGATATCGCCCACATCGTCGGGATACCCGTCCGCGTTTTGATCTACAAGTTGCCGGATCTCGAATTCAACGGAAATGGGCGTAAGCTGTTCTTGCGTCTCCACGAGCACGGGGTACACATCCAACGTATGGACGCCGGCGACGAGATCAACCACCATGCGGTAGTGATTCTCTGCGTCGGTGGTAACCAGGGGTGGTGACGCGGGCGCGCCATCAATGACATACTCCAACTCGATGGTGCCGGGCGCGCACGATTCGTCGAACACCCGTTCGACCATCAGCTCGACGGGGAAGGGAGAACTTTCACTCTCGGCGAAAACCATATCTCCGGTGGGGGACAGGAGACGTGCCACGGTACAGGCCATGTACACGGTGATCGGCACTCCAACATGGGTTTCCTTCGGGTCATCGGGGTGATCGTCGGTTGCCACGATGGTGACGAGATAAGGCGAATCTTCGGCGGCCCCCATGGGCGGATACCAGGTAAACACCCCGGTGTCCGGATCGATGGACGCACCATCGGGCCGCCCCTCTTCCTTGAGCGTGAACGTCACGTTATCACCATCCGGATCACTCGCCGTGGCCGTGAAGGTAACCAGCGCACCCTCTGGTCCGGCGATCTCTCTGGGCACGGTCAGCTCGGGCGGACGATTGCTGCCGCGGACGATAAGCGTGAAATCCCGGTCATTGGTCTCCGGTTGAGGAACCCCATCGTCCGTTGCCAGGATGTTGATGGGATAGGAACCGGCGGCATCAAATCCAGGCGTCCAGGCAATCGTGGCGGTGGCGGGATTGCCCGGGATGTAACGCACGGTGACACCCTCCGGAAGATTGCGGACTTCCAAGGTCACCGTGTCACCATCGGGGTCGGTTCCCTGCACGATGAATTCATTGTACTCGCCCTCGGTAAACTCGGGCGCTCCGTCCGTAATCTCGATTACCGGCGCCCGGTTCACATGAATTACCGTGACAAGAACCGTTCGCTCACCAACCTGGCTTGCCACGCCTTCCTCGGCGGGTTCATCTTCGGCACGGAAAGTAACCGGATGCACACCCGCTTGATCAAAGCCCGGGGTCCAGGTGAGGGTCCCCGTATCGCCGTCCCAATGAGCCCCTTCCGGCAACCCTTGCGGCGGCAGCCAATGCCAGGGGTCTCCGTTATGATCGGAAGCACTCATGGGAACGGAAAGCATTTCGCCTTCACGCACTTCGCGACTGCCGGGGTCGGCGATAACGGGCGGCAATTGCTCGCCCACGGCAATAGCGACGGAAAGCTCGCCGATGTCGCCCGTGTCACACGCATCCTCGGCACGGAATGTAACCCGATGCACACCCCCTTGATCAAAGTCCGGGGTCCAGGAAAAGACGCCGTCCACAAACGTAGCGCCCTCAGGAAGACCAATCGGTTCCAACCAGGCCACCTCGTCGCCGTCCGGGTCGGATTTGACTACCGTGAAGGACATGGGCGCGCCCTCGGGGTAACTGGGCTGGAGCGGCTCGGGCAATTTAATCTCGGGGGGGCGATTCACATTCTGGACGGTTAAGGTAAATGGTCGGCTCACCACCCCATTGATGCCGTCCGCAACACTGATCGTCACGGTCCATTCCGGGCTTTCGCCGCACGCCGCCGTATCAAAGGGCGGCGTACCACTCAGGGCGCCCGTCTCGGGATCGAAGCCGGCCCAGTCGGGCTTTCCTTACACCGAATAGACCAAAGCCTGGCCCTCGGGATCGACCGCCGCCAGCTTCACGGTGCGCGCTTGGCCCTCGGCCCATGCCACGTCGTCCAACTCGGGGGCCGCCGGGGGAAGATTGTCAATCCGCACGACAAGCGGGACGGTGTCCCCGGGATAATCATCATTCGCGATGTCAATGCGGGTCTCGTATTCGTCCAGGAAATCCTCGGCTTCGGTAGCACGGACAACAACGGCCTGTCCGTCGGGCGCGGATTCGGGATCCACCTGGCCAAACGCGGGTTCCATGACCACCATATCCGGATGATCGCTGGCGGCGGTCCAATGGAGCGGCAAATCGCCAAGGTTATTCACGTACAGGGACGCGGAACGGCTCAGGATGTTCAATGTTACGGGCCCCTCGGGAAGGAGGCCCACTTTCGGGCGGCGCCGGTACGTGAACGCCTCCGGCAACACGACCGGGTCGCCGCACGTGGTCACCGAAACATCGACCGGCACATTGGGCAAGGCTCCCACGGCCCCGGCGGCCGGCGTGGTGATACGAATGGCCGTGGGGCTCAGGTATTCGACCGCGTCGTCGGGCAAGTCGTGTCCCGCCCACGTTACCCTCGTGGCATCAACAATAAACGAGGAGCCCGAGAGAACCACCTCGGTACCACCATCTTCCGTGCCCGACGGCGGGGCAACAGACGCGAAGGTGGGTTGCTTGCAGGCGGTAATCACGAAACTGGTGAGAGTGTCGGGCCTGATGAAAATACGTTTCCCGGATGGCCGTTCTACACCTTCCGGAACCTCGGTAACCTCTACGGTATAACTCATGTTGGGTATAAGCGAGGTTTTGAGAAACTTGCCAGGTCCCAGATCCGTCATTCCACTGTCATCTACCTTAACGGTAGCCCCCGTGATGGGCTCCCGGGTCCCTTCGGAGAACAGCCAGACAAGAAGGTGCCCGGCATACGCCGAAGTAACCGTTTCATCCACGTAAATGTGGCGAACTCCATTCGATGC
The DNA here is from genome assembly GCA_024278275.1 of Candidatus Hydrogenedentota bacterium. Classification (GTDB taxonomy): domain Bacteria; phylum Hydrogenedentota; class Hydrogenedentia; order Hydrogenedentales; family JAJRTN01; genus JAJRTN01. The sequence continues at coordinate 10,262 of JAJRTN010000177.1, forward strand.
AACGGTCCTATTGCCCCATTCATCGTAGGCGTATACGGTCCACGTGTACTGTTCACCGTCACGCAGGTCCATCGGGCCGAGAAAATCTTCCGCCGGACGTGGGAATATGTAGTAATTATCCGTCAAACCCTGAATCTTGACCCGCGGAACAAACGGGCTTGGGTGAACTGGCTGAACATCCAACATATAGGTGACCTTATCTCCATCCGGATCCAACGCGGGAGACCAAGCGAAGAAAGCATTTCGGGGAACCGCTTTGGACAGTTCATACTCCGGATTATCTTCCGGTTCGAGAAGGTCGAAATCGTCCGGCGCGCTCCCCGTTTCCGAAGGCTCGCCCCGATAAACGAAAGACCGTCTTGGTGGCGCCATATTCCCATTTACGTCGCTGGCATAGTAGAGGATTTCATAGATGCCGGGTTCCGTAAAACGTACGCCCTGCGATACAAGGTCTTCCGCGGTCCACTCGTAGGTCCGAAGTGCTTTCGAGCTACCGCTGGACGCCGGCATAATCTTGGGAAGAAGTGACTCGGAAATTTCCCTCTGCCCGCTTTGGGGAGCCTGGCTGAGAATGAAGCTCGGAGATTTCACGTAGATCCACACAATACCATTGTCGGGCAAGACGACATCTGCTGTTAGATTGGGAGCTTCATCCTGGGGAGTCAGAGATTGAGGACTTGAGACATCCTTGAATTGTATGCTGTCCGGACTCGCGGCCGTAGGGCCGCTTCCCGGGCCATATCCCAGGACTTCCGATGCAGCCCAGTAACCATCGTCGGTACGTTCCTGGTCGGCAGGCTCCCGGGGGTTCGGCACAAGGTAATGGCTTCCTATCCCGTCTCCGTTGTCGTCCAGTTGGGCATGCTGCGCGGCATGGTCACCATACACGGCTGACGAGACGTTGCCATTACCGTCCAGATTGGCGGTATAAAACCGCAGTGTCTTGGCGGCGTCCTCAAAGGCCACCTTCAGATTCCGTCCCATGCCCAAACTATCGAAAAGCTGTGCAACAAAGTATTCACCATCCCGTTTCATCGTTTCGGTTTCGGGGTCATAAACTCCCGTGGGCGGTCCCATGTAGGCCACCTCATCAGCATCGGCGCTTGCGATCACTATGCGGCGGGGGCGGTGATCGGGAGCTTGCGAGAGTTGGTCGAGAAACGATCCGCTGAAGCACGAGCCGATGGCAATAATTACCTTCTCATCCCGTGCCGCCTCGCCTTTCGGATCGGTGCCAAGATGATCGGCCATCGAAGTGAGCCAGTTGTCCAGGTCCCAAGGGCGAAGGACTTGATCCTCGGGCTCGGAACTGGCGTGGTTGGCGATATCAAACTCATCGGGCAAACCATGATTCACCATAACAATGTATAACGGTGCGGGTGCCTTCCGCATTTGTTCCGAAGCCCAATTGACAATGGCATCCTCTATCTCGCGCTTGTCCAAAGGCCGAAAGAGCGAATCGCCCATAACAGGGTAATCCGGGTCGATGCGGACAATGTACTTCGGCAGGAACCCACAGTAGACCATTCGGTCATACACCTTTGACGTAGTTTCCTGGTGCCTTCTGAGCTGGCTTCGATCAAACACCTGGCCCGTGATGATAATGGCATGGCCGGCTGCTTTCCTTACATTGGGTTGCCCCGCGTCCTTCCAGTCAATCGGACAGAGATTCAATACTTCGTTTCCTTCGTACTTGTACCGGATGGTCCACAGGCCGATGGGGTTTCCGGCAACTTCCGGGTTTGCTTCAAAACGGCACGATCCATAGCCGTTGTCACCGATTATCACCGTGCAATGCCTGGTCGAACCATCGGGAAGTTCCAGGGAAATGTCAACGGTCTCATCCTCGAACACACTTACATCCTCGGCGGGCGGATCCGTGTCGAGGGAAACCGTTATCGTGATCATCTCGCCCTGTTGGTATTCCCACTTGTTCGGCATAACAATCACGCTTGCATCCCGGCAGGGGCAAGGAACCGTTACAACCATGTCGCGGAGGTCTTCGCAACTCCCATTCCCAGCGACGAGACGAACATTAATATCCTCACAATCCTCGAAGGTCCACACTGGATTTTGTTCGAAACTGTCCGCTTCGCCGTCGCCATCGAAGTCCCAGGCCCAGTCCGTCACTTCGGGGAAACCCTCGGAGGTGTCGGTGAAGGCAAACTCCATGGGATTGTCTTCGGACGGTTCAAAGGTGAAGGAAGCCTCCACGCCGTAAACCTTTATGTAATCCGTGCGGGTGAGGGTGTCACTGCTCAGCGGCGCCCCTTCGCGCTGATTCTCCACGGTGAGGGTTACGCTGTATTCACCCCATTCGCTGTAGGTGTGGCTGGGATGCTGCGCATCCGACTCCTGTGACTCGTCGCCAAAGTTCCATGTCCAACCGGTGATATCCGGACAACCCGTCGATGTGTCGCGGAAGTCTACTGTTAGTGGAGCACAGCCTGTCGTGGCATCATCAACAGCGAAATCCGCTTGGACGGGCTCATGCACCTCGATCCTCCGGCAAATGGTATCTTCACCGCAGGCGTTGGTTACCGTGAGGCAGATATCGTAGGTGCCACACTCGGTGTAGGTGACACTCGCGTCCCGCGTGGTGGCGGGGGTTTCGCCATTACCGAAGTCCCACGACCACGCGCTTGGGTTCCCCGTGGATGCATCGGTGAGTTGGATCACCGTTCCCACGGCAACCAGGTCCGTATCGGGGTCCATGGTGAAAGCGGCCACCGGCGATTCACCCACTTCAATAACCAGTTGCGCCGTATCGGAGGACACGCCGTTGGATGCCGTCAGCGTCACCGGGTGGCTGCCCACCTCGGAAAACGTATGGGCGGGATTCTGAGCCGTGCTGTCGGGCACGCCATCGCCATCGAAATCCCACGCCCAACTGTCCGGAACAGGGCACCCGGCCGAGGCATCGAGGAAGTTTACGGTGAAAGGCGCGCAGCCCGAGATGGCGCCTTCCACGCCGATAGCCGCCTCCACCGGTTCGTAGACCTCCACCGTCCGGCACGCGGTGTCGGTGCTGCAAGTATTGCTCGCCGTGAGACAGATCTGGTAGGTGCCGCACTCGGTGTAGGTGATGCTCGCGTTCCGCGTGGTGACGGGCGGGTCGCCGGTTCCGAAGTCCCACGACCACGTGTCCGGATTGCCCGACGAAGTATCGGTGAGTTGCAGCGCCGTGCCTGCGGCCACTACCGTCACATCGGGATCCATGGTGAAAGAAGCCGTCACTGGCTCACCCACGACAATGAGATTCGTCTTGGTTACGGTATTGTCCGGACCTTTCCCACTGCTTACCGTAAGCGAAACGGAGTACGTGCCTGCGGTG
>JAJRTN010000178.1 GCA_024278275.1 Candidatus Hydrogenedentota bacterium
CGTTGTGCTTCCAATTGTTGGAGCCGGGTCATACTCAATCCTCCTGTGGTTGTAATCAACGACCATGTAGTATATATACTACATGCTACTGCCCAAAAACAAAAGAAAAATCGAAAAACTCACTTTGGTGACGCAGGCCCCTTTGGCCAAATCCCGTTGGTCTTTGGCCAACGTCCGTGTTACACTGCAACGCCGGTTGCGGGAGGGGAAACGGCGGTTTTCGGCAATGCCGCGCCCGCCGTGAACCAGGAACAAATGAGGTGAGCCATGGCGGAGTCTGCGGGAAAGGGAATGGGGATAGAACAGGACCGAAAACGCATTCTGGAGGCGCGTGCCGCAGGGACGGGTGCGACCATCGCGACCTATGTCAAACTGTCCGGCCCGGGGTGGCTGCAGAGCGCCATCACGCTGGGCGGGGGGTCGCTCGCGGGGAGTCTGTACCTGGGTGTGCTGGGCGGCATGGCCCTGCTCTGGTTGCAGCCGCTCGCGATGATCATGGGCATCATCATGCTGAGCGCCATCAGCTACGTCACCCTCTCCACCGGGAAACGGCCTTTCCAGGCGATCAATGAACATGTGAATCCCGTGCTGGGCTGGGGCTGGCTCATTGCGACCATGATGGCCAATATCGTTTGGGCACTGCCCCAGTTCAGCCTGGCCACGGCGGCGCTGCGCCAGAACCTGTTGCCCGGCGTCCTCGGCGCGGAGGCGATGAATGAGTTTGTCGCCAAGGGCCTCATCGGCGTGGTGCTCGTTATCGTCTGTGCCACGGTGGTGTGGTTCTATAACAGCGGCAGTAAGGGCATCCGCCTGTTCGAGATCATTCTGAAAATCGTGGTCGCCCTGATCGTGCTTTCCTTCATGGGGGTGGTGGCCAAGATGGCGGTCAAGGGCGCCATGGACTTCAAGGCCATCCTGGCGGGCTTCATTCCCGACGTGCGCCTCCTTTTCTCCCCGGCCCACACCTTCGACCAATACCTTGCCGCGGGCGATGAGGCTTTTCGGAATTACTGGTCGGCGAAAATCGTCGGTTCACAGCGGGACGTGATGATCACGGCCGCCGCCACGGCGGTGGGTATCAACATGACCTTTCTCCTGCCCTACTCCATGCTGCGTAAGAAGTGGGACCGCACCTTCCGGGGGCTGGCCATCTTTGACCTGAGCACAGGCCTCTTCATTCCCTTCGTGCTGGCCACCAGTTGCGTGGTGATCGCCTCGTCGCAACAATTCCACACCCAGGCGTCGCCCGGACTCCTGGGGGAAACCGATGAGGCGGGCCAGGTTATCGTGCCGTCCGGCGCGGCCAGGGGTCAATTCGATAAACTGCTCTCCGCCCGGGCGGAGGCGTTGGGCGATGACGGCACGGTAACGGACGGCGACCGGCGCATGGCGGCCATGCTGGTGAAGCGCGACGCTTTCGCGCTGGCCAACTCGCTGTCTCCCCTGACCGGACCGGTTTTCGCCCGCTACGTCTTCGGTCTCGGTGTTCTGGGCATGGGCATTTCCACGATTATCATTCTCATGCTGATCAACGGTTTTGTTATTGGCGAGATGGTGGGCGCGCCCGACGGGAGCCCGGCGCAACGGTGGGGCGCGTTCTTGCCCTGTCTGGGCGTCTTGGGGCCCTTCATCTGGTCGGGCAAAGTGGCCTTCTGGCTGGCCGTGCCCACTTCCGTTTTCGGGATGGTCCTCCTGCCCATTGCCTACTTCACCTTCTATTTCCTCATGAACCAGCGCACGCTCCTGGGCGACGACATGCCCCGGGGCGGTAAGCGCCTCGCATGGAATACACTCATGGCGGTCGCTGCCGGCCTGGCCACCTTTGGCAGCGTCTGGAGCGTTTGGTCGAAGGCGCATTGGTGGGGCCTCGGGGGCATCGGCGCCTTCATTCTGCTGGCCCTGGTGGTGCAGGTCATGCGGAGAGGAAAGGTGAGCGTACGGTAGGCCGGCCCCCGGCCCGCCAGGTGCCCAACATGGGTTTTATCCCGGATAGGCCTTGACGGCGAGGCGGACGACCCGTAAACGAAGGTTATGGTGGGCCAAGGCCCGCCCAACGCGGATTCGAAGGGAATGCCATGTTTTTGGGAATCGGCCCATGGGACTGGACCGCGCTTATTGCTTACTTCGTATTGATTACCTTCCTGGGGTTGTGGACGGCGCGGAAGGTGTCGGACACGGCGGATTTTTTTATGGCGGGCCGCCGCTTCGGCAAGGCCTTCATGATTTTCTTCGCTTTCGGCGCGGGCACCAGTGGCAACGACGCCGTGGGCGTTTCCTCCAAGACCTACACCAACGGGCTCTCGGGTATCTGGTGGCAGTGGCTTTGGCTCTTCTGCACACCCTTCTACTGGCTCATCGCACCCGTCATGCGACGGATGCGCTGCCTCACCACGGGCGACTATTTCGAAGCGCGCTATGATGGGGGCGTTGCGGCCCTTTACACCGTGGTCGGCGTCCTCCAACTGACCGTGTCCATCGGTGTGATCCAGCTTGGCGCGGGCTCCATGATCGAGGCCATCTCGGGAGGGGCGATCCATAAGAATTACGCCATCCTCGTGATGACCGTGTTGTTTGTTACCTACGGCATGGCGGGTGGCCTGGGTGCGGCCATCATCACCGACTTCATCCAGGGTATTCTCACGGTCATTCTTTCCTTCGTGCTGTTGCCTTTCGCCCTCCACGTGGTGGGCGGATTCTCAGGGCTTCATGAACAAATCAGCGACCCCGGCATGTTCAAGATCGTCGCACCCGGCGAAATCAACGCCTTCTATATCGCCATGCTCTGCCTCAGTGCGCTCATCGGTATCGTGACCCAGCCCCACATCATGGGCGTTTGTGCCGCTGGGCGCAGCGAGATGGACGGGCGCGTGGGGTTTGCGGGCGGTAATCTTCTCAAACGTTTCTGCACCATCGCCTGGATGGTGGTGGGTTTGTGCGGTGTGGTGATGTACCCCGGACTTACCGGGAAACAGCCGGACCTGGTTTATGGACAGGTGGCCCATGACCTGCTCCCCCTGGTCATGCCCGGTTTGATCGGCGTGTTCCTGGCCGCGCTTATCGCTTCGGTCATGTCGTCCTGCGACGCCGCCATGGTTTCCTGTTCGGGCCTTTTCACGCAAAATCTCTACCGCCGCTGGGTCGCCCGTGACAAGAGCGAGAGACACTACGTCCTCGTCGGGCGCATAGCCTCCCTGTGCTTTGTCATTTGCGGGGTTTTCTTTGCCCTCATGGTGGAAGACGTGCCCAAGGGCCTTCTGCTCACCTTCAAACTGCAAGCCCTCATCGCCGCCGCCTTCTGGCTGGGCCTCTTCTGGCGGCGGGCCACGGTCGCCGGCGCATGGGCCGCCACGGTCGCGGGCTTCATTGTCCTCTATGCCACCGGCACCGCGGCGTTTCAAGCCTACGCGGCCGGCGAGAAGTACCTGGTCGCGGAGCCCGGCATGACGCTGGAACAAGTGGCCGGGCGGACAGGGGTCACCCCGGACAAGCTGCGGGCCTGGAGCGCGGGGCCATGGGACGACGGTTTCTGGAGCAAGGCGAACGATACGGCGGTGCTGCCCGAGGGAACCGTCGTCGCCGTCACCGCCCCCGCCCTGCCGAAGTTCATGCTGTGGAAGGGCAAGTTCCGCGATTCCTGGCAGATCTTCTTTTACCTGAGCGCCCAGTTCCTGGCGGGCATCCTGGTCAGTCTGGTCACGCGGCGGGTGCCCACCGCCAAGCTCGACCGCGTGTACAACTGCCTGCGCACGCCGGTCGTCGATAACGAGCCGCACATTACCACGCCTTTTACCCTGCCCGTGGGCCGCGCGCCGGGAAACCCGCCGAAGGTCATCAAACATCCGGACTTCGAAATCTACATGCCCTCGTGGCTCAGCGTGGGCGGTTTCCTCTTTTTCTGGGCCTGGGTGGCGGGGCTTATCGGCTTTGTCTATTGGATGGCCGGCTGGGGCGCGTAGACATAAAATGTCGGTTTAGAGGTGACGAACAGGGGAGGGAGGCTGTTCCCAGCCTCCGCCATGCCTTCGCGGTGCTTGGGGACAGGCACCCCCATGGGTGTTGTCCGCATTGACTTACCGCCCGGGGGGTGATAGGATCCCGGCGTGCCGAGTCTGGGGAAGTACGGTGTAAGTCCGTCGCATACGCGCTGCTGTAACCGGTGACAAAGGCCGCATGATGCCACTGTCCACGCTGGTGGATGGGAAGGCGTGGCCCGAGGTCGGAACCGGAAGCCAGAAGACCCTCCCGGCACGTACGCTACTTAAACGTGCAGCAACTTCGCGGAACAAGTTGCGGCTGCCTTCCCGTGCGCGGGTTCGCCTTGCCTGCCTCTCACCGCATCGCTGCCACCCGTGCCCGCCTGCGTTTTTCGCATGGGGGTCTATGAAAGGCGGAATACCGATGTTAATCCGATTCCTGCTCGCTTCGATCCTGCTTGTCTTCCTGGTTTCACCGGCCGCCCACGGGGAAGACCCCTGGGCCGATGCGGTGGTTGAATTTGTTCAAGGGCCGAACGTCCCCGCCGGTCCCTATTCCAACCCGGCGGAGGCCCTGGGCGCGCCGTCGGGCGGTTCCATGTCCGCGCCGGGCAACACCTCCCTGGTCAGCCTCGGCTCGCGGGACGGCGTGCTGGTGCTCCGCTTCGACACGCCCGTGACCGACGACCCGGACAATCCGTTGGGCCTCGATTGCATTGTCTATGGCAATGCCTTTTGGGTGGGCGGGAACAGCCAGCGCAAGTTCCAGGAAGCGGCGATCATCGAGATCAGCCGCGACGCGAACGGCAATGGCCAGGCGGATGACCCGTGGTACCTCATTCCCGGGAGCCGCGGCTTCAGCTACCCGCTGGCCACCATCACGGAGCCGGCGGGCCAGGGGAACAGCGAGGAGGAACCCTTCTGGCTGATGGGCAACATTACCAACCCCAATCTCTTCGACGGGGATGGCGGGAATGACACGACGGAATACACGTGGGGTTATGGCGATATGAATCCCACCATGGCGCCTTACCTGGACAACCATGTCCGGCCGGGCGATCCCTTCACCGTGGGGCACGAAGCGCGCACGGGCGGCGGCGACGCCTTCGATATTGCCTGGGCCGTGGACGCCAACGGCGATCCCGCCGGTCTGACCGACTTCGATTTCATCCGTATTCGCGCGCTCATTGAGCGGCAGGCGGGACCGCTGGGCTACTACTCGCCCGAAGTGGACGCCGTGGCGGACGTGGCCCCGGCCGTTGATTCGGACGGTGACGGGATCCTGGACGAATTCGAGACGCGCGTCGCGGGCACCGATCCGACCCGGCCTGAAAGCACCGTGCTCGCCCTGGAGATTCCCGCCGAGGAAGGCGGCAGCCCCGCGGGCGCCCTGCTGGGCGTGGCGCGGGACGACGCGGGCAACCGGATTCGCCTCTATTCGGATGGCGAGCGGGACTTCGGCCTGGCCCGAAGCGTGAAGGTGGATATAATGGTCCACGCCCCGGCGCAGGGGAATCTGCCCTCGGGCGATCTGCTCCTGGGTGGCGCGGCGCGCACCTTCTTCTCCACGGAGAACGACTTCGCCGCGGCCCAGGTACAGGACGGAGAGTTCACCATCGCCTATGGCTCCGGCGAGATCGTTGGACTCGATGAGGCGCAGCTTCAGCCCCTCCGTCTTGACGGGGGCGCCTATACGGCCAACGGCATTTCTTCCGTGCAGGTGCTCGGCACGGCCAACCAGGTGACCTTCCGGAGCCGTTACGCGGGAACCTTCGCCCTCGTCTCCGTGGCGGGCGATGGCGACCCGGACAGTACGGCGGGACCGCAGGGCGATATCGTGCTTAGTGCCACCCCGGATGACGGAACCGTGGCCGATCCGGCCAACAGCGTTTCCGTATCGAGCGAGGTGGTGCGCGACGATCAGGGCCAATCCGTGGTCGACGGCACCTTGTTCACCGTGACGGCGAGCCTGGGAACCCTGGCCACGGTTGATGCCGACGCCGGGCGGGACGGTCACCAGGTCGCGAGCAACGGCGGACGCATCCTTTTCGAGATCACCGCGCCCGCCCGGTCGGGCAGCAGCACCATCCAGGTATCAAGCGTGACGGGTACCGCTTTTGGTGAACTCGTCTATCCCTTCGTGCCGGGGCCCGCCGCGGGCCCCATCGCCTGGCAGCCGGAGCCGCCCACGGAGGATGAGCCTCTCACCACGTTCATGCGGGCCTCGGGCATTGTGGATGCCTACGGAAACATCGTGACCGATGGAACGCTGCTGACCGTGGTGGTAACCGGCGGAACCATCGTGTCGGGCGACGCGGATCTCACCATGGGGGGCCACCAGGTGCGGGTAACGGGGGGCCGCGCTGAATTCAATGTTAAGGTGCCCGTCCTCTCCGCCGACTTTATCGTTGAAACCTACGGGGATGCGGGGCAAACGGTGCTGCTCGATATGAAGACCTTCAACCTCGGTGCGTTTGATTTCACCAGGATGCCCGCCGGCACCGCCCCGGGCTTCGCACTTCTGGCGATGGCCATGGCGCTTCTCGGCGCGGCCACCCTCCGGAGAAGCACGGCATGACACGGCATGGCTTTACCCTGATCGAACTGCTGGTGGTGATTGCCATCATCTCCATCCTCGCCGCCATCCTCCTGCCCGCCCTTTCCCGCGCGCGGCAAAAGGCCGTCTCCGTCCAGTGCGTGAACAACCTGCGCCAGCTTTTCCTGGCCATGACCATGTACGCCGGTGAAAACAAGGGGCGCTATGTCCCCGCGGCCCCCGATATCTTCGACGGATTCGGCGGGCGTATCCGCTGGCACGGCGTGCGGAAACGGCCCGACCCCACGAGCCCTTTCAATCCCAAGGAAGGGCCGCTCGCGGAGTACCTGCCCGATGCGCGGGTGAAGGAGTGCCCTTCCTTTACGGAGTTTCGCAAGGCCGGTGAAGTGGAGAACGCCTTCGAGTCCGGCACCGGCGGCTACGGTTACAACATGGCCTACCTGGGGAGCATGATGTACGCCATGCCCTGGCCCGGCTCCGTCACCCGGACCACCCTCGACAGCCGGGTCGCCGATCCGAGCAAAACCATCATGTTCGCCGATGCCGCCCTGCCCCAGGAGGACCACATCATCGAATACGGTTTCCTCGAACCGCCCTACTTCGTGACCCCCGAGTCGCCCAGGGGCAACAAGGATTGGGGCTTCGCCTCGCCTAGTATTCACTTCCGCCATTTCGGCCGCGCCAACGTCATGTGGTGCGACGGACATGTAACGAGCGAAAAGTGGGGATGGGCGCCCAAGACCAACGTCTTCAACGGCGACAACTACCGCCACGCCGTGGGCTGGTTTGGTCCGAAAAACAATTCCCTCTTTGATTCCCAAACCAAGGGCGGTTACGAATAGGGTAACTGTTCACGGACCTTTGTGAGGTGTGTTTCCATACACCCTTGAAATACGGGTGTTCCTTCTCGTGAACGGTTGACGAATAGCCGAGGCTGTTGGTAGATGGGAGAGACTCAAAACAAGACGGACGTCGCTTCCCGCACAAAAAGCGACGTCCGTCCGAAGTAGGCCGATAAGGGGGCTATGCGTTTTCCCCGGTGTTTCGACGGCGCAAAACCAGACCGGAAAGCCCCGTGCCCAAAAGCAGCACCGTGGCTGGCTCGGGCACCCCGGGGTTCGGGCTGGGCGGTGGAGGCGGCGTGACGCCGTTGCCCGGCGTGATGAACCAGTCACTTTCTCCCGACGTGCCCATGCCCGTGACATGAAGGCCAATGAACAGGTCTCCATTGTTGAAAGCGTCTTCGAAGTCCTGCTCGGTGAACAAGCCGCCACCCCAGCCGACGGGGGATACCGTCAGGCTGTCTCCATTCGCAATTCCATTGTGTGGAGCAGGATTCTTGGCCTCGATCTTGTATGCCGGGTCGATTTGACCCGGAAGATTGCCCGGGTGCGCGCCCCCGACGAATTCCACGCCTGAACTGCCCACCAGTGCCGGGTCCGGGCTGAACAGCAGCCGGGAAGGATCCACCGTGTCGTAGAAATAGATCTCCGCAATCACCGCATCCACCCCGGGAGCATTGCTGAAAAAGAAGGATACATCGCCACCGGAAAGAATGGCCAGGTCCACCGAAAGCTGGTTGGTGGAGATTATGGTTTCCGATTCGGAGGTGTTAAAAGCACTTTCCCATCCGTGAAAGTTGATGGTCAGGGCATACGACGGCGCCATCAGGCATACCATGGCCAGCCCAAACACGCCACAATACCGCAGTCTACGGGAGCTTATCATAACGTCAAGCCTTTCTTGATCGTTTTTGACCGCGAAGCACCCACCATCATCACCCTGCAGTGCGTCGTGCGTAACGGTCCTCGATATCATCATTATTGAAGCAATATACATGCCAATTTTTTGAGGCATCGATTCCGGATGTTTTCGAGCTTTTCTCAGGCAAGATGAGGAGCAACCCCGCCCTTCCCGGGAAGTCTTACCATTTCTGTAACAAAAAATGTGCACAGATGACCAAATGTGTGTTGCCGTTCTCCTGTTTTCGCCGTGTGTTTCGCAGGAAAGGGCAAAGCGGGTATGGCCCGACACGTTTGCGGGGGCGCGGGCCCCGGTCTCTCGGCGGCACTATCCCCATGGAGCTTGCTCACAAATCGAATGGCCCCCACGCTTTGTGTGCTTTCATCGCCCGCCCGGGTACGGGAATGCTTTCGGTTTTTTTGCGGACTCGGCCGACCCGGGCCGGGACTATAATCCCGCGGCATTTGTTATACTCTATCCCATGAAAAATCTCCCCCAGATCCGCGAGATATCCACTATCTCCTTTAATGAAAGGGTCTTGCAGGAAGCCGAGGACCTTCGCAATCCACTTTTGGAGCGACTCCGTTTTCTCGGAATCTTTTCGTCCAACATGGACGAGTTTTTCAAGGTTCGGGTGGCCAGTATCCACCGGCGCATCGAGTTGGGAAAAGACGCCATGGGGGATGTCCTGGAGGCCGTGAGCGAGAAGGCCCGGGAGTTGGACGAGCGTTTTCAGCAGGCCTACGAAAATATCGTGGCCAGCCTGGCGGAAGCCGGATCGCGCATCCTGACGGAAACGGATATTCGCCAGGAACCGCAAGACCTGCGGGATTGGGTGAAAGCCCATTTCCGAAGCAAGGTGCTGCCGCGCCTGGTGCCCATCATCTGCAGCAAGCGGTTGCCTTTTCCCCGTATAGCGGACGGCGGCCTCTACCTCGGGATCAAGATGTGGGCGCCGAAACCGCGCTTTGCCATCCTGGAGATTCCTTCGACGGTTCCGCGTTTCGTCGAGTTGCCCAATGGCCACATCATGTACATCGACGACGTGATCCGCTACCGGCTGGACGATATCTTTTACATTTTCAAGTATGACCGCATCGGCGCCTACCAATTCAAGATTTCGCGGGACGCGGAGCTGGACATCGACAACGATTTTTCCGAGGGCTATGTGCGCAAGATGGAACGCGTGCTGGCCCAGCGCAAGGGGGGGCGGCCAACCCGCTTTGTTTACGACGCCACCATGCCGGACAAGCTGCGCATGATTCTGTTGAAGGAATTGAAAGTGTCGGGGTCGGATACGAACATCGCGGGCGGGCGCTATCACAACATGCGCGACCTTATAAAGTTCCCCCTGCGCAAGCCGGAACTCGCCTTTGAACACATGAACCCCGCGGCCCATCCCCAACTCGATGTCTACGGACGTCCCATCATGCAGACCATCCGGGAGCGGGATGTCCTGGTTACCTATCCCTACCAGTCTTTCGATCACGTCATCCGCCTGTTGCGCGAGGCCGCCGTGGATCCCAAGGTGGATGCCATCAAAATGACGCTCTACCGCACGGCCGAGGATTCGCAGGTCGTGAACGCTCTTTACAACGCGGCCCGAAACGGCAAGGATGTCTTTGTCTCGGTGGAATTACAGGCCCGCTTCGACGAAGAAAACAATATCCGCGTTTCGGAGAAACTCCAGGAAGTGGGCGTGAAAGTGGTCTTCGGCGTGCCCCCCATGAAGGTCCACTCGAAGCTCCTGCTTATCGAGCGAAGGAAAAAGCTGATCACGGGGCTTTCCACGGGTAATTTCAACGAATCGACGGGAAGACTGTACGTGGACAGCATGCTCTTCACCGCCGACCCGGCCATGGGGCGTGAGGTGGCCCTGGTCTTTGACTACCTGGACACGGCCGCGCGCCTCCATACCATGCCGGAACTCACCTTCGACCACCTCATGGTCTCGCCCTTCAGCACGAGAAACAAGATCACCGCGCTCATCCGGCGCGAAGCCGACAAGGGCGGGGAAGGCTACATCTTCCTGAAGGTCAACCACCTCACGGACAAGAAGACCATCGCGGAGTTGAGGAAGGCCGCCAACGCGGGCGTCAAAATGGATCTGATCGTGCGGACCACCTATGCCATGCTGCCCCATGAGAATGTGCGCGCCATTTCGATCCTGGACCGCTACCTGGAGCACCAGCGGATCTATATCTTTGGCCGAGGCGGGGACCGGGTGGTTTACATGAGTTCGGCCGACCTCATGGAACGCAACCTGGACTGGCGTATCGAGGTGGGCTTTCCCATTCTCGATCCCGCGCTCGCGCGGGAGGTGTGGGAAACCATGGAAATACAGATCCGGGACAACTTCAAGGCCCGAATCCTCGACGAGGCACAGTCGAACCGCTATGTCGGGCAGGAAGGTGAAATCGTACGTACCCAGTATGAAACGCACAACTACTATTACACCCTGGCCGCGCGACACCGAACCGTTGCCGAGGATCTCAACGGGGGTACCCCGCCGTCCCCACAAGCCGTGCTGTCTTGAACGTGGGGCAACCCCGGGAAAAGTGGACTTGGTGGACATAGTGGACATAGTGGACGAGGCCGCCGGTCCACTACGTCCCATGGGCGCTTTCCGATTCTTTTTAACCATGGCGCAAGGAGTACGAACATGACCACCGGCATTCGGGTTACCATTTGGAACGAAGGCGTACACGAACGGGAGAGCGAGGAAGTCGCCCGCGTTTATCCCGAGACCCTGGGGGGGCAGCTTGCGAAGGCCGTCGAGGGCAAGACCGGGATCGCCTCCGTGCGTTGCGTCGAGTTGGACGACGAGGGGCAAGGGCTCACCGATGCTATCCTGGACACGACCGACGTCATGCTGTGGTGGGGACACATCGCCCACGCCCGCGTGACCGACGAGAATGCGGAACGGGTGCAACAGCGCGTGCTGGACGGCATGGGGCTGGTGGCGTTTCACTCCGCCCACAAGTCCAAGCCTTTCCGCGCCCTCATGGGCACCAGCGGGAATCTCCGCTGGCGTGAATGGAAGGGCGTGGGCGAGAAAGAGCGGCTCTGGGTGGTGGATCCCGCCCATCCCATTGCCGAGGGGCTGCCCGAATACATCGAGCTGCCCCACGCCGAGATGTACGGCGAGCACTTCGACATCCCCCAACCCGACCAGCAGGTCTTTATCAGTTGGTTCCAGGGGGGCGAGATCCTGCGCAGCGGCTGCTGCTGGCACCGGGGGCAGGGCAAGGTCTTTTACTTCCGCCCCGGCCATGAAACCTTTCCCATCTATTACAGCGAAGCGATCCAGCGGGTTATACTCAACGCCACCCGTTGGGCCGCCCCCACCCGCGGCGCCCATTCCCCCACCCGGGGAAACGTGCCGCCTCTGGAGGACATGGGGTAGTTCCCGGGCGTTCAGCCTTCCTGATCCCGATCAGGCAACGGCATGGTTTTCCGAAAACGGGTTTACCGCCACCCCTCCGCCTGGATTAAGCAGTACCGGCGATGTCGCGCTCCCCGTGATCGGCCGCATGGCGCGATACGACTTCATCCTTGCCATGGGCCATGGAAGGAGGTTATCAACCCCGCTCCATAATGCTGAGCAACAGTCCTTCGATACGTTTTTGCAGCTCTTCCTGGGAAAGCAGTTTGCCGCCGACAAGCATGCCCGTGCGGCCGTTTGTGTATTCCTGCTCATCTTCCCCGCTGTCGAAGCTGACGTAGCGAAGGGCGTTGCCCGCGGCGGTATTGGCCTCGACGAGGGTATCGGCCATGTTCTTAGGGCCGGTGGCGCAACCGGCGACATAGACGCCGGAACGGGTGGTGATGGTACGCCCGAATTCCATCTCCACGAGCTTGACGTATCCGTCGGACGTCACACCCACGCCCAAGGTATCGGCCAGGTTTTCAATCCCCGCAGCCGGCGTCACCGGTGAGGCGATGACCACCATGTCGAATGACAGGGTGCGCTCCGAGCCGGAGTTGCCGTCCCGGTAGCGGACCGTGATGGC
Organism: Candidatus Hydrogenedentota bacterium; assembly: GCA_024278275.1. Lineage (GTDB taxonomy): Bacteria > Hydrogenedentota > Hydrogenedentia > Hydrogenedentales > JAJRTN01 > JAJRTN01. The sequence goes on from JAJRTN010000178.1 coordinate 12,288, forward strand.
GCCGTCTTCGGCGGGAGCCACCTCCTGCGCCTCCCCCCAAAGGAGGTTCACGCCCTCCGCCGCGGTTCGTTTCCAATACTCGCCGAGGCCCTGGGTAAAAGCGAGCTGATTGTTATAGAGCACGCTGATTTCGGTCACGTCCTGGTCCGCCAGTCGGGCGGTGTGCCGGGCCGTGTAAGACCAGGCGAAGCGCGATGTGTCCAGCAGGATGAAAAGGACCCGCTCAGGTTCCGCATGATTGGAGGGGCGTTCGATGAATCCGTTGGTGGGTCCATTGTTGGAGAGGAGCCGCTCGAGTTCCATGGCGGTGAGCACGTCGGGATGGCGGCCATAGCCGAGACCGGTGATGTTCGCGGGCCGGGACACGTCGAATCCCGTGGCCAGCACCACGGAGGCCACTTCACGCTCAAAGGTTTCCGTGGGATGAACACTGAAGTCGATGCAGTCATCCTCGCACACTTCGACACAGCGCGAGCAGGGCAGGTAGTTGGGCGGTGTATTGAGACAGTGATTGATGTCGATGACGTAGGGATGAGGCACGCTGTTGCGAACGGGACTGTAGATGGCTTTGCGAAAGGCGAGGCCGGCGTCAAATTCATTGGGCTGGAGCACGGGGCACACCTGGCGGCAGTGACCACAGCGGATGCAGGCATCGTTCACGTAACGCGCGCGTTGGCGTATGGTGGCGGTAAAATCACCGGGCTCTCCCGTAAGGGCGATGACCTCGCCGAGGGTGAGCACCTCGATGCCGGCTTGCCGCGCCACGGCTTCCATGCGCGGGGGCTGCAAGCCGCCAAAAATGGCAGGGTCGGGCGTATCCTCATCAAGGGCGGAGGACATCTTGCCGCCCAGTGTCGGTTCGCGCTCAACGAGCACGACCCGTGCCCCCGCCTTGGCTAAATCAAGGGAAACACGCAGTCCGGCCACCCCGCCTCCGATCACCAGTACCGCATCACTCATGGACGAAGCTCCTGTCTTGCGCGGTCATAGCCGGCCGCGAAGGCCTCGAAATTCAGGTCGATGGTGCCGGGCTTCACCGTGGTTTCGATGGCCCGTTCGACGCTCTTTCGACTCACTACATCGGTCAAACCAACGAGGTAGCCCAGCACCACCACGTTGGCAACAATGCGCCGTCCCAGTTCCTCGGCGATTTTCGACGCCGCAATGCCGTGGAAGGCGGTATCGTCCTCGGCGGGATGCACCAGGTCGGACTCTATTATGAGGGTCCCACCCTCCCGTAGTCCCGGCCGAAACCGGGCATAGGCTTCCTGGAACATGGCCACCACCACATCGGGCCGGGTCAACAGGGGGTAACCGATAGGGGTGTCGGAGACAATCACGTCGGCGTTGGACGCACCGCCCCGGGCCTCGGGGCCGTAGGCCTGGGTAAACACGGCCTCCTTGCCGTCATAAAGACTGGCGGCCTTGCCGAGCAGCATGCCGGCAAGCACAATGCCCTGTCCGCCAAACCCGGATATGCGCACCTGGGTGGTCTTCGTCTTTGTTACGGTGGTATCAGGCATGGCGCTCATCATCATAGCGTGTTTTCCGGACGGCCGCCCATTCGGCGGGGCCCCGTTTCGTTACGGGCCCCATGACCACCGGGCCATAGGGCTCACGTTCTTCATCCAGGAAATTACCCAGAACAATGGGCTTGGACGTATCGGTGATGTCCACGGTGAGGGGGCCAATCTGCGGCGCCCCGTTTTCCACCTGGCAACGGTCCCGGAAGGCCTCCATCATACTCAGGCCGCGGCTGAGCTTGTTGGCCCGGCCAAAGCCGGTGGGACAGGGAGACAGGACTTCGATGAACGTAAAACCGCGGATCTCCATGGTGCGCAGGATGGCTTCCTTGAGTTGACGCACGTGGAAAATGCTCCACCGTGCAACGAAGGAAGCGCCCACGGCACGGGCCAGGTAGGACAAGTTAAAAGCCGGCTCGGTGTTGCCGTAGGGGGTGGTGGACGCCGTGGCGCCGGTGGGGGTGGTGGGCGCCGCCTGACCGCCTGTCATGCCATAGTTGAAGTTGTTGATACAGATGATGTTCAGGTCTACGTTGCGCCGTGCCGCGTGGATGAAATGGTTGCCGCCGATGGCGGTCAGATCGCCGTCGCCGCTGATGACGGTCACCACCAGCTCGGGATTCTGCACGGCGATGCCCAGGGCAAAAGGTATGGCCCGGCCATGGGTCGTGTGGTAGGAATCGACATTGATGTAACCCGCCGCGCGACCGCTGCATCCAATGCCCGAAACGCAAACATGCTCGTCCTCGTGCCGGCCGGATTCGAGGATGGACTCGGCATAGCAGTGGACCACGGGGCCGATGCCGCAACCGGGGCACAGGATATGGGGCAATCGGTCATGGCGAAGCATCTGGTCGATGGGATGCCCGGCGACCACTTTCTCCTTTTGTGCAGCTACCGCGCTCATTTCGCAATTACCTCCAGGATTTCATCCGGTGTAATCATTCGGCCCCCCGCGGAATTGATGCCGATGACGGGTAACGAAGTGACCCGCTCGACCTCCCGGCGCATTTGGCCCAGATTGATTTCAGGCACGATGAACTTCTTGACGTTGCCCATCTTGATAATACGCCGAATACGCGATTCGGGGAAGGGCCATATGGTTATCAGGCGCAAGTGCCCCGCTTTGATGCCGCGGGCCCGTGCTTCGTGTACCGCACTGAAGGCCGAACGCGAGGTGGAACCGAAAGAAACCACCATCACCTCGGCGTCGTTGACCAAGTACTCGTTGTACATTTTGATCTTGTCGGCATTGAGGCGGATCTTATCCACCAACCGCCGCACCAGGCTTTCGTGGGTCGGCACGTTGAGCGCCGGGTAACCCCGTTCGTCGTGGGTCAAGCCGGTGAAATGCACCTTGTAACCCTCACCGGCATGGGCCATGGGCGGCACGAGATCCTCTCCGGGCTTAAAGGGAAGAAACCGTTCCTCGCCGGGCGGCTTGTCCGGCCCTTTCCGCTCGACCCGGACGATCTCCGAGGCGGGTGGAATGACGACCCGTTCCGTCATGTGTGCCACCGCTTCGTCCATCATGAGAAAGACGGGCACACGGTAGCGGTCGGCCGCGTTAAAGGCCATGATGGTGAGACTGAAACATTCCTGGGGTGACGCGGGCGAATAGGCGATGATCCCATAGTCGCCGTGAGAGCCCCAACGCGCCTGAAGCACGTCCGCCTGGCCCAGCATGGTGGGCAGTCCCGTGGAGGGCGAAGCACGCATGACATCCACCACCACTACCGGCACTTCCATCATGGCCGCCAGCCCGATGTTCTCCATCATGAGGCTGAAGCCCGGCCCGGAGGTGGCCGTCATCGCCCGCCCCCCCGCGAGAGAGGCGCCGATAATGGATGCCATGCTCCCCAATTCATCTTCCATCTGTACGAATTTCCCGCCAACGCGGGGCAGGCGATGGGCCAATCGCTCCGCAATCTCCGTCGAGGGGGTGATGGGGTACCCGCCGAAAAAATCGAGATCCGCGGCCAGGGCCGCCTCGGCCACGGCGTGATCGCCCAACATGAAATGGGTGCCCGTATCCACGCGGGGTTCAAGGGGCGGCGCGGCGGAATCCGTTTCCGTGGTCATTCCGTTTCCTCCGTACCGGACAGGTCTTCAGTGTAAATCGCCATCTCGGGACAAATCAGATCGCAGAAACGGCAATGAACGCACTCGTTTTCTTTGCCATCGGCCACCACCGGGTAATGGTAACCCTTGGCGTTGATCGCCTTGGCATTGACCAAGACATCCTTGGGGCAAAAGACAATGCAGTAGTCACACCCCTTGCAGCGCTCGGGGATGATATGGACCTGGCCGCGAGGGAGTTTCGCGTTATCGAGATCCATCGGTTGCCGCAGGGCAAAGGGATTCACGGAATCAGCTCCACTGTGTATATCGTCTGGCATGAGCGCTCCATGGAACCGGCGACCGGTCCGTTACGCACGAAAAGCGCATGTGCGGCGGAGGGGCCACGCGAGTGTTGGGTCAATCTGCCTCGAAAGTGTCGCCCGCGAGAAAGCGATTTGCCGCAAAACCGCAATATACAGGATGGCACGGAACGAAAATCTCGAACTCAAAAAGACTTGGAACTACATCTTTCACCATAAAGGTATATCCCGGGCTTGCCTATTGTCAACTTTTTTCGAAGATCCCCCCCAATGCAGTCATTCCACCCAGGATGAGACCTAAAGTAGTAGAGGTATGTAACTTACGCCGGAAAACAACGTTTTTTTGGGGGAACTCCTGTCAACGCTTACTCCAGCGGTTCCAGGGCTTGTTCGCCACATGCAAGGGTATGAACAAGGCACGGATTACGCCGTGAACACTTGCCATCGGCCGAAATGCCTGGTGGGCGGCGGGGAATTCATATTGCCCGTTTGGACACTTTGGGGGCTCCCACATGGGTGCGACAGGTGGCTGGTGGAATACCCGGGTCAGGCTCCCTCGCAAAGGCGGTCTGCGAAAGGCGTGGGTGGTTGCCGCTTGCTTGAGCCGGACAATCGGGGAAGACGCGGGCTTTCCGGCCGTGCCTTCAGAACGGTTCATCCAGGCGACGGATGGGACCGCAGGTGAGAATGGTGGCCCCCGGTTCATGCTTGCCGATGAGCAGTTCGTCGCCCGCCTCCAGGGAAAGGTATTCGTGGGCGGAGTCGTAGGCCAGTTCCGCGGGACCGCGCGTGATCAGCACCCGTACCTCGACTTCCGGGGGCACGACGAGGTGGTCGATATGCTGGCGCGTGGCTTTGAAGGCGACACCGATGCCCCGCGTGAAGATGCCCCGGGTTATCTGGGCGAAATAAGCGGTACTGCCGAAGGGCGTGCAGACCACCAGGCCGTCGCCCATGATCTCGACGCCGTTGTCGTAGGGCTCGTCGTTGAGCCAGATCTGGAAGCGCACGGCGCTGTTGATCCGGCCCATGTGGACGTTGAACTCATTCAGGGCCACCAGGTGGCGGTCGGCTTCACGGCGCCCCTTGTGGCGCAGGGCACAGGTAATTTTTGTGTATTCATGGGCCACGAGTTTGTTCGCGGCGAGGCCGGCGAGCACTTCGTTCGGGGCGTGGGGGATGCACCGGTGGCCCCGGTTGCTGTTGAGAATGGGCACTTTGGGGATTCCCGGCCACAGCAGTTCGGCGGCCAGCAGGGTGCCGTCGCCGCCGTAACAGACGACCACGTCGGGCTCATCTTCGACCAGCGCAAGGGCGGGATGTTCGGCAATGAGCGGAGGCAGTTTCCTGGCTTCGCCGCCGAAGAGCAGCACGCGGTACGCGGCGTTTCCCCTTTTCTTTTCCGTGATGGTTTCCATGTTGTCCCCGTAGGTGCCATGTGCAAAAAAGAGATGATTTTCAACGCCACCGCCCCATGATCCTCATATGCTGCGGTTGTCCTGGCCGCAACATACGAAATGTCGGGGCCGAACACGGTCCTGCGGATGGCACGTAAAAAGATTCTTAATTGCGCAAATGCCTCTGTATTTTCGCGCCCTGAATCCAGTATAGCACGTAATCCACTATATGCGGCGGGGGGACCGAAGCTCAACCCCCACCGTCGCCCGTACTTTTACATGGTTCGTGTCGTGAAGCGGCGCGACAGGGCAAAGGTGAGGCCCACCAGGGTCATGAGCAACACGCTGTAGGCAAAAGCGGGTCCGAGGGCCGTGCGCCATTCCATGTTGATCTTGACGGCAATGGGGATATTGCCCGGCGTGTAGAGCAGGATGGAAGCCACGAACTCCCCGAGGGAGGTGGCGAAAACGAGGGCCATTCCCGCCACCACGGCCGGGGCGATGAGGGGCGCCACCACGCGGCGGAAACAGTACCCGCGCGAGGCTCCCAGGGTGCGGCCCGCTTCGATCAGGGCGGCGTCGAAGGGCTCGATGGCCGCGCCGGTCATGCGGGTAAGGAGGGGGATGTTGCGCACGAAATAGGCCAGGGGCAGTATCCAAACCGTGTTGTAGAGGGGCAGCCACGGATCGTTGAAGGAAACAATAAGGTTCATGGCGATAACCGTGCCGGGAAGTGCCCAGGGAATCATGACCAGGAAGTTCACCCAACGTCCCCCGGGGCGGCGTCGCGCGATAAGGTAGGCCGCGGGCAGGGCCACGGCGGCCGTGGCGGTCGTGGCCAGCGCGCTCATCCACAGGCTGTTGCGCACCGGGGCGAAGGCGCCGGGGTCGCGGAAAAGGCGGATGTAGTTGTCCAGTGTCATGGTGGTGGGGATGATTTCCGTCTGCCATGCGCGGTAGTCGGCGAAGGAAAGCCACAGGATAGTGAGATGGGGCAATAACAGGCCGAGGATGCACGTCCACGCCGCGGCCCCGGCCAGGAGGCGTCCCGCACGGCTCTTGAGGGGGCTGCGCACGCCCTTGGACGCGCCGCCCGAGGGCTTTTGCCGCCCCCGGAAGAGGAGTACGCCCGTGAGGGAAACGGCCGCCAGCACCAGGGTTATCGTGAGTGCTTCGTCGAGATTGAACTGGCTGGTTTCTTCGTAGATGCGCACGCTCAGCATGGGGAAATCGCGTCCGAAAAAGTAGGGCGCGCTGAAAGACGCGCCCGAAGACATGAAGGTGAGCAGGGAGGCGCCCAGCAGGGCCGGCCGCAGGAGGGGCATGGTTACCTTTCGGAACGTGCGGACCGGACCCGCGCCCAGGGTGCGTGCCGCTTCAACCTGGGCGTGATCCAGGTTGGCCAGCGCGGGGGCGATCATGGCGTAAAAGAAGACGTAGAACGAGTAGGTGTGGATGATGAGGATGGCCCACCAGCCGCTTGGGGCGGCGTCTTCCATCCCCAGCCGGGTCTCCAGGAAACGCGGGATGAATCCGTCGCGGCCGATGATGTAGTAGAAGCCGAGTACGCCCACGAGGGGTGGCAGGGTGAAGGGCAGATAGGCCAGCACGGCCAGGGCGCGGCTCCCGGGGAAGGTGTAACGTGTCAGCACGAGGGCCAGGCCCGTGCCCACGACGCCGGCCGTACCCACCGAGGCCAGCGCCATGAGGAAAGTGTTGCGCACGGCCGCAAGCCCCCGCGCTTCGAGAACCGCCTCCGGAACCCACCGGGCCAGGGCCTGGGCCGCCAGGCGCAGGGAAGGGTAGAGCACGGTTCCGCCCAGGATGAGTGCGCATACGATTAACGCGGCAAGGTCAAAACCCCGCGCCCGTGGCGTCATTCGTCCCACGGCGCGCGTCAGGCGTCCTGCGCGGACTGTTCCAGGTCATGTTCCACGAAGCGGTGGATGGCGTCATGGGCTTCGTCATCGAGCTTGGTGAAAAGGATGGCCACCTTGAAATGGTCGTCCCCCTGTTCATCGGGGACGCAACGCACCACCACGCCCTCTCCGTCGATGCGGTTTCCGAAAGGCTTGGGCAATTCGAGGGCAATTCCGATCCGCGTCATAAGCGGCACCGGCTTGATGGTGTGACAGAGGATACCGTTCGCGCTGATGTTGTCGATATGGTTGAGAACACCCGGCCCCGAATCGTCCGTCATCACGGAGATGCCCCGCCGGCTTCGCGGGTACCGCCGCCTATCTTCACCGTCAGACCGCATCGCTCAATCCTTTCTCCTGCATACCCGTGTCCAATCCAGTGGCGTTATAGTAGCCCAGACCGGGATAGAATGCAACGGGCGGACGGGGTGTCGCCCGGGGCCTGCGTCAATTTTGGGGGTTTTCATGCGGCGCGCTGCTCCCAGTATTCCTCGAACCGTCCTGATTGAATGACGCAACGCAGTGCGGTGATTGCGTTTGCACCGCGTACGGTCCACTCCATGCCGGATTGTTTGAG
>JAJRTN010000179.1 GCA_024278275.1 Candidatus Hydrogenedentota bacterium
CGTTGTGCTTCCAATTGTTGGAGCCGGGTCATACTCAATCCTCCTGTGGTTGTAATCAACGACCATGTAGTATATATACTACATGCTACTGCCCAAAAACGAAAGAAAAATCGAAAAACTCACTTTGGTGACGCAGGCCCGGTAGGGGCCACCACCTTTCGCTTTCCCCCTCACTTCGCATACACTAGGGGGGTCGTCCGACTGGACGATACGGATTGTCCATTCCCCGAAAAGCAGTAGCGCCCTTTCATGAAGCTGATTCATACCGCCGATATCCATCTTGACACCGCCTATGCCTGGGCCGCGCGGCCGGGGGTCATCCATGGACCGGGCTTTGGCGCGCGGCGACGGCTCGCCTTGCGGACAGTCTTCCAGGACATCATGCGCAGGGCCACGGAATGGCCGGCGGATGCCCTGCTTATCGCGGGGGATCTTTTTGACGCGGAACGCCTGCAATGGGATACGGTTTCCTTTCTCCGGGAAATGTTCGCGTTGGTACGGCCCATCCCGGTATTTATCGCGCCGGGGGAGAGCGACCCCCATACGCCCGATTCCCCTTATGCCTGCGAACCGTGGCCGCCGAATGTCCACATTTTCCGCGCGCCTGCCTGGTCGTCGGTCGATCTGCCGGACCTGAACGCGGTGGTCCATGGGGCCGCCTTCGACGGTCCGCAACCGTCGAACAATCCCTTGGCGGAAGGCCTCTCAATCAAGGCGGACGGGTGCTGCCATATCGCCGTGGCCCATGGCGCGGAAATGAGCCATCTCGCGCCCGGGACCTCCGGGGTCATGCCCTTTCACGCCGGGAACATGGCCCATGAGCACCTCTCTTACCTGGCCCTGGGGCACTACCACGAAATCACGCCCATCATGGGCCAGGCCCACACGGCCATGAGCTACCCGGGCACTCCCGAGGGACTCGATTTCAATGCGCCCGGCATGCACTATTTCCTGGAAATCGAGGTCGAGGCGGGTGGCGAAGCCACGATCCGCCCCGTGGATTCGTCGCGCATCCTGTTCGAAGCGCACGAGATCGATTGCACGGGCTTCCATGGTCCCCGGGACCTGGCGAAGCGCCTTGGGGAGCTGGCGGGAGAGGGCCTTCCCCGCGCCTTGCACCTTACCCTGTCCGGGCGTGCGCCGGAAAACTTCCACAGGTGGCTGCGGGAGGCACTGGGGGAAGCGGCCTCCGGCTTTGAACTGCTTTCGTGGTCCGACCAGACGGACGCCAGTGCGTACCTCGACGCGCTGGCGCGGCAAAGCACCAGCCTCGGCGCTTTCGCGGAGCGCCTGGCGAAAGAATTGGCCGACGCGCCCGACGAAACCCGGCGGCGGGCGTTGCGTCGCACACGCGAGGCGGGGATTGCCGCATACCGCGGCGAGACGCTTCCCCTGCCGCAAGGGGATGTCCGTGGGGGAGCGCCTTCATGAGGGTGCGCCAGGTTCACATCGACGGCTACGGCCGCTTCACCAACCGGAAACTCACTTTCCAGCCGGGGTTGCAGGTTATCGTCGGCCCCAACGAGCAGGGGAAGTCAACTCTTCGTTGCTTCATCACGGACCTGCTGTACGGGCAGAAACAGGGCGTGTCCGTCCGGGCCTACGAGGAAGCGAATGATCTGCGCAGGCCCTGGCAAGGGGCCGAACGTTATGGCGGACGGCTCGACTATGTCCTCGACAACGGCGAGGGCTTCGAAATAGACCGTGTCTTCACGCGGGAGGAAGAGTCCGTCCGCGTGACCACCGCCTCGGGGGAGGACGTTACGCGGGACTTCCGGCAACTGGGCAATGGCGAGGTGGATTTCGCGGGAACGCACCTGGGCCTCGCCAAGGAGGTCTTCCTCGGTGTCGCCACCATCAGTCACCTGAGTCTCGATGGCTTGGGCGATCACGACGCGCTGGCGCGCATCCGCGAAAAGCTTGCGGCCCTGGCCGATTCCGGTTCCGAAGGCGCTTCGGCGGACGCCGCCATTGCGCTACTCGCGGAACGGGTGAAAGCCATCGGTCGCGGCGACGACCGGACGCGGCCCCTGCCCGGCGCCCGGGCACGATTGGTGCTGCTCGATCATGAATTGGGCCAGGCCCGTGAGCTGCGTCGTCAAATGGCGCGGTTGCGCGCCGAGCGCCTTTTCATCCGCGAGGAGACGGACCGGCTGCGTGTGCAACGACAAGGCATCGACGACGCCCTCCGGGTTATGGCGTGGCACGAACAGGCCGGGCGTCTCCGCGAGGCGGAAGCCCTGAAAGAACGCATCGACACGGCCACGAAACATTGCTTCGCCCTGGGGGCCGTGCGCGAGTTTCCCCTGGACAAGCTGGACGAGGTGCGCCAGGCCGAGGCCCTGCTCAACACGGCCCGCCTTGAGTTGGATCGCACCGTCCGCGAGGAAACCGGGTTGGCGGAACAACTCACCGAAGAACGGGACTTGTTGGGAGGAGACCCGCAAGCGTCTCCCGAAGTCCCCTCCGGGTTGGCGGAAAGGCACCGCCAGGCGCTGGAAGCCCACCAACAGGCGCAAAACGATCTGGCGGCGGCGGAAGACCGCCTGCTGGCCGCCGGCGAGGGACTCCTGGCCGCGCAGGAAAAGGTCGCCCAATTACCTGATTTCGCCCGTCTATCCGCCGATCCTGTCGAGTGGTTGACCCAGCTTGTCACGTCCTTTGACGTGGCCCGGCGCGCGCGGGATGAAGAAACCGCCCAACGCGACAGCCTTATGGCCGACCTGGATCGCCGCCGCGCGGCCATCGCCACCAGCCACGCTCTTTTCAAGGAGCATAAGGACTTTCCCGACCTGGCGCGGGAATACGAATTGGCGCGGCGTGTCCGGGAGGAACAAGCCTCCCAACGGGCAAGCCTCATGCAGACCCTTGACGGGCAACTGGAAGAAGCCGTGGACAAGCTGGGCTCTTACCGTATACTTGCCCTGCTCTGTGTCCTGGGTTTTGCCGCGCTTGGAATAACCTGGTTTTTCACGCAAAAACCCGCCATGTTCATTCCCTTGGGGGTGGTGGCGGGCGCCACGCTTTTCTACACGGGCAACGTGCTGTTGTTCATGAAACGCGTGGCTTCCCTCAACGCCCGGATCGCCCAATCCGGCGAAGAACCCGGGGAGGAGGAACCGGAAGCTCCCGAACCGGGCGTGGTGGACAGGCTTCTCGCCCAATCCGGCTGTGAAACGGTCCGGGAGCTGGAGGCCCTTTTCGAGGAGTACCGGGAGGCCAGCGCCGAATTAACGGCCTGCCTGGAGGTGTACCACGCCCAGGAGGCCCGTGCGCAGGAGGCGGAAGAGCGTATGCCCCAACTCCTGGACCACTACCGGCAAACCTTCGAGAAGCTCGGAGAGACCATCGAAACGGAAGACGACGTGCAACGCGCGGCCGGCAGCGCCATCGGCCGCTACCAGGAATACCGGGAAGCCAAACGCCGTGTTACCGACCAGCGGGCCGTCATCAAACGGGCACGCGAAGATCGCCGGCAATGCAACGAAAAAGTCCACGAGACCGGCCGGGTACTCGACGAAGTGAACGCCGAGGTATTGGACTTTCTCGCGGAATGCCGGTTCGATACGGCGGACCATGCCGACGCGACCGAGGCACTGGATGCCTACGCCCGGCGGAACGCGGAACTTCGGGAGCGAAGAACGCGGATTGGCATACTGGAGGAACAGGCGGAGTCCATGGCCCGCAAGCGCAAGGCCGATGAAGAGGAGGTCGAGCGCCGTGAGTGGGCGCTGGACCATCTTCTCGCCGAGGCGGGCGTCACGTCCGTGGCCCAATGGCAGGTGGTGGCGAAGCAGGCGCGGGAATATCAGGACGTGTGGCAACGGCGGGCCAGGCTTGAACAGGAGCTCGCGGAATTGCTCGACGGGCGGGAGCTGAACGCCTTTCGCCGGGAAATCACGGCGCTTGGTCCGCTGCCCGATCCGCCGGCGGAAGACCGCGAAACCCTGGTCCGGCAACGGGACGAATTGACCGAAGCCATGGAGGCGCTGAAAGAACAGGACCACGCCCTCCATGTCACCCTCACCGAGCGTGGCGCCGGGATGCGCCCCATCGCCGAGATCGAGGAAAATCGTGCCGAGGCCGAATGTCTCGTGGCGGAGCTGGAGCTGGAGCTGGAAAGCACCGGCTACGCCATGGCCCTCATCGAGGACATCGCCCGCGACAAACACGCCCGCATCGCGCCCGAACTGGCCCGCCGTGCGGGAGAGCATCTCGCGGCCATTACCGGTGGCGCCTACGGGGACGTGCGCATCGGTCGTGACCTGTCCATCGGTATCCCCATCCCCGCGCGGGGCGACGGCGAACGCCCCGAGAAGTTCCTCAGCAAAGGCACCGTGGACCAGGTCTACCTGGCCCTCCGCCTGGCCCTGACCCAGTGCATCAGCGAAACCGGTGAGTCCGTGCCCATGCTGCTCGACGATCCCCTCGCCAACTACGACGACGCCCGCCTGGAACGCACCATGGCCCTCCTCTCGGAATTGGGGCGGGAAAACCAGATTTTCCTCTTTACCTGCCGGGAAGACGTGGTACGCGTGGCGGAAGCGTTACACACCCCCGTGATTCGGCTCTGAGGATTCCATCAGGCGCCCTGGCCATCGTCTCCGTCCGCGACCAGTGCAAGCAGATCCTTCTTGTCGGAGAGGGGATACTCACGGCAGGCGCGTTCGACGTATGCCTTTATCTGGTTGCGTACATAGGGTGAGGCGCATTTTTCCGGGCTGCGCCGCGACGCAAGAAAACGGGCGGTTCCTGAAATATCACGGAGCGCCGTGTCACAAAGGGAACGTGTCTTGTGCGACAAGGCCGGCGCGTCTTTTTCATCCGCCAGGAGGAGTGAAAAGGCGCGGCCCTTCTCTTTTTCGTACGCCTGTACGGCGGGATCGGCCGCGAGTGCCCGGGCAATGTCGTTCCTGGGCAGTTGAAACAGGGCGTCCATGCTGGTCACCGCGACCAGCGGATCCTCATCTTTGTACATGAGGTTTTTCTGGAGGATGGTCTTGAGTTCCCGGCGCCGTGGCGCCAGGTTCTCCTGGAGATACAAGGCGAAGAGCGAATCCGAGGCCAGGCCGGGTACGCACCGGCGGATGAGATAGGTCCTGAAGTACTTGTTGCCCCGAAGATGCCGAATGGCATTCAAGATGGCCTCGAGATCCTCGTCGCTGTCGGCCAACAGTGGATAGTATTGTAAGCAAAGATCAAAGTTCTGGATGAACTTGCGCGATATCGCTGCCTCCGTGGCGCCCCGCGACTCGTAACGGGTGCGATGGATACTAGAACGCGCGGCCAGCAGGAGGAAAGGCGCGTCCAGCATCCTGATTCGGTCAAAAATGAAAACACGGTTGCCGGCGCGATTCCTGTTGCCCCGGGAACTGGCGGAACGGAACAAACGGCTTTCCGGGTCAAGATAGGTTTCGATAACATCCCAGTAGCGTGTTCCGGTGGAAACCACCGAAGAGGCCTCTTCCGGCGAGCCGGTCGCGGGGTTCGCGACCAACATGAGCACGACCAGACTTTGCACTAAAGACACGGCATTCACCTCATGGCTTGTAATGACGCGGATGGAAGCACCTTCACGAAGGCCATTGTACTAAACACCGGGGCGGGGGAAAAGCACGAGCCGCGGAGTGTCCATTTGCAAAACCGGTGACCTCGTGTCATCCCGAAGGTTGCCGCCCATCGATCCGTCCCCCTCGAATACCGGGAACGGACACGGACCGGCAGGTTTCCTTACCGTGTTGATCCCTCGCTTACCTTCCAGACAAAGACCTCCCAGGGCCGGGCGGTACCGCCGGTCAAACGGCCCTTGTGTATGTCCGTGGCCGTGGCCCGCGTGCTTCCCCAGGGCGTCAGTTTCGCTTCCTTCACCTGGCCTTCCAACCCCCGGGTCAACGACTGCTCCAGGGGCCAGGCATTCACCGCCACCAGGTACGTACCGGAGGGACGGCGCCACAGGGCCATGATAAAGTTGCCGTCCCGGGCCCGTTCGAGGAGGATGGGTTTGTGTGTCGGGGCCGTCAGGTCCACGAAATCGCGGAACTCACGGCTTACCCGCGCGAAGGGTCCGTTGATCCAATCCGGGTCCACGCGAACAGACTGGGTGTGGGACCACCAGAACATGCCCCGTATGCCCTGGGCAGCGCCGCTGTAACACCAGTAACGTATCTCATCGGCCGTGGGAAAGCGCAACGCCGAGACGGGACTGCCACGATAGGTTTCCTTGCCTTTCCCGAACACCTTCCAGTTGAAGCATTGGTTGATAGGCATTACGGGTTGTCCCTGCGCGATGGCCCCGTCGGTGAAGCGGGTCATCAGGCTCAGGTCACTCTCGGGAAAGGGCCGGTGCTGCACGGGATAGATATCGATCATGAGGAAGTCCTGCGCTTCCTTGAAGGCATACCACTTCGCCGTCCACGCCTCTGCAATCGCGACCGGGATATGGGGCGTGATCTCTTTCAGCGCCCGGTAAAAGGGCTTTAACTCGGCGGGCTGATGATTGCCGTCGGGTTCATCATAGAAATACCAGAAACCCAGGGCGGGATGATCCTTGACCGCATTGACCAGCACCAGCATCTCGTCCACGCCGTTCTTCATGGCGGCCCAACGCTGTCCCTGAAGATTAAACATCACCTTCAACCCGCGAGCGTGCGCCTTGTCCATGTAGGTCAGGTCACGGGCAATGTCCTTGGGGCTATTGCCGCCGCCCAGGGCGTAGGTGTGTACGTAGGTCAGCCCCATCTTTACCACCTGGTCCATGGCCGAGGCATTATCCGCCGAAAACATGCCCAGCGGGAACTCGTCGGAATCCAGGTGAAACGACGCCGTCGCGGGGGATTCCCCGGCGAATGAAACGCCCGAAGCAAGCAACGCCAGACCCACCAGGAGTCCCATGAGCGGGACATGCCCCTTCATTCCCTTTTCCCATTTGAAGGCGCCGGTCACTTTCCGGGACCGCCCGAAACACTTCTTCATGCAACTATCTCCTGGTGACATGCCCCGGGACACGAATACTTTGTTCATGGAACGCCTACCCGGTTTTTACCTCCGCGAAGGCCCGCTCAAGGCGTCGCTTCGCGGCGGCGGCCGTGCCGTTCAACGGCATCGGCAAAGGTTGACGTTCCAGTGGATCCCTGCCGAGGTCGAACAGCGTGCCATCACCGTAAAGTTTCCAGCGTTTTTCACGCACGTATTCCCTCGTGGGTTCGTTCGGGTTTTTGCTCACGAAATGACAGAAGATCCATTCCCGGGGCGTCCCCCTGTCACCACGAAGTTGCGGAAGGAAGGAATGGCCGTCCAGCGCGCGGTTCCGGGGCAAGGGGGCACCCGCCGCTTCGCACAGGGTGGGCAGGAAATCGGAAAAGTCGATGAGGTCGTCACACACCACGCCCCTGGGCGTCCGGCCCGGCCAATGGGCGACAAGGGGCACATGGGTCCCGGCATCGGTCATGTCCCCCTTTCCGCCACGGACCGTTCCGTGGGCGGTGCGGGAAACCAGCTTCCGGTGCGTTCCATTGTCGCCGGTGAAGAGGAGCAAGGTGTTGTCGCGAAGGCCGAGTTTCTCCAAATGCGCCACGATACGGCCCACGAGAGCGTCCATGTATTCCACCATGTCCACGAAGTTCTTCTTGCTGTCTTCTTCGGATTGGTCGGCGCTTTGGGGCGTGGGGACGAAGGGGGCGTGGGTAAGTATCATGGGGTAATACACCAGGAACGGCGTGGACCGGTTTTTCTCGATGAACCGATTGATGAAATCACAGCACACGTCGGGACCATAGCGATCCGGCCCATACGCCCGCCACCGGCCGTTCTCATAGAGCACGGGAGCCTGGTAGCGTTGGCGCGCCGTCTTCGGTTCTTTGGCGTCGGGGGTGTCATCACCACCATGGTAGGCGTGCATGTTCCACAAGCAAAGTTCGTCAAAGCCGAAACCGTCCACCGTGGCCGCGTCGCCGCTGAGTTGCCACTTTCCCGCGATACAGGTGCGATAACCCCTTTGCCGCAGCACGTTGGCAAAGGTGATTTCCCGGGGGTCCAGGTAGCCAAACATGGTGTAATTGCGCTGGTTATAGCGCCCGGTCATGATCTGCACACGCGAGGGCGTACACAAAGGCTGGGAGTAGCAGTGGCTGAAACGCACGCCTTCCCTGGCCAGGGCATCGAGATTCGGCGTTTGATAATCCAGGCCGCCGTAACAACCCAGGCCTTCCGTTCCCAGGTCATCGGCCATGACAAGGACGATGTTGGGTTGTCCGGGCCGGGCCTCTTTCGCCTTGCACCATTGGGGCACGGCCAACGCGGCGCCCCCCAAAACAGTCGTCTTCAGAAAGTCCCGTCGTTTCATGGATTCCTCGAACAGGGTATGCTGAACGATTCGCCTCGGGGCGAGGTCATTGAACCCTACACTACCGCTGCTGTAAGTTCAACGAAGGCACCAGGTGCAAACAACAGGGACGGGCCGATTCTCATCATGCAAGAACGAAAGAAGGTGCCCGGAAAACACCGACCCAGGGGCCTGATTGTCCTTTACGAGGACCGGGACATTCTGGTCGTGGACAAGGCTCCAGGACTCCTGACCATGGGCACGGACCGGGAAAAGGTACGGACAGCCTATTACCGGCTGACGGACTACGCGCGCAAGGGTAACCCGAAGTCCCGCGCGCGGGTATACATCGTGCATCGACTGGACCGGGAAGTCTCGGGGATCCTGGTCTTCGCCCGTTCCGTGGCCGCCAAGAACACGTTGCAGGAGCAGTGGCCCGGCGTGGAAAAACACTATCTTGCGTTGGTTCATGGCATGCCCCCGGCCCCCAAAGGCATGTTCAGTTCCCACCTGGTCGAGAACGGCGTCCACAGCGTGCATTCCACCACGAACCCGAAGCGGGGCAAACTGTCCCACACGGCCTATGAACTCCTGGGGTTTTCGCAGGGTATCGCCTTGCTGGATATCCACTTGCTGACCGGCCGCAAGCACCAGATTCGGGTACACCTGTCGGAAAACGGATTGCCCATCGTGGGCGACACGAAATACGGCGGCAAACGCGCCCCGCGCCTGGCGCTTCATGCCAAGTCAATGGCCTTTAAACACCCCTACAGCGGCGAGCCGTGTTTCTTCGAGACGCGCGTTCCCCACCTCTTTTCGCGGTATTCTGGGTAGGGCTCACGGTGGCCGTGTCCATAACACCCGGCAGCCGCGGCAAATTGGGTTGCACGGACTGCCGGCCCGAGATTCACGCGCAGGGATAACCGCGAGAAGCTCTGGAGCCAACACAAATAGGTTAGACTGTTCTCGTGCCGGCAAGGCGGTGGGAAAAAATGGTCATATTTCCTTTTGTGGCATTTCATGGTGAAGGCCCCAACGGGTGCCCACACCACACACACAACTCTTGTGGACCCCGTCCAGAAAGGAGGAATCCATGATCACCCGCGAGCGTGCGCGGTTCCGTTTGACTCGGCGGCGTGCGCACCGTAGGATACGCTTCTTTCGGGCTGGGGGGCTGCCGCGTGACGACAAGGAGATTCTCGGTTGAAGAAGGGCTGCATCATTGCTTTGGGATTGCTGTTGCTGGCGGTGGGGATCCCCGGCGCGGTGACTTTTTCGAGAATGAACCGGGAGTACGGCATCACGGACAGTCCGGTCGTTTCCCATGAAGCCTTTGCGCAACCGGACACGGGGCTGAAAGTCAGCGTGGAGCCCGGCCATGCCCGTGATCTCATTGCCCTGCTGCTCGCGCCGGATTTCAAGATGCCTTCCTGGTTACCGTTGGATCTTGAAACGGCGCTGGACCAGGTGATGCCGCGGGAGATGGCCTTGCTGGCTACGCCGAATTACCGGGCGTCGGCGCTTGACTTGACGCTGTTCATGAATGAGAAGCGGTTGGGGCCGCGCCTCGTGGAGGCGATGAACGCCGCCAGGCCGTTTGCGCGGTTCCCCCGGATTCACTGGCAAAAGGGTGGTTTCAGTCTGCCCGAACGGGGGGTCATTACCGCCCGGGGCAGCGTCGATTTGCCCGATGCCTTCGAGGATGAGCTGTTGCGCTATTGGTCGCCGCGGCGGCGTCCCGTTACGGCGAAGACGGAAGGGGGGCATCTTTTCGAGGCCGTGCTGGACAACCGCCATGGGGACGGCTTCATGCTTTGGGTCGCGGCCACCACGATGGCGGGGAAGGACTGGCGGGCGGTGTTGAAAGACCCGCGCTATCGGCAGATGCTGGACCTGTCGGTTTATGTTGATGAGGTTCGGTTGACCGCCGACCTGGCGGACGTGGATACCATGAACCTTCACATCAGCATGATTGCCGATCCCACGGTGGGCGCCAACCTGGTGGGGGTGTTGAACATGACCTTTCCCCTGGTGGAGGCTTCACTTCGCAGCGCCTACCAGATGGAAATCAAGGGGGCCTTTGTCTGGAATGAGGCGGAAAGCGCCATTGTGGGGGATTACACCATCACTGGCATCCGCGCGGAATTGAAGCGTCAGCGCGATCGCCTTGTCGCCGCCTCTTCGTGATCTTTTACAGCCGGTTCCGTCCTTCGAGGGCATGGCTCAAGGTGGCGTCGTCGGCGAACTCCAGTCCCCCGCCCATGGGCACGCCCTGGGCAATACGGGATACGCCGATACCCATTGTCCCGATACGCCGGGAAAGGTACATCGCGGTGGCTTCCCCCTCGGCGGTGGCGTTGGTGGCGAGGATGACTTCTTCGATGCCCCCCTCTTCCAGGCGCTTCATGAGCCGGTCCACGCGCAATTCAGAAGGTCCCACGCCGTCCAACGGGCTCAGTGCGCCGTGCAATACATGGTACAGGCCCCGGTAAGCGCCCCCTTTTTCGATGGCCATGGCCCCGGCGGGCTGTTCCACCACGCAGATCAGGGAACGGTCGCGCCGCGAATCGGTGCAAACGCCGCACGGATCGGCTTCGGTCAGGTTGCAGCAGATTGAACAGGTGGTGATGCGGGCGCGGGCGTCGCGAACGGCCTCGGCGAGCCGGGCGGCCTCCTCCTCGGGCGCTCCCATGAGATACAGCGCGAGTCGTTCGGCGGAACGCTTGCCCACGCCGGGTAAACGTCGAAAGGCCTCGATCAAACATTCCATGGCGGGAGAATGGGTCAGCATAGGCGTAAATCAGGCACGTTGGCCCACTTCTTCCATCATTAGCCGCCGTGCCTCCCGCCACGCCTGGAGCGTGGCCTCGCGGGTAATGATATCGAGACGGTCCGGGAAAACGATGCCGTCCAAATGATCATACTCATGCTGGATAATCCGGGCTTCAAACCCATGGGCCTCGAATTCCAGGGGTTGCCCCGTCTCGTCCAGGGCGCGCACGCGGACCCAGGCCGCCCGGGGCACCTTTTCCGCGTAAATCCTCGGCAGGCTGAGGCAGCCTTCCTCCCCTTCCTCGTGGCCGCCCTTTTCGAGGATTTCAGGATTCACCAGGCACCGGGGATCCTTGTCCGGCTCGCACATGACAAAGATTCGCCTGGAAATTCCCACCTGCGGCCCCGCGAGACCGACACCTTCGTAGGCAAACATGGTTTCCACCATGTTCCTGGCCAGTCGTGTCACGGCGGCATCCACGGTGTCAAAGGGATCCGCCTTGCGCAACAGGGGTTCGTCGGGATAGAGCACAATGTCGAGAAGAGCCATGGGGTGTCTCCACCGGCGGATACTAGCACAGCCCGGGGCAGGGTACAAACCCGGCCGGCGGGCCGCGGCCTTTGACCATGTACACACGCCGCCATGGGGAAAGTATTCCCGGCGGCGGGTCCCATCCGGCGCTATTCGTGAAATCGAGGGCGCTCTTTACGGGATGAGATCATTTTCAGGAACGGATGCGTTTGCGGAGTTGTTCGAGCAACTGCCGGGTGGAACTCTTGGCGTGGGATTCCTTGCTGATCTTGTCGCAGGCATAGATTACGGTGGTATGATCCTTGCCGCCGAAGGCTTCCCCCACGTCGCTGAGGGAAAGGCTGGGCACCATCTCCTTGCAGAGGAACATGGCCATCTGGCGTGGTTTGACGACCTGCCGCTGGCGGCTGCTGCCGCGCAGGTCCGCGATGCGCACATCAAAGTGCTCGGCCACGGCCCGCTGCACTTGTTCGATGGTGACGGGACGAATCTTCTCGCTCCCCACCAGGTCCCGCAGCACTTCGTCCACCATGTCAATGCCCAGCTTCTGATCGGTAAGGCGGCTCAAGGCCAACACGGTGATCAGGGCGCCCTCCAACTCCCGGATGTTCGTGGTGATATGGGTGGCGATGTAGCGGAGAATCTCCTGGGGCACCGTAAGGTTTTCGAGGCGCGCCTTGTTTTGCAAAATGGCCACGCGCGTCTCCAAATCCGGCGGCTGAATGTCGGTCACAAGCCCCGATTCAAACCGTGATACCAAACGTTCTTCGATTCCCGCCAGTTCCTTCGGAGGCCGGTCGCTTGAAATCACAATCTGCCGGTGCATGTCATAGAGGGCGTTGAAGGTGTGGAAGAACTCCTCCTGGGTCGCCTCTTTGCCGGCGATGAAATGGATGTCATCAATCAGCAACACATCAACCTTGCGGTACTTGTTCCGAAAGCGGTTCGTCGATTTATCGGCGATGCTTTGAATCAGTTGATTGGTGAATTCCTCCGACGAGACAAAGGCACAGGTCATCCCCGGAGTCCGGCCATGGATATCCTGCCCGACGGCCTGCATCAAATGGGTCTTGCCCAGGCCCGTTTCACCGTAGAGGAAGAGCGGATTGTACGCCCGGCCCGGGGACTCGGCGACCGCTTTGGCGGCGGCATAGGCAAAGCGATTACCCGCGCCGACAACAAAGCGATCAAAGGTGTAGCGGTGGTTGAAACCGCTGAGACGCTGCCGCGCCTGCGTTACCTTTTGCCTGGTCGCACGCTTTGGCCGGGGCGCGGGGTTTTCAGTGCCGGCGGCCCCCCCGTCACTACTGCCCCCGGGAATGAACTTAATCGAATCAAACTCGGGCGCCACCTTGCGCATGGACTCGCAAATCGTGTCGAGATAATGGTCGCGCAGCCAGTCGGCAAAGAACTGGCTGGGAACGTTGACCTCGAGTCGTCCCCCGTCGAATGACTGGAAGCGGGTCTGGGAAAACCAATTCTTGTAGCTGTACTCGTCCAGTGCCTCTTGCAAGTGTGGTTGCGCTAAATCCCACGGATTGGCTTCCCTCAAAGGTGACATTTCTTCTCCCGGCAACGATGGTTGGCGGACGCTCCTGGAATCAGC
This sequence comes from Candidatus Hydrogenedentota bacterium, assembly GCA_024278275.1. GTDB lineage: Bacteria > Hydrogenedentota > Hydrogenedentia > Hydrogenedentales > JAJRTN01 > JAJRTN01. The sequence continues at coordinate 13,231 of JAJRTN010000179.1, forward strand.
GCCGCGACCTCCTATGCAAAGGGCCGGCTCTTGGCGCGGCGGCAATTCACCATGGCCTCCCCAGACACCATGGGGGCTTTCAAGTGCCGCGCAACAAACCCACCCGATTGTTAAGTTATTAAAGTTTTGACGGCAACAGGCCGGTCAACCGCACGGGCGCCACGCACCCGCGCCAAGCAGTTTTCCACCACTTTTCCACACCTCGACCGGCCTGCCAACAGGCTGTCCACAATTTGTCCACAGGGCCGTTTCGGCCTTTAGAATAAGGCCTCTTCGCAATTGCGGAGTACTGAGTCTGCCTCAAGAACGGGCTCTTTGTCAAGGCCCTATCCAAGTCATTTGGTACCATGCCTTTTCGCCCGGGCCCACAGCGCGTCCAACGCTTCAAGCGAGCAACTTCGCAGGTCCAAACCCTCCGCCTGCGCCGCCGCTTTCACCCGGTCGAAGCGCACCCGGAAGCGTTCGTTGGCCCCGGCAAGGGCCTCCGAGGGGGAAACCCCGAGAAAACGCGACAGGTTCACCGCGGCCAGCAGTATATCGCCCAGTTCCCGTTGCGCCTGCGCCATGTCATGGGCGGCCAGGGCTTCACGGACCTCGCCGGCTTCTTCGATAATTTTGTCAAGCACGCCCTGGGCGTTTGGCCAGTCAAAGCCCTGGGCCGAAGCGGCGTCCTGCAGGGCGATGGACGCCGTCCACGGGTCGACATGGTCTTTCTCGGAAGTCACGGACATCCCTCCCCGGCAAAGGGTCATTATAGCCTTCCCGGACACACCGTGGAAAGTGCCTTGGCGAAGACTGTCGCGAAGACGATTTTCAGCGAGCCTGGCACATGATCCTGCATGTTGCGGTTATCTTGGCCGCAACACGGTAAACACGGGGACCAAAGGCGATCTTTCGAATGGCACGTAAACGATCCTTTATCGCGCTTCGGAAAGAGGATTGCCCGACATGCACAGGGGGCGTATGATAGGGGCGTTGGTTGACGTGGGGGATCTCGGAGAATCAAATGAAACAGGCATTGAACAGGGGCGAAACACTTCTTTTCATTGGTGACAGTATTACCGACGCCGGACGGCGCGAGGATGCCGATGGCCTGGGCTTTGGCTATGTGCGGTACTTCCACGACATGCTTTTCGCACGCCATCCGGGTTGCGGAATCCAAGTGCTTAACCGGGGTATCGGTGGCGATACGATTCGCCACCTGGACGCGCGCTGGGAAACGGATGTCATCGCCGAGAAACCGGACGTGCTGAGTATCAGCATCGGCGTGAATGACGTGTGGCGGCAGCTTCAGTCGCCGGGGAATCCCGAGGAAGTCCTTATCGACGAGTTCACGGCCATTTACCGCAAGCTGCTGGACCGGACCCGCGAGGCCGTGGGGTGCCGCCTGCTCCTGCTGGAGCCCACCATCATCGGCGAGGAACCGGATGCGCCCCACAATCGCCTCATGCAACCCTACCTGGACCGCGTGGCGGATTTGGCGAAAACCTACGACGCGACGCTGGTGCCCCTCAACCGCGCCTTTCACCGGGCCATTGCCGCCCGTCCGGAGCAACAATGGACCACCGATGGCGTCCATCCCTTGACCCATGGGCACATGCTGATGGCACTGGGGATCGTTGACGTCTTGGGGGGCCTCGATGCCTGTGTGACGGAGAACGGACCGTGATAAGTAAGCCGCGCCTGGCCATAACCATGGGCGATGTGAACGGTATTGGTCCCGAGATCCTGGTCAAGGCATTGGCCCGTCCTGAGCCCTGGGATTCCTGTATCCCCCTGGTCGTGGGCGATGCCGCCGCATTGGCCGAGGCTGCCGCGCGGACCGGCGTGGAATTGCCCGCCAACAACGACGTGGCCCTCACCGACGGGGGCTTCAAGGCACCGGCAACACGGCCCGGCACGATGGACCCCAGGGCGGGCCGTTGCGCGGTGGAGTGGATCAAGAGCGCCACGCGAATGGCCATGGATGGTGAGGTGGACGGGTTGGTCACGTGTCCCATCAACAAGGAGTGCATCTACCGCGCGGGCTACACCTGCACGGGGCACACGGACCTTATTGCCGGCATGACGGGGAGCGAGGATTACCGCATGTGCCTCTTTACGGACACCATGCGCATCGTCCACATCACGGCGCACCTGTCGCTGCGCGAGGCTCTCGACGAAGTACGCAAGCCCCGGATAGAACGGTCGATCCGGATCGGCCATGACGCGCTTTGCCGCATGGGCTTTGCCCGTCCCCGCATCGCCGTGGCGGGGCTCAACCCACACGCGGGCGAGGCCGGGAAGTTCGGCCGGGAAGAGCTCGAGGAGATAGCGCCCGCCGTGGCGGCCTGTCAGGCCGAAGGCATCGGGTGTTCGGGACCGTGGCCGCCGGACACGCTCTTCGGCAAGATGCGCGACGGCCTTTTCGACATGGTCATCGCCATGTATCATGATCAGGGCTACATCCCCCTCAAACTGGTTGCCATTGATGAGGGGGTCAACGTCACCTTGGGCATTCCCATCGTGCGCACCTCGGTGGACCACGGCACCGCCTACGACATCGCGGGCCGGGGCACGGCACGGGAACACAGCCTGATCGCCGCCATCCGGCTGGCCGCGCAACTGGCGGGCGGGGGAGGGCGGGCATGAGTATGCGCAGCACGTTTCTTTGCGTGTTGGTTTTCTCTTTCCTGGCGCACACCGCCTTCGGGGCGGATGTTTTCAAGGCTCAGAAGCGTCTCTATCGCGTGGGGCCCACACCCTGCGCCATCGCCGCCCGTGATCTCAACGAGGACGGCCTGCCGGAGCTCGTGACCTGCGACCGCGGGCAGATGCGCGGCCCGAAAGAGGAAAAACCCGCGAACGATGAAATCTCCCTGCTCATCGCCCAGCCGGATGGTGGCTATGTGAAGCGAACCCCTTCCCTGCGCACGGGCTTCGCGCCTTACGCCGTGGCGCTGGTCAACATTGACGCCCTCAAATGGCCCGATATCGTCACGGTCAGTTTCCTGGCCGACAACTCGCCCAATATTCACCTGTTTCTGAATCTCCGGAGCGAGGATCTTTTCAAGCCCATGCCCTTCAGCCTCCCCGACAAGGACTTGACCTACACCTACCAACTGCCTGCCGACCTGCTGCGCTATTGGCGGCACGAAGACGGTGACAAAAAGCCCCTCTTCGCCAAACCCGGTCTCACCGCGCTGGCCGTGGCCGACCTCAACGGCGATGGCCTCCGCGACCTTGTCACCACCGCCTGGGCCAGCGATGTTCTGGCCGTCATTCCCGGTGACGCGAAAAAGTACTTTGACCTGGACGCCACCCGTTTCTATTCCGCCCCCGGAGCGCCACGCGATGTGGCCCTGGCCGATTTCGACGGTGACGGCAATCTCGATGCCGCGGTCGCGCTCTACACCACCAATCGCGTGATCCTCTTTCGTGGAGATGGGCAGCTCGGTTTCGAGGAGGCGGCACGCTTCGGTACGCGGGGCACCCTGCCCGTTCGGCTGCGGGCGGGCGACCTCAACGGCGACGGCCTGTTGGACCTGGCCGTGGCCCATCGGGGCGCGGGCGATCTCATCTCCCTGTTCTATGGCGAAGGTGATTTCCTTTTCGACACCAGCCAGTTGCTCTTCCTGGGCAAGGACCCCGACATCCTGGAGCGCGACGTCCGCGACATCGTGCTCAAGGACCTTAACGGCGACGGCCGCCAGGACCTGGCCGCCGCCTGCAACGCCTCCGGCGAGGTGGTGGTGCTGCTCAACCGATCCAGGCCGGGCAGGTTCCGGTTGGACTTCACCCGGGAGATCCATCGTTTTCCCGAGGGCAAACCGGCCGCCCTGGCCGCCGCCGACCTTGATAACGATGGTGATACGGACCTCGCCGTGGCGCTCTGGGAGGCCGATGCGGTGGGCGTGCTGTGGAACAAAGGGAAATAGGGGGAGGAATTGAACCACAGAGGCACAGCGGGCACAGAGGAGGGAATGGGGAGTTTAGAATCGCTGAATCAGCCGACGGGTTTGGTCCGTGCATGCGGTACAATACACGGCAGGTGCGTGGAGGAGGCAGGCGCGCAGGCGTGAAATCCGGCGGACGACCTTTGCGTGTTTGACAGAATGGGGAGGTATTTCATGAAGCGGATTGTGGGGCCGATGGTTGTGGCGGTCTTCCTTGTTTTCGCGCTTTTCGGTGTCATGAACGGTATCGGGGCCCAGGAAAGGGGCGGGCTTTCCGTCAGTGCCGATGGGCATTACTTCAGCTACAGGGGGCGGGAGCTGCTGTTGGTCGGGGACAGCGGCACGCAGTGCGTCATGCAGGATTTGAACATCGACTACCGCGCCTGGATCGACGACCTGGGCGAACGCGGGATCAACGCGGTACACATCTGGGCGTTTACGCCGCCCCGGCAGAAGAGCGATGGAAGCGTGGTCGAGAAACGCTATGGCTACGTCTATCCGGGCGCCACGCCCTGGAAGAGGAGGCCGGCCGGTTCACGCGCGGCGGACCAACTTCCCCAATGGGATCTGACCGCCTTCGACGAGGGCGCCGACCCGAACAAACATTACTGGCCCCGCCTGCGGGATTTGGCCGGGTACGCCAGGAAGAAGGGGATGTGCCTTGGCGTCACCCTCTTCTTCGGCTGGCCGAAACATGAAAAGGACTGGCGCTTTCATCCTTTCAACAAGGCCAACGGAGGACACCTTGAAGACCGGCACGGCACGGTTGTCATTGAGACACCGGGGACCGAGGTGCTTGGCCGGGCGTGGTCCGATGGGTGGCCCGAGGCTCGAAAGACCCAATGGATTTGGGAGCGCTATGCCGACAAGATGGCGGCGGATCTTCTCCCTTTGGGCAATGTCTTTTTCGTCTACAAAGACGAGCGCTCCTACGAAGAGGGATCATGGCACGACAACATGGCTGATCACATGGTGGCCTTTCTCCGGCGTCGTGGCGCGGCCGTGGTGATCGATTGGGAGGCGCAGCGCGACGTGGTGGATGCCGTCATGGTGGCCCGGGAGGGAGCGGATAAGAACGCACGGGCCGTCGAGGCATTCAACAAACATCCGGCGCGGCCCGTGGTCCTTCTTGAATCCACGCCCTACACCCTGGGGGATCCCGCCGTTCGTTGTTCCATGTGGACTTTTGCCGCGGGGGGCGGGCATTTCTTTTTTCACGACGACGAACGGCAGGGAACCCCCACCACGGGGATCATGGGCTATGACCCTCATGTGGAAGGCGGTGCAAAACCCCTTCAAACCTATGAATGGCTGGGACACCTGGGCCGCTTCTTTAACCGGCATGTGTCCCGGCTGAAGGGCATGACGCCCCGCAACGACCTGGTGAAGGAGGGCAAGGCCTATTGCCTGGCCCGGCCCGGCGAGGAATATGCGTGTTATCTCCCGGAAGGCGGCCGGCTCCTTCTCGACCTGTCCTTCCCCGCCGGCGCCCCTTTGGCGCGGTGGTACGATCCGCGAAAAGGTGTGTTCCTCGAGACAGCCGCCAACGCGGTGGCGACAGGCGGTCTTACACAATACACCGCGCCCGACAGCAAGGACTGGGCACTTCTCCTTCAGGCGCCGTAGACGTACGTGGTCTCTTCCGCGCTTTTGCCTCCCCGGTTCTCCCTGGGAATGCCCATGCGGGCGTCCTGCCCGCATGGACACTGGACAACATCCGATTCCCGTCAACCCCCGCCTTTACCCCGCTTGGTGGCGCCTGGGGATAAGCACCCTCCCGACCGTCCTTGAAATAAACAGCACCGAAGGTACGTCATTTTGACGCATTGACGCATCCGTGACTTGACGGGGGCCGGGGGTAAGCCGTAGGCTGTGGGGGTTGGTTCCCACATGTTGACCTCCGGGAAAGGCGTGTCTCGTGGCGGGACGCCTTTCCGCAAACCGTTTCGTGCCAAAAAGGAGTTTGGATCCCATGATGAGAATGAGACAGTTCGTGCGTCCGTGGATGGTGACTTGTGCCATGTTGCTGGCGCTGCCGTGCGCCTTCGCGGAAGGGCTGCGGTTGCCGTCCATCTTCGCCGATCACGCGGTGTTTCAGCAGAAGGCCGATGTGCCCATCTGGGGCTGGGGGACGCCGGGTGCGCAGGTTACGGTGACCTTCATGAAGCAGGAGCGTCACGCCACGGTAAATGAGAACGGCCGGTGGCGCGTGGACCTGAAACCCATGAAGGCGGGCGGCGGCCCCGGGGAGTTGACCGTAACGTCGGGCACGGAAAAGATCGTCCTGTCCGACATCCTCCTGGGCGAGGTGTGGCTGGCGTCGGGCCAGTCGAACATGCAGTTTTCCGTTAAGTCCCTGAATAACTGGGAACAGGCATTGGCGGACTCGGCGAATGACAACATTCGCTTCGCCATGATCTTTCGCGAGTTCAGCCCCAAGCCGCTGGAGGAATTCCGCGGTCTCACGCCGTGGGCCGCGTGCACCCCGGAGACACTGGCCACGTGCTGTAACAACGAGGGATTTTCGGCGGTGAGCTACTACTTCGCCAAGTACCTTCAAGAGGCATTGGGCGTGCCCGTGGGCGTTATCAATACCAGTTGGGGCGGCACGCGCATCGAGCCGTGGACGCCGCCGGAAGGCTTCGCGCAGGTACCGGCCCTGGCCGATATTGATGCGCTGATTCGCATGAACACCCCCACCAGCCCCGAGTTCCAGGATGCGCTCCGGCGGGCCATCGGCGACGCGGAAACCTGGATCCCCGCGGCGAAACAGGCCCTGGCCGACGGTGCGTTCCCGCCGGCCCTTCCGAAAGTCGCCTCGGCCTCGGCGCTGAACACGCATCAGTCGCCCACGACGCTCTACAACGCCATGGTGAATCCCCTGGTGCCCTATGCCAACCGGGGCTTCATCTGGTACCAGGGCGAGTCCAACCGGGGCGAGGGGATGCGGTACCGCGACAAGATGGAGGCGCTCATCAAAGGGTGGCGCACCCGTTGGCATCAAGACGACCTGGCCTGTTATTTCGTTCAGCTTGCGCCCTTCAATTATGGCAGCAAGCCCGAAGCCCTGCCGGAGATCTGGGAGGCCCAGTCGGCCACGCTGGCTCTTCCTCACACGGGCATGGCCGTCGTCAACGATATTGGCAATGTCAAGGATATCCACCCGAGGAACAAGGACGATGTGGGCAAACGCCTGGCCCTGCTCGCCCTTAACAAGACCTACCGGAAGCGGGGGGTGGTCTGCGAAGGCCCCACCTTCGACCGCTTCAAAGTCCGGGGCAACGCCCTTACCGTGTACTTCAAGCACGCCAAGTCGCTCGCCACGCGGGACGGCGCGGCGCCCAACTGGTTCGCCATCTGCGGAGCGGACGGGGTTTACCATGACGCCACCGCCGTTATCCGGGGCACGCGCGTCATACTGACCGCGCCCGAAGTCGCAAAGCCGGTGGCGGTCCGCTTCGCGTGGAGCCACGTGGCGGAACCCAACCTGGTGAACGAGGCCGGGCTGCCCACGTCGGCCTTTCGCGCGGGCACCATCCCCCTCGATGGCGCGCTGACGCAAAACGTGCCCGAAGCAAGGGGGATGAAACTGCTTTACGCGCTGGACCCGACCCGGGCCGGCGTTGCCGATGGCAAGGTGGTGTACACCGCGGACAATCGGGCGAATCTTTCCGGGAAGCCCATTGAGCGTGTGGGCTATTATCTGCAGTTGGTGGATAAAACGGGCGCGTCACGCTGGGTTTACACCGAGATGGATCCTTTTACCCGGAATGTGAATTACCTGGGGGTGCCCGTGGCGGAGTCGGGCTGCCGGTTTCAGCAGGAAGTGACCAACCTCTGGGTCAAGTCCAACGTGGAGGGGCTGCCCACCGGTACACGCGCCCATGGCGCCATCGAGTCGTGGAGCTGCAACTACGGCCCGCAGCAGGCCAAAGGCTATGCCGGCGCCAGCAACGACCTTTTCGATTTTGATGACACCATGGCGCCGCAGGTGGCCAATGGCTATGGTTGTCTGCAGATTCACGACCTGGCGGCAGGGGTCACGCTGTTGGCCTACAATAACCATCGTGCCGGTTCCGATGCCGATGTGGGCATCGGCAACAACCCGGGTGATCAACCCGACTGGACCTTTTCAGCCACGGCGAAGGATTATGCCTCCGGGAAGTTGTTGGTCCTGGTGAAGGTGGCGGGCAAATGAGATTCGCTTTCCTTTACGAGCAAGCGTTCACGGCGTAATCCGCCACCTGTTCATTCTCTTTTTTCTCGTTCCCATGGTCCTCCATGGGAACGCGTGTCAATCCGGTAGGGTCGCGCTCCCGCGCGACCGTTGGCGTCAGGTGTTTTGTGTCTGGCAAGAGGTCCATTTTGCGGGTTGTTTACGCCCGGTCAACGGACAAGCGGGAGCTTGTCCCTACCACATTGTTTGCCTGTTCCGACCGTCCCCGGTCGCATCGGCCTTCGCGAGATGCCGCCGGGGACGGCGACCCGTCGCATTCCCACGGGGGACCGTGGGAACGAGTGTCGTGAGACGCGAGAAGCCGGACCGGTTTCCGGGCGGCACCCACGGTGCGGTACAATGGGCGCTTACGTTGGATGGAGGTCACCTGAATGAAGCGAGCACTTCTCATGGCATCAATGCTGCTGATTCCCCGCCTGTTGATAGCGCAGGAACTGGATGTGGACGGCCTGTTGGGCCAGGACTGGTATGGCCTGTACTTCAACGGGAAGAAGGCGGGCTACGCCGTCACCACGCTGGAAAAGGATGACGAGGGCAACGTCACGTCCCGGGAAGATTGCTCGTTCCGCATCAACATGGTGGGGGTTCCCCAGGAGATGGAGCTCCATGTGGCCCGTGTCTACGGGCCGGGAGGGGGCTTGAAGTCCATTACTTACGACGTGAGCGATACGCATATCGAGGCCACCGTGCGGGGGGAGAAGCTGATCCTGGTAACGACCGTGGCCGGCCAGACGCAAACGGAGGAGGTGCCCAAACCGGATGAGTCCCTGGCGGACGCCGTCGAGCATGCCCAGTGGGTGAAGGGCAAGCCCGCCGAGGGCGATACGATGACCTTTGTTGAATACGACCCGCTCAATCGCACGGAGATCACCGGGCACAGTACTATCGTGGGCATGGAGGACCGGGTGCTCGACGGGGTGATAACGCGCGTTTACCGCATCGAGACCCGTTTCGACATCATGAACCTCACCAAGGTGAGCTATGTCACCCAGGACGGCACCACGCTGGAGGATGTGGTTTCCGGCGTGCTCACCATGCGGCTCGAACCCGAAGACGTGGCCAAGGACGTGAACTACTCCAACGACACTATTGTGTCGAACGCCGCCCTTATCGATGCGCCCATCCAGGATGCCCGGACTCGGCCCACCCTGCGTCTCGCCCTGCGTGGTCCCATGGATGACATGCACCGTTTCAATGACGGCCGTCAAACCATGCGGGAGACGGACCAGGGGTATGTCCTTTTCGAGAGCAGGCGGCGGAAAGCTGACACGATCCAGCACGCCACGCTGCCGGTCAAGGACCCCGAGCTGCTTCAGTGGGTCAAGCCGACCGTGCTTGTGCAGAGCGACAACGAGAAAATTGTCGCCAAGGCCCGGGAAATCGTGGGCGACGAGACCGATCCCGTGAAGATGTCGCGCTTGCTCTGTAACTGGGTGTACGACCATATGCACACCGCCTTCTCGGCGCGTCTGAGCAACTCCCTCGAAGTCCTCAACAGCCTGGAAGGCGATTGTACCGAGTACAGCACCCTCTTCATTGGCCTCGTGCGGTCGCTGGGCATCCCGGCACGCGAAGTGGGCGGTCTTATCTATGTGGGCACCACGCCCGGCTTTTATTACCACCAATGGGCCAAGGTGTGGGTGGGCGAATGGATCGACGTGGATCCCACCTTCAACCAGCCCCTCGTGGACGTGACCCACATCAAGCTTGTCGAGGGCGACCAGTTGCAGATGGCCAAGCTCATCCCCATCATTGGCAAGCTGAAGGTCGAGGTACTCCCCGATGAACCGTCGCCCGGCGCGGCGGACACCCCATAGGAATCAGGCGGCATGGACGGCGATGAAACGTCCTCGAAGCCATCCCGGTGGCGTCGGCGGTTAGGGCGCGCGCTCTGGATGGGCGCGGCGTGCGCCGTGGTGATGCTCGTCCTGCTCCAGGCCGAAGCCCTGCAGCGGTGGGCCTTCCGTGCCGGGATTAAGACAGCCCTCGGGGCCGAAGCGGTGGTGCGCGGTATCGCCTTTCCCGACTTCGGCGTGCTTCGTGTGGGTGAACTGACCCTGGGCGACCCCGGCATGCCGCCCGTGGTACGCCTCTCCGGCCTTTCCATTGAATATACGCCGCGGGGCACGGACGGGCGCTACCTGAAGCGCGTGTCCGTGGACGACCTGTCGCTGACCCTGGACGAAAGGCGGCCGGGCCAAAGGAACTACGCTTTCCTGCAACGCCTGACGAAGGGGCCGGCATCCAACGGTGATTCCATGCGTTTCACCCCGCCCGAGATCGATATCAGGACCCTTTCAATCCAGGTCCGGCGTGCCGACTGGTCCGTTCGGGGCGCGGGACTTTCCCTCAATGCCACGGTGTCCGCCATGGATCACCTGTCTTTCGTGTTGAAGAGCGACCACCTCGACGCGGAATGGACCACGGCCATGCTTCCGGAGCCGGTCTCGTCGACGGGAGCCGTGGAACTGCTTGGCGAACGAACGTCCCGGGGCATGGACCTGCACGCCGCCCTGCGCCTGCCGGAGGTGGGCCGATTCGATGGCGACGCCCATCTTGGCATGGGACCGGCCGGGCTCGACTTCGAATTAAGCGCGGTGGACACGGAACTGGCCGAGTCCTTCATCGCCGCGCTCGCCAGTGATCGGCTTGGCACGCCGCTTCGCTTCGAAACCCTCCGCATACCCGGCATCGAATTGTCCGGGCGCTATGGGCCAAGTGGAATCACCCTGAACACGGCCGAGTTCAACGCGGACGTGGAGGGCCTGCGCGTGGGTGAGGACGAAGCATTGCTCTACGCGGGGCGGCTGGGAATCGAAGGCCGCCGCGCCGAGGAAGACCCGGCGGCCATGGACTTCGTGCTTACCCTGGCCGACGGACAGCAGGCGCGTCTCCGTGCCCGTTTCGCCGGAGGAAGGCCCCCGCTGCAAGCCCGCGTGGATGGCTGGTCACGGGAGGCCCTCATGGCCGCGATGCCGGAGGCATGGCGCGACACCATCGTTCCGTGGCTTGGCGGCATCAGGGGGCTTGATGCCGACCTGACCGCGGATCCGGGGGGCGTAGAGGGCCGGGTCATCCTCCGTTGGAATCTTCCCGGCGAGGCCGCGCCGACAATGGAAGGTACGTGGTCCATGGCGTCTGGTGAAGGCCGCCTTGTGGCACAGGGACTTGATCTCTCCCTCTCGCGGTCCCCCGGAAAACCGCCCAGGGTCCGAATTGTCCTGGAGGCCTTGCCCGTGGCCCGGTGGTACCAGGGTTTGACCGGGGTTCCCATGCCGGGCGATCTCCAGGGCCTTGTCACGGGCGAGGCCGTGGCCACGCGAAAGCAGGATGGCGCCTATGCTTTCCGGTCTGCCCTGAGCACGGAGGTCCTGCATGCCATGGGCGCCGACCTTCCCGCCGGCACCACGCTCACCATGACTTTGGCGTCCACGGCATCGAGTGACCTGCGCCACTGGCAAGGCAACACGGCCACCGCGAAACTGGCCGATGCGGCCACCCTGTTCCTGGCGGAAACGTACCTGACCACAAGCCCCCTTCGTCTTACTTCCCAGGTGTCCGCCACCGCCGACCTGCCCGCCTTGGGCACGCTCCTGAACCAGGGCGAATGGCGTGGTGAAGCCAAACTGGATGGGAAGCTCACCCTGGCGGAGGGCGTGCTCTCGGGGCCGATCACGGTGATGGGAGAAACCCTGGGCTACGGGGACTACTTCACGCCTTACGGTGAAGCGATTTCCCTCCGGGCAGACGTGCGCTACCACCTGGCCCAGGGGACCGCCGGGGCGAGCGATGTCCGTCTGCAACTTGGCGAGGGCACCCGTGCCACGGTGAAGCGTCTGCGCTACCTTGACGGAACGGTAAAACTCGACACGCCGGCCCTGGAGACGGACCTCCAGCCCGCCGTGTCCAAAGGTTATCTTGACCGGGTAGACGGTCACGCCACCCTCGACATGGATCAACTGGTGGTTTCATCCGGCAGTCTGACGGGAAAAGGTATCCTGCGCGCCACCATTGCCCGCGCTGTGCTGCCCGGCGGCGTGGCCGTCATCGAAGGGGGGGACGTGAAGGCTGACCTCAGCCTGGCGAATGCCCTCAACGCCACGGGAAGCCTGGGCTTGGATGCCCTGCTGGCCGGCGGCCTTACGGTGCGCCGGATCACCGCCAAGGCAACGGCAGAAGAGAATGTGCTCCATCTCCGCGACATCAAGGGAAAGGCCGCGGGAGGAACGATACAAGGGAACATAACCGTCCCGCTTTTGGAGCCGGCCCCGTCCATTACCGTGGATATGACCGTTGAAGACGCCGATTTGGCGGCCCTTTGTGACGAGTTGGACCTGACCGATGTGCGGCTTACGGGCAAGGCCCGGGGAGAAATACACCTCGAGTACGCCTCGGACGGTCTGCGCGCCCTTGACGCCGACTTGTCCTGCACGAAAGACTTCACGGTTAACCGTGATCTCATCGAGCGGGCCCTGTTGGCCCAGTTCGTGCAGGACGCCATCGGCAAGGGTCTTACCCGGCGCGCCCGGCGCATCATCGGCGACGCGCCCCAACGCCCCTTCGATTCCGCCACCGCCACCCTCCGCTACGATGCCGATACCCGGCGCATGGTGGGCACGCTGACATTGAAAAGCCGGCTGCTCGACCTGCCCATCGAGGTCCGGGTCGACCTGGAGGCCATCCTGGAGGTGCTGCGGCTCAAGCAACGGGGTTTACTCGGTGAATTTGGCGATTCCGCCATGGACGGGGTAGAATAACGTGAACAAACGGGGCGATAGTTGCGTCCATATAGGTGGTTATCGGGAAACCATCCGGCGAGGCTCCCGGACCGCGCACGCATACGTTCGAGATGGCATGAGGCCGGCGTGGCTGACAGGGTGTCTCGAACGTGTTGGTAAGTATCTGGAGCTATCTGCTTTTGCTATTCGTTCCGGGCAGCACGTAGCGGTGCTGAGTTCCCCGAAATGCTGAAGGAGCTTCCCATGTTGAGAAACGCTTTGGCCGCACTGTTGATAGTTACCGCCCTGACCGTCCTGGGGTGTAGCGTTATTCGCACGGAACACAAAATCGAGGCCCATATCACCCTCGATATCCGCATCGAACAACAAGTAGACGATATCTTTGACTTTGTTGAGGGGGATACCGATGTGCTGCCGGCAATCAAGGGCGCGGAACCCGCATCCTCCCTGTTGGACACGCTGAACTGGCTGGACCCCTTCCCGGTGGCCCATGCGGCCGAAAACATGAACAGTACCTCGGCCCTGATCACGGAAATCGCCCGGCGATTACGCGACCGGCATACGAAGATCGTGGCTGCTAAAACCCAGGGATGCTTTGGCGAGAATAATCGCGGATATCTCGAACTGCGAGACTGCGAGGCCCTCAAGGATGGCGACTTCAAGAACCAGGTCCAGAAACTTCTCGCCGAGGAAAACAAGGACCGCAAAGCCCTCTACAACGAACTCGCCCGGTTGAACCGGGAAAGCGGCGCCACCGTCTCCACCATGGAGACCGTGGCCGCCATGAACAAACTCAAACGCGCCGCCAGGGGTGAATGGGTCCAGCTTCCCGTCGCCGGGAAAGACTTCGACCGTGTCAAGGCGTCTTCTCTCGGCAAGAAACTCGGGACGAAATGCCAGCCGGGCGCCTGGGTGCGGATGCCGTAAAGCGTGGATCATGGTGGACGGGGGCATAGGCCCACCGAGTCCACGGCGTCCACATTGCGGGGGAACGGTCGTGACCGTCCCACGGCCCGGCCGGAACCAGGCATCGCTATCCCCTTTTCCGCGGTTACGCCATGGAAAGCCCGTGTTTTCCAGGAAACTTGAGGATTTCCCCCGAAAGTCTCTACATTTCAGATCAACGTTGGTTTGTTGCGAAAGGGCAGGCCGAGTTCTTGGAGCGGGATGGCAGGCCGCCGTTCGGGCTTTGTGACAAGAGGTTCACAGGCCGCCGTGCGCTCAGCATGAGGCCCCCATGGGGAAGATCGTTGCGGTATCGGAAATGCCTCGGGCATAATCGCGTTTTGGCGGCCGGGGTACTTGTCGGCCGGGTCCATCACGAAGGAGAATGGTGCCATGAAGGGTGTGGTATTGGCCGGCGGCCTGGGAACGCGGTTGCGTCCGCTTACGCGGGTAACGAATAAGCATCTCCTGCCGGTGTACAACAAGCCCATGATTTTTTATCCCATCCAAACGCTGGTGGACGCGGGGATTCGGGACATTATGCTGGTTACGGGGGGCAATAACGCGGGTGATTTCCTGCGGCTTTTCGGTAATGGCGAGGATTTTGGGCTGAGCCAGATGAATTACGCCTATCAGAAAAACGAGGGCGGTATCGCCGAGGCGCTGGCCCTGGCGAAAACCTTCGTGGGCGAGGACAAGGTGGCGGTGATTCTCGGGGACAACTTTGTCCAGGGAACCATAAAACAGGCCGTCGAGGATTTCGAAGTACAGCCGCAGGGCGCCAAGATCTTCCTTAAAGAGGTGGAGAACCCCTGTGACTTCGGCGTTGCGGAGTTGAAGGGCGATAAGGTGGTGCGCATTATCGAAAAGCCGGAAAGCCCGCCTTCCCACTACGCCGTGGTGGGAATCTATATGTACGATGCCTCCGTGTTCGACATTTGCGACCACCTGGATCCAAGCGACCGCGGTGAACTGGAGATCACCGATGTGAACAACGAATACATTCGCCGGGGCGCCATGACCTACGAGGTGCTGGAAGGCTGGTGGGCCGATTGCGGGAGTTTTGAGGCCTTGCTTCGCAGCAACCTCCTCGTGGCCCGCGAACATGGAATGGACGTGTAGGAAATTCGGGCGAGCAGACCAGGTTCTGGACTCAAAGACAGATAGGCCTGTAACATGTGCTCGACCGAGTACGTGAGGTGGCAACACGCCACTGAAAACGTCATAACTCAAGGCAAGAGCCCGGTGCGGTAGTTTCGTTCGCCGGGATCGGTGCGGGAGGTGACCCGAAAGGGCCATCCCTACCGCGATCACTTATCTGTCCCCACTTTTCCCCGGCCATTTCCCTCATCCGAATGTAATCGGCTAAGAACTTGGTAAACTTCTTCGCCCCTCGGCTTGTCATGTGGCCATAGTCAAGGAAATCCTTATCATCTAGCCCGCAGTCTGCCGGGAACTCCCAGATTTTCACGTGCGTGTTATTGTTGGCGAGACTTTTGGCGATTCTTACATATGTGCTGTAAGCTTTACTGCACTGGGTGACTGTCTTCATGCGCTCCGTGTATTCACTGTGCGTGGGTGGCCGCATAACAAGGACCGCGATGCCACGATTGCTCATTTCCTCCAACAGACTTTGCCAGCGTATGCGAGCATTTTCGTCGATCCTGAAATTCCGTGTATGACGTAAGCTCATGCGGACCGGCTCGAAGGCGAAATCCACGTTTGGGTTGTCCTCAAAGTCCCACTTGTTCGGCCGGGGGACGGGGAACCCTCCGCCCATAGATATGGTATAGCAGCCGCCCAGCCAGTCACGGAGACTTCGGCGTTCCAGCTGAAATGGCCAGGCAATATCAACGGTCCACTTGAATCGATCGATCCCTTGTACCGAATCAAGTCTCTCACTCGCCGACACCAGACGGAAGAATCTCGGTGTCGGAAAGGCTTCATGGCCTGCGTTGAAATGCCAACACTCACAATCAATGATAACCAGGTCAACAGAATCTAAAAGGTCGGGATTTCGTTCGAGCATCTTGAGCGCATCCCAAGGCCCTCCTTGGTCCACAGCAAGGTTTTGGACTGACGATCTAGGAATGTCCATCTCCTTAGCGAAAAGCTCGGGCACAATGGAATACCTCATCCTGGAACTGCCGAAGAGCAGTACCCGAGGCGGGACCTCGGTATCCCGAATGAAGTGCTGCTCGACCCCCAGGAATTGTCGGACGTCATACGGACCAGGAAACTTGTCAAGGACACCCGTGGAAGCAAAAAGGATGAGGCGCACCAAGGCGCAGAAAACCAAGGCCATCATTACGGATGCCGCCATCCTGGGTCTTTCTGTAAGCGTATCAAAACTGAAAATAGATGAATGATGTAGCATCTGATTCTCCCAGGAACGAGACGACAACAAGGGCGGCGCCATACACGAGACCTTTAACCCAGAGGGGCCACTCTGCGGAGAACGGTGTCTCACGTCTTCCATAATGACAGCTCAAATCCATGAGCAAGGTGACGCACCCGAAGAAACCCGTAACAACCAGGAGTTCATAGCGTTCAGCTGAGAAACGGAACGGACTCGTTGAGCTGCCCGCTTGGAGCGAGATGATGCCCCAAAGATATGCCCAAGCCTTCGCGAAAGAGTCAGCACGGAAAAAAATCCACGTCAGGCAAACCAGATGAAACGTCAATAAAGTCATAAGCGCACGGTTGAGAATCGAGGTAGTAGGATTGGCGACACGAATAATCCCATCTGTCCTGCCTCGTTCTACAAAGAGTTTGTGAATAGAAAGGTATACACCATGCACCCCCCCCAAACAACGAACGTCCAACTGGCCCCGTGCCATAGTCCGCCGAGTAACATCGTCAGCATTAGATTCCTGTAGGTATTGAGTCGTCCGTGTCGATTGCCTCCCAGTGGTATATAGAGGTAATCCTTCAACCATGCGGAAAGTGATATATGCCAGTGCCGCCAAAACGCCGTAATGTTTGTGCTTAGATAGGGCTGTCTGAAGTTGACCATGAGGTCGATTCCGAGCAGTTTACTCACCCCGCGTGCGATATTACTATACCCTGCGAAATCACAGTATATTTGGATGGAAAACAGATAAAGTGACATAAGGAGCGCGGACCAAGCTAAACCATTCGGTGCTTGAAAGGCTTTATCAACATAAGGTGCGACCGAGTCAGCAATGAAAACCTTCTGTATATAGCCTGTTAGGATAAGCCTTGCCCCATCTGAAATCATCTCATTGTCAACCCTGCGACAGGTGAGAATCTGCGGTAACAAGCGAGTAGAACGTTCGATTGGTCCGGCAACAAGCTGCGGGAAGTATGCCACGTATAGGGCAAATGACAAAAAATCCCGCGTTGGTTCCGCTTGGCGTCGGTAGATGTCGATCGTATATGACATTGTTTGGAAGGTATAGAAACTGATCCCTACAGGAAGGACAACGTACAGGACTGGTGAAGAAACCGAGAGACCGAACCGGTCCAGAAATACAGTGAAGCTCTCACAGAAGAAGTTGAAATACTTAAAGAAACCCAACAGACCTAGGTTGGTACATACACTAAGAGTTAGCCAGAATCGCCTTGCTTGGCTCTGTACTGCTCGGTGGATTTTTTGCCCGCAGATAAAATCAACTACGGTCGAGATGACGAGCAGTGAAAGAAACCGATAGTCCCAGAATCCGTAGAAGAAGTAACTGGCTGCCAGCAAAAAGGCATTTTGATACCCTTGCGAGAGGACATAGTACAATAGTAATACGCAAGGCAGAAAAAGAAAAAACTCGAACGAATTGAACAGCATAACGACCCCCCTATTGGGATGATGATCTACTACTACCGCCAACGAAGCAGTGGCGATCTCGAATCGATCATAGTCATAGTGTACCGGCCCTGTTTTTTGGGCACAAGTTTGCGGTTGGACCGGCTGAATCCCTTGCCGTACTCCATCCTCAGGTCTTTCGCCAGGCGATCGATCAGCCCCGTGCCGTAGGCCGTTTTACCGCTCCGCCCTGCTCGAACTCCACAATATACCGACCGATCTGCCAATAAGTCCGCACCAGAATCGTGTTGACCGTTTGCCCCGTCCGCCTGCGCCCTTCGGCGAGCAGTGTGCCGATCTGCTCTTTAAGTACTATGTGTATTTGTTCTGTTCGTGCAAAGAGGTCATTCTTCACTCCATGGAACGGATTTTCGATTCGATGAAGGTGTTCTCCTCTGCCGTCAGTTTATAACGCCTATACAGCTGTCTTGGATAGCAGTGGCTCCCACATGTCCTTCGCAGGAGACCACGAAGTCCATACGCCCGTCTCCGTTCAAATCGTGAACGAAAAGTCCGCCTGAAACCGAAGCGGTGGGGAAGGGTTGCGCGAGGGCAAATTCATGGGTCACGACAGCTTCGGATGGCGTTGCCGCGGCGGGGGTCCCAAGGGCGATCAGCGAGACGAACAATACTGGACTCATCATCATGTGATCTCCGGTTTTTGTTTCCCGTGCTATTCCTTGGAGAAGTCGATCCACCCGAGGTCGGCCGCGGTACCGTGGGGGGCGCCGGAGGGGCTCAGGATGCCCACTTGGATGAAGTAGGACATGGGTTCGGCCTCGACCTGGTGGGTGATCAATACGTAGTCCCCTTCGCGCCACCGGGTGGTGGGCGGCGAGGGTTCGAAGTTCCAGTCCATGTAGCCCTGTATCTGCTTGTTCGCCGGAAGGCGACCAATGTCTTCCTTGCCCACCTTGCCGATGAAGAGGATGTCCCAGTCCCGTTTCATGGCCCGGTTTACGTGGAAGAGAAGGTCGAAAGCGACGGTCTTCGCGTCGATACGCCTTCGGCCCAGGGGGATGACGGATACCTCGTCGTTGAGTTTCACGGGAGCCGCTTCCCTGCGCAGTAATTCCTGGAAACGGTTCCTGGCGTACTGTTGAAGCGCCGGTTCAAGCCCGGAGAAACGGCCCCAGGCATACTGCAACTGGTAGAGTTGAACCAGGTTGAGTTGGTCGATGGTGGCGCGGGTCACATCGATGTTGTGAACTTTCCGGCCATAGACGCCGTAGATACGGTCCTCGGTGCCGCCGGATCGGGGCATGAAGAAGCGATCCAGTCGCTGGAAACCACGGCGGACCAGGTATTGGTGCCACCGGGCCTCCAATGCCTCTTCGCCCTCCCTGATGTAATAGACCAGGTAGTCGGCGCCGTCCAGTTTTCCCGCGACTTCCTCGGGGGAGTCGCCCATGCCGATGCTGCGCAGTTTTCGGGCGGGAAAGCGGTCGGGGGTCCAGTCACGCCGGGCGTAGGGATTGGGAGCTTCCTTGGTGGAAGGCCAATAGTGCCGCTCGTCGAATTCCATGCCGCGCACACGTACGCGCAGGTAGTTGGCAAACTCCCCGTTGGCCTTGCCGCGCTTCTCGTCGGCCACCATGTCGTCGAAGAGCCGCTCCTTGTAGTTGTCGTCCACCGGTGCGCTGAGACGGGCGAAAGATTCGCCGAAGACAAGGATGTCCTTCCACAGGACCAGCCCCTGGTCTCCGCCATAGCGCATTTGGGCCGTGGGATCGATCTCGGCGGCCACAGCCATGCGGCCATAGGTACCGTAGCTTCGCGCCGTAAGGTTCCCGTATTGAAACAGGAGGAGCGCGGAAAACAGCACCACGAGCAGCCCCCGAATCCAGCGCCAGGGCGGCGAGAGAATAGCCAGGGCCGCCAGCAGGGTGAATCCGCCCGCAAAGGGAAGCGCGTAGCGGGGCGTGGAGTTTTTGAACAGAATGGTCATGAGCACCCAGGCGCCGAGCACCCAGAGAATGATCGTGAAGGCGGGGAGGCCCCGGAAGCGGCGGTGTGCCAGGGCACACAAAAAGCCCAGCAGGCCCATGAAGAAGGTGGGCAGGAAAACACCGTTGTTGATGAGGTAGACCGGATACCGCAGCCACGGTTCGCCGGGGTGGAGGAAGTGCTCCCTGATAGCACTCAGACAGGCGGGGAGGCGGTTCGGAATCGCCTGGGCGATTTGGATTGCGGCGGGCACGACGGTGGAAAGCGGTCCGGGTTCCGTCGCCTTCGAGGCGAGGGGGCCCCCGCTTGCATGGGTCTGGGTCCAGAAGGTGTAGAAGGTGTCGAGATGGTGAAAATACCAGGGCGCGCAGACGCCGAAGGTAACGACGAGCGTGACAATGGCGTTAAGCGTCAACAGGCCAAGCTTCCGCCAGCGGCGGCCTTCCTCTTCCCGGGTCGCGAGAACGGCCCAAAGCCCCGCCAAAGCGATGAAAGCGGCGGGAACGATGTAGTAGAGAAAAGTGTTGATGCGCGCCATGAAACCGAGGCCGTTGAGCAGTCCGAAGAAAAAGAGCCATCCCGTATGCCTGAAAAGCCGGGATTTGAGAAGGGCGTAGATGGCCCATACGGTGATGGTGGCCGAAAGGAAGTCGGTCATGAAGAATCGCGATGACGCATAGATCATGGGCGTGAAGCTGACCACGAAAGCGGCGAAGAGCGCTTCCCACGGATTGAGTATCCGCCGGGCCAGCAGGAAAAAACCCAGAATGAGCAAGGCGAAAAGCACCGTGGTGGTGGCCGCGATGATGTCGGGGTGGTAACCGAAAACACGAATCATGAGGGCGCCGAGAATGGACAGCAACGGGGGATGCGCGGGGTTGCCCGGACGGATGTCGCCAATGGCGATAATCCGCTCGACCAGGTTGGGGTAGGGCGTGACGAAAAGTGTCTCATGGTAGGCCCGCGCGATCTGCATGTGCCCTTCTTCATCGGTACGGATGACATGCCTATCCTGCTTGAGCCAGGCAAGGTTCGCCACAACGTGGAAAAGGATAAGGACCAGGAGCAGGAACCATGCGGTGCCGGCGTGCGTGGACACCGCTCCCTTGTCCTTCCCCCGCACCCCGGGAAGGGGCGTGAGATCCGATTCAACGGGAAGCACGGGTTCGATGGGGATTCGCGGCGGCGGCGATTCCAGTGTGAGTTTCGGTTTTTCGGATGACAAGGCTTTACCCCTGTATGGTTATTCCCAGACCCCAACCGGTCGAAAAACAAAGCATGGGCGGCCAAAGGCAGAGGCCTCCCGGAGTATGATGTCCATTGTAGACCCGCGCCCGCCCCGCGTCAAACGAGCGGGTTGCGCTCACAGCCGAGGGCGGCTGTGCCACATAAGAAATGGCGCATCGAAACGCACCTCACACAGGCCCACATCGACCAAATCGTCGACGAAATCAACAACCGACCGGGAAAACGCCGAGCGCCCAACAAAACCTTCCAACAACAGCGAAAAACGCACCGCGTTGCACTTGGTGCTTGAATCTAGGAAATTGGAAATGGTTTTCCATGCCCCCCCGTTCGGTTCCCGTATGGCTGAAAATCGTTGTGGGGCAAGGCACTTGCGGGTTCCGCGGTTGAAGGGATTCCGGGCCGGTAGGACCCACGGGGCGGCTGTCCACATGAGGAAGCCCTCCTTTTCTGCCGGTAACAGCGCAGCATCCTTGCGTTACAGGCGTTCCCGGCCATGAATGGTCACCTTGCCTGGAACGTATTGAGCGGGGAGAATCCTGGAAGATTCCCCGTGGCCCTCAGGAACAAGGACCGGGAACCATGGACAACGGACTTTCCCTGCACACCTTCATGCCGGTGCGGAGGAACCGTCGGTCATGAGTTCGTCGAGCGTGGTGCGCATCATTTGCAGGGATTTGGAGGCGGGATCAGCCTTCAGGCCCAGTTCAACCTGTCGCCGCGCTGCTTCGAGATCATGGCGAATGATGGGCGTTCCCATGCCGTTGCTGCTGAGGATATAGATGCGACGCAGGTAAACCGTGGCCATTTCGTGGTGGATAAGCCCAAGGAATTCGTCGGACGTCCATTTTCCGGTTAAAACACCCAGGTCCGGGGAAGCCTCGAAAAGCGTCAGGGCGGTGTCGAGTTCACCCTTGGCGATGGCCAGGTTGGCATCCGGTACACGCAGGTAACTCTTGGCATAGAGCAAATGCCCCGGTGCACTGTCGGGATTGTGCGCCAAGTAGCGCTTGACATAGCTTCGTGCCGTTTCCCACTGGTACGCCTCACCCAGTTCATAGGCTTTCAGCAAAAGGGGATCGCTTGTGCCATGTGGCCCGCACCCGACGGCCAACACCAGTGACGCGATCAGGAGCATTCGGGGCGGCAGCTTTCGCAAGGCATTCCTCCTGTTTCCTCATCAGGGATTTTTCCGGGGCAGTATAGTGGATACGACAAGGGCATGAAAAACAGGCGGGCACCTCGCCGGTGATGAAAAAACGCGACCCCGTCGAAGCGGGATCGCGTGCGTGTGGGTCCAATTTTCGTGGCGGTGATTTAACTGAAGAAGCCTACCAGGCTGGCGAATCCCTTGCTGGCGGGGAACTTGGAGGGATATTTCACGAACTCGGTGTGGCCGTCCATGTAGAGCACGTTGCAGCCGCCGGGAATGTGATTGTAAAGGCCGATGGACCCCGCGATATCGCTGCCTGTCACGATGGCCGCTTCGGCCGAGGCGATGGTGTCCCAGCACACGGGAAGGGTGCTTTGCGCCATGGCGCCCGCGGCGGGATTGTTGATATCGGTGATCATGAAGCGCTCGACACCCTCTTTCAGGCGGACCACCGTGAGGCCGCCCGCCGTGCCCACGGGTGCGCCGGCAAGCTGGCTGCCGAGACTCACATCAATATCGCGATCCATGAGGTAATCATTGGCATCGTTATCATCGTCCAGGATGGGTGCGCCACCGTCTCCCGTGTTGAAATAGATAATAATGGCCGAAATCTGCCCGTTGGCCATAACGGCCCCGGGCGCGCCCAGCACCTGGCTGAGGTTGATCATGGGATCCGTGTCTTTCACCAGGTCCAGCGCATATCCCAGGTAAACGTAGCTCTCGTCGCTCTGGGTAATAGCGCCCACCCAGTCGCAGGGGCCTTGATCTTCCTGGACAATCGAGAGGGCTTCCTCCACATCACCTTCCGCGCCGGCATCGGAAGGACAAATCAGCACGGACGGATCAGTCAGGTACTCGGGGTAAATGGCTTCCATCTGCGCGAAGAAATCGGCGTCGTCCAAGCCGTTTTTGCACGCCGGCTCAATGTTGGAGTCGCGGCCATAGGGTTCATCGCCGTGGAGGACCGGCCATTTCTCTCCCTTGGACTCGTTGGCGTACATCTTGAAGGTGAGGCCCAATTGCTTGAGATTGTTGGCGCAACTCGCACGCCGCGCGGCTTCCCGCGCCCGCGCCAGCGCGGGCAAGAGTATCGCCGCCAGAATACCGATAATAGCGATAACTACGAGTAGCTCAATCAGTGTAAAACCTTCTTTCCTATTGCTCATTCTCACGCTCCTTCTTTGTTGATTCCTCTTCCCGGAACACCAGGACGGGACCACATCAGCCCCGTCATTCCAGTATACCGAACATTAGGGCGGCATAAACAATTCCCACCGGGAAAAAATTATGGACCCACAGCCACCAAGACAATGTATCAGATTGTGGCTGACTTGGCAACCCCTCACGGGCAACGTGTCACCCCTCACGGGCAACGGGACTTCCGGTCGAATAATGTGAACAGCACGGAAGGCATGATGGCGAGGCCGCGCCGCGAAGGCCCGGGGCATTTGCCCGCCATCCACCCGCACGGTATACTCTCCCCGCCCCCCCGGGGGGGCGCCACCTTTACGCTTGGGGATTGGGATTGTGCGCAATAATAGTGCGGAAATCATCGGCCATGGTGGCGAATCGCTGCCACCGCCGAGAATGGTGACGATTCGCGCGGTGTGTATCGCCTGCGCGCTCATGCCGGCCATCGCCCTGTGGGTGGTGTTGTGTGAAATGGTGTGGTTTGCCAATCACCCCACGGCGCTCTCCCTTTTTTTTCACGTTACGGCCATTCTGTTCTTTATCGCCGTGTTGAACGTAGCCGTGGAGAAGTGGTGGCCCCGTCACGCGCTCACGCCGGGCGAGTTGGTCACGATTTACATGATGCTCTCGGTGGCCAGCGTGTTTTGCAGCCACGATTTCATGCAGACACTTATTCCCCTTCTTTTCCACCCCCAGCACGTGGTTAATCCGGGCAATAACTGGCAGACACTGGTGCTGGATCGCGCCCCGGCCTGGGCGCTGGTGCGGGGCCATGGGGAGGCGGTGACGGGCGCGGCCCTGGGCAATTCGAGCCTCTATTCGTGGGAAGTGCTTTCCGCGTGGCTGGGTCCCTTCGCGTTTTGGGGCACGTTCATTGCCGCGCTGGTGGGCGCTCTGCTGACGTTGAACGTGTTCTTTCGCAAGCAATGGACGGAACGGGAGAAATTGAGCTTCCCCGTCATCCAGATACCGCTCATGGTCGCCACGCGCATGCGTGATTTGCTGGGCAGCCGGGTGTTCTGGATTGCTTTTGGCATTGCGGGCGGTATTGATGTGGTCAACGGTCTCAATTTCTACTACCCCCTGGTGCCCAAGATTCCCAACATCCCCATGCTCGTGTTTTCCGACTACCTTCAGGAGCCCCCGTGGAACGCCATTGGTTTCGTGCGCTTCAACGTACTCCCTTTCATCATTGGCATTGTCTTCTTTATTCCGGCGGATCTCGCTTTCAGTTGCTGGTTCTTTTATGTTTTCTCCAAACTGATGTTGGTTCTCGGCGCCGCAACGGGGATGAACGCCATTCCCGGTTTTCCCTTCGAAAAGGAGCAGTCGGGCGGAGGCTACCTGGCGCTGGGATTGCTCGCCATCTGGCTGGCGCGGGGTCACCTGGTGATGGTGGCCAAAACCATACTGGGTCGTCCGGGCGGCTATGACGAAACAGGCGAACCCATGCGCTACCGCACCGCCGCCGCCGTCTTTCTCGTCAGCACCGTGACCCTGGTGGTTTTCGGCTGCCTGCTGGGGGCATCCTGGTACGTGATGGTCGCTTTTTTCGCCATTTTCTTCCTGTATTCCATCGCCATCGCCCGCATGCGTGCGGAACTTGGGCCGCCCGCCCATGATCTTTACGCCATGGGGCCGGACGTGATGATCCACAACGCCGTGGGCACCCGGGACCTGGGCGATGGGAACCTCATGGCCTTCACCATGTTGTACTGGTTCAACCGGTCCTACCGTTCCCACTTTTCGGCCCATTGCATTGAGGGCTTCAAACTGGCCCAACTCCGCCGCATCACGGCCCGTTCCATGATGGTCGCCATGCTGATTGCCGTGGTGGTGGGCACGATCTCCGGCGTGTGGGCCATTCTTCACACCTTCCACGTTCACGGCTACAGCGCGGGCGCGGGCATGGGCTACTACCTGTCGGCCGAAACGTGGAACCGCTATGTCTCGTGGACCACCCTTCCCCGGCGGGCGGACCTGGCCGCCACCCTGGCCACGGGCTTTGGCGCGGTCTCCATCCTTTGCCTGGGTGCGCTGCGTATGCGCTTTACCTGGTGGGCCTGGCATCCGGTGGGCTATATTACCGCCAATTCCTGGACCATGGACAACATCTGGTTCTGCATGTTTCTGGGGTGGCTGGCCAAGGCCGTCGTCGTTCGCTACGGTGGCGCCCGGCTCTACCGCAAGGCCGAGCCCTTTTTCGCCGGCTTGGTGCTTGGAGAGTTTGTCATCATGACCATCTGGTCCATCATCGGCGTGGCCACGGGCACGGGCGGTTACCGGTTCATGTATTGAGAATACCCATGGGCGCAACCCCAAAGGCCGTGACGGCCTACTTCGACCTTGGGGGCGCGGGATACTCGTAGGCGCCCACATCCACCGATTTGCCTTGGGGGCGTGGCGTACCGGTGATATCGACCGGGGGCGCGAGGTCCCGGTGCCCCGTGTCGATGGCGGGGCTGCCATCGATGAGGCGCAGGTCATGGTGTGAAGGAACGCGAAAGAACTTTGCCGGTTCCCGGACAAGCAGGTTGTGGTCCAGCACCATGCCCTCGCCGGGATCCACGTTGAGCGCCGGGGCCAGGTTGTTCCGAATGGTGCAGCCGGAGGACGGCGTGCCGTTCTTGTGATCCACAATGCTGATCCAGGGTGGGCCGGGGCGGTCGTTGTTCGGGTCGATCACCGTGTTGTTCACGATACGGCAACCGCGGGCACCCACCAGGGTGATGCCATGAAAGTGATCCACCACCACCACGTTGTTCTCGATGATCCAGTCCACGTAGGTCCCGTCAAAACACCCGATGCCCTGTAACGTGCCCCGATGAGGCTGTTCGGGGTCTTCGTAGTTGATAATGGTATTGCCCCGCAGGACGATTCCCCGCACTTCCCCTGTGCCGACGCCCCGGGAACCGCGTGACCAACTCTGAAACCCGTCATCATGGTTGCCGTTTACGTCGTAGCAGTTCTTGACCAGGTTGTATTGAAAAACGCCATAGTCGCCCAAGCCGCGCAAACCATCGCCGGCGAAGTTTTCGATGATGTTTTGCTCCACCAGGGCATGGGAACCCATCACGGAGATGCCGAAGTTTACATTCTTCAACCGGTTGCCGCGCAGGATGATCCGTGTGCCGTCCGCTTCCACGCCGTTCCAGGCGCGCGTGTTCCAGTCCCGGGCCGACCAGGAGGATGTATCCCGGGCGGATTGAAGGACACATTCCTCGACCAGGATATGGTGGATGGGGCCCCGCCTGCGGTCGGACGCAAGACGGACCAGCGTGCCGGGCTTCGTGTCCGCCGCCCGTTCGGGGCCGACATGCAGCCCCCTGAGTGCCCAATAGGAAGAAGATTGGAGCTGAATGGCCTGGAAACGGGGCGTATTCCCCGGCAGAGCGGCAATGGTAATGAAGTCCTTGTTGTAAAACCCCCGGATCGTCAAGCCGCCATAATCGCCACTGCGCAGCCAGATGGTGTCGCCGGCCTTGATCGGCGCCGACGGGTTCTTCGGCGTCAGCTTTCCCTCTTCGTTCCAGGGAAGCGAATCCCAATCCCGGCTTTCGACAAGCCCCGTGTCGATAACCTGCTGTAAGCTCATCCAGGGTCTGTCCGCGCTGCCATCATTACCCGGAGCGCCTTTTTGCGGGTCAATGTAATAATCCGCGCTTTCTCCAAGGGCGGGGATCAAGATCAGCATCACCAGTAAAGTCAAGGTCCAACGCATTCTGGGGCCTCCCTCGCGCGCTCCGGCGCCGAAAACGGCAGCGGTTCACGGGTTTTGCTTCTGACTGTGCAGTACCTGTCGGACCGAACACGCTTCCACGGATGGCACGGGGGAAAGACCCCCCTGTTTCACAACGCCCTTGTCCTTGTGGATGGTCTCCTTGTTTCTCTGGTACGATGGGTTGCTTTTCCATGGTGAGGATACCAGAACTTCGTGGTGCCGACAACAGCGCGCCTGGTTGTCGTGGGAACGAGGCGGGCGTGCGCCGAAGCACGTTCCGCGGCATCCAATCCGTTTCGGAACCGCATCAACCGAGGTGGCAACAAGATGAAAATAGGCATCACATGCCAGCCCTCCGCGGGAGGCAGCGGCATCATGGCCACGGAATTGGGCATTGCCCTGGCCCGGCGGGGGCATGTCGTTCACTTTGTTACCCGGGGTACCCCCTTTCGTCTCAACCAGTACCGGGAAAACATCTTCATCCATATCGTGGAGGAAGTCAGTTATCCCCTGTTTAATTCTCCCCCCTACACACTCTCCCTGGCCACGAAGATTTGCGAAGTGGCCGAGGAGCACGACATTCAACTCTGGCATGTGCATTACGCCATTCCTAACGCGGCGGCAGCCATTTTCGGACGGGAAATGCTGCCCGAGGAAAAACGCTTTGCCCTGGTGACTACCCTCCATGGCACGGACATCACCCTGGTGGGCAGCGATCCTTCCTTCTTCCGCATCACCAAGTTTGCCATGGAACGCAGTTGCGCCGTGACCGCCGTGTCGGATTGGCTGGCCAACGAAACCATGGAAACCTTTTCCCTCTCAAAACCCGTGAAACGCATCTACAACTTCCTGGATCCCACCAAGTTCACGGAAGACCGGCCCAGGCATTGCGACCTGAAAAAGGCCGACGAGAAGGTGATCATGCACATTTCGAATTTCCGCCCCGTTAAGCGTGTGACCGACGTGGTGCGGGTGTTCAAGAAAGTGACGGAGCGGATCGAAGCCCGGCTGGTCATGGTGGGTGAGGGTCCGGAACGCATGGCCGCGGTGGGTGTCGCCCGTCAGTTGGGCATTGCGGACCGCATCATGTACCTGGGCAACTGCGAGGACATCGAATCCGTGTTGCCCTGCGCGGACCTGGTCTTCCAGCCCAGTGAACACGAGAGCTTCGGCATGGTGTCGCTGGAGGCCATGGCCTGTGGCGTGCCCGTGCTGGCCACGGCCAGCGGCGGCATTGTGGAAGTGGTGGAACATGGCCGCACCGGTTATCTCTGCGAAGTGGGCGACATTGAGACCATGGCCGCCCATGCCATCGATTTGCTGACGCACCCGGAAAAGGCGAAGGCCATGGGTGAGGCGGGAAGAGCGTTGGCGCTTGGCCGTTTCCGCCGCGACGACATGGTGGCCCAGTACGAGGCGCTTTACGGGGAGGTGCTTGCCCGGCGCGCCTCGTTGGCGACCGTGGCGGTGAAGTAAATCCACTGAAGCCAAGGTGTATTGAGCGGTCGCCATCGTGATTTACGTGAACCCCTGTTCTGTCCGCTCCTATTTCACCGAAAAACAGGATACTGCAGCGGTTCCTGCCAGTCCCCGGAGACGTCGGTCATCACCTGCTTGGTCCATGGGGAAGAGCTGTTTGCGATGTAGAACTCGAAGATATGGTCCGAGTCAAGGTCTATTGCCTCCTGGATCAGGTGGTGCGGTATAGCAGGATTATGGGGCCGTGCGGCGAAAGGGAATGGACGAACACGGATATTCATGGACTTGCACGGACAATCCCGGCCGGCCGGAGTCCTTGCCATCCGCGCTTGTTTCAGGACTTGGGCGAGGCGTCTTCAACCTCCCAACGGCGCACGCCCATGCGGGACAGGTAGGTGGGGATGACGCGGAAAGCGGGATCCACCCCGGGCAGGGCGTCCATGAAGGCCCGTTTCTGCTCGCCCTCGGGACCGCAGAGAATGGTGAGCGAGCCGCCTTCGCCGCCCGCGCCGTTGAGTTTCCAGCCGATGCAGCCGTGGGTCTTGGCGACATCGATCACCGATTGGGCCGCGTCGGAGAGTAGGGCGGCGTGAAGGTCCCGCTGGGCCTCGGTGTTGCGAATCATGGCGCGGCCGAGGGCGTTGAAGTCGCCGTGGAGGACGGCGTTCTTGCCGTCGTGGGCGGCCCGGCGCAGGGGGACGAGGGCCGACTTGTCGGCGCCTTCGGCTTCGAGGCCCGCGATGACCTGGCTGTGAACCTGGCTGGAGGAATGGGTGTTGCCAAGATAAACCAGCACCAGCCGCCGCTCCAGTTCCCACCAGAGACGGTTGGGCACGGTGATTTGGGAAACGGCGGCGTGGGGGTAATCGTACATTTCGATGAAGCAGATCCCGCCGTAGGCCGCGCAGATCTGATCCTGGATGCCGCACTGAAGGCCGAGCTTTGTCGTTTCGACCTGGTGAGCCATTCGGGCGATCTCGTGGGGCGTCATGCGGCCCGGTGTCAGCAGGTCCAGCGCCGCGAGGAGGGCCACGCTTACCGAGGCGGAAGTTCCCGTCGAACAGCCCGCCGGTGCGCTGGAATAGAGGTTCACCTCGAAGGAAAGGTTTTCGGGCAACGCCATGATGTCAATACACGCTTCCAGCAGGGGATGCCGGTCATAGGCGATGGGGCCGGGGTCGATGAGATAACGGTCGCCGAAGTTTTCGGCATGAATGGCGATGCGCCGCGGGGTGTCGGCGGGGGTCTCGGAGACATAGATCTGCACTTCGGCGTAGGGGTAGACACCGATGTTGAACACGGCCCCCGTTTCGGCGAACCACGTGTCGGTCCAGCCGCCAAGATCGCAGATGCGAATGGGCGCGGTGGCGTTGATGATGCGGCGGTGTTTACCCATACTGAACAGTATCTCCTTGTGCTCCCACGGGAAATCGCGCGAGAGCCAAAACGGGCGCCCCCGTCTGCTTACGGCAACAATACAGATCCTCTTGCACAGCCTGTCAAATAGGAAGAATGCGTACTCTGCATTTCGTTTCCTCAACCACGATGAGCGCACCGGATGCCAAGTCCGGTTCGTGTTGCTTCAGTGCCGCGACGAGGATTTCCGCCATGTGATCAGGGAGTACATTCTGGCCGCGGACCTGGATAACACTTGGTCCCGCCGCATGTGTCAATGCGAGTACCGTTCCGAAGTCGAGATCATGCGTAAAAACGACGTGATCGTTGGACCGGGCCCAAGCCATGATTTCTTCGTCTGCCGCCCCGGGATTGCCAATGGTTGACCAGTGCGTGGAAGACCAACCGTGCCTGGCCAACGCGTCCACCCACTGAGGCGAGAGGTTCATATCAATAACCACGCGAATACTCATGAGACAGACAGTGACACTTCCCGTTCCTCCATGCGCCATGCGGCATAGGCCAGGCAATGCTCAATGTCCTCGTCTTCCAGATAGGGATAGGCTTCCTGTATTTCATCACGGGATCGCCCCGCGGCGAGAAGGCCCAGGACCAATCCCACGGTGACACGCTGTCCACGAATACAGGGCTTGCCACCCATTACGGATGGGTCAAGTGTGATTCGATCAAACGGTGCCATTGCAGCTACCTCCTCTTGTCGTTCCAGGGGCCGGTCCATTGATTACCGCAATGCACAGGTACCGTTCCTTTTCGGGTAATCCGAAGCGCACCCAGCCATCGGTCGCAGGATATATGGCCACCTCTCCCGGTTTCTGAACCCGGGTCACCACGACGAAAGGCCGCGCTCGTGTTTCCGTCGTTTTCGTTTGCCTTGTAACGCCTCTCCATTTTATCACAGGACGTGCCATCACCGAAGCCGGTCAGGCGTTTCTCCTTCCGCGCCCCGGCAGGAGGGCGGCGCCGAGGGCCAGCAGTTCCCGGGGGTGGGGGGCGTTGAAGGAGAAGGACAGCCCCACGAAAAGCACCAGGGCCACGCCTCGCCAGGGGGGCGTGCCGCCAATGACGGCCAGAACACCGGCGACGGCCATGAAGGTCTGCATCTTGCCCAGCATGAGCAGGTCCACCGCGAGTCCGAGCCGCCGTACATGAATGGTCTGCATGACGGCGCTGAAACCGGCCGCCACCGTCAGGCTGATGCCGCCTCCCAACAAACCCAGGCGCGGCAGGAGCGCCGCGTTCAGGCCCACGGCGATGACGGCCATGATCACGTTTGTGCGGGTGACCAGGCCGGGCCGGTCGAGGGCGATAAGGGTAAGGCCCATGAGGCCCGCCTGCACGGCGAGACAGATGGCGGTC
Source organism: Candidatus Hydrogenedentota bacterium (assembly GCA_024278275.1). GTDB lineage: Bacteria > Hydrogenedentota > Hydrogenedentia > Hydrogenedentales > JAJRTN01 > JAJRTN01. The sequence continues at coordinate 44,415 of JAJRTN010000179.1, forward strand.
ATGAGCAGGCCCATGACCGCCGTGGCGTCAAGGTATTCCGGGCTGAAAAGGAACACCACCAGCGGTTCCTGCACGGTCACGACGAGCAACACGCCGAGATAGCCGAAGAAGACTGAGAGCATGAGGGCCTGGTTCAGGAGGCGCGCGGCGGCGGCGCGTTGGCCCCGGGCCAGCAGTTCGGAGAGGTTCGGCAGGAAAGGCACCTGCAATGTGCCCAGGGTTCGCGACAGCAGCATGGGGAAACGCTTGGCGATTTCATACACCGCCGCCCGGTCGAGTCCCAGGAATGCGGCGACCATGAGGCTGTCGAAACGCTGGAAGAAGAAATTGAGCAGGCTGTTGGCGTAGAGGGGGAGGCTGAAACGGATGGAGCTTCGATAGGCTTTCCAGTCGAGGGTGGGGATGCGTCCGACGGGCAGCGCCATGTACATGAGGAGGAAGGCGGCACCGTAGGCGGTGAGCATGCAGAGCGAGAGGGTCACCAGTCCCCCCTGGCCCCACCAGACAAAGGCCAGGATGAGGGCCACCTGGAGCGAAGCGGAGGCCACGATGCCCCACGCGCGGGCACCATAGCGGTTGAGCCCCGCCAGGGCCGCCATGACGTTGTCGCGAAACGTGCCCGCCACGAAAAGGGGCGGCAGCAGCCACAGGTAGGGGAAGAGGGTGTGCCCATCGGGATTGTCCGGCAGGGATCGCAGCCCCGGAAAGAAGCGCCAGGCCGTCAGGATGGCGGCGGCCAACGCGAGGGAGATCACGCCCTGGCAACCCAGCGCCGCCCGGACGATGCGGCGCTGGCGATCCGGCTCCGCCGCGCCGAGGAGCTTGGGCAGGGCGACCCACAGGCCGAAGTTGTTGGCAATGTTGAGGAAATCGGCGCAGAGGAGGAGCAGCATGAACACGCCCACGTCCGCCTGGTCCAGGGCGGGCGCGTTGGTGATCATCTTCCCCACGGCCAGCAGGGCCACCATGGAGAAGAACACACTCGCCCCGGACAGGAAGGCCCCGCGCATGAACCGTTGCGTCCGGTTTGTGGGCATGGTGCGATCCCCTCCTTCCCCCGGCAGTATAGCGCAGAGGCTCACGCCGGAAACAGGTGCCATGGGGCGCAGGACGAACACGGACAAGCGCTGGAGGCGGGGTACACTTGCAAACCCCTGGATTCAAGCACCAAGTGCAACGCGGTGCGTTTTTCGCTGTTGTTGGAAGGTTTCGTTGGGCGCCCGGTGTTTTAGCGTTTTCCCGGTCGGTTGTTGATTTCGTCGACGTTTTGATCGATGTGGGCCTGTGTGAGGTGTGTTTCGATGCGCCATTTCTTATGTGGCACAGCCGCCCTCGGCTGTGAGCCTGTTCCCGCCCCTTACGAGACTGTGCGGGAGGCCCTTTTTCCAAGGGAGGCTGTTTCGTCGTCAAGGTTTCCGTCGTGGTGGTACCCGTCACGCCCTGCGTGAGAACGGGAGCATCTGCGTTCATCTGGGCAATCTGCGGATACATTATCATGGAGCCCCGCCTTCGCGGGGATGACGGTAAGGTAGAAGCGGCTTCCAGCCGCTTTGAAGAGGCTGGAAGCCCCTTCTACTTTGCTTCGAAACCACGGTTTTCAGCGGAGACGATTCTTGGTTCCGGCTACGCCGGGTTAGGATCCATTTTTCATCTCAGGACCTCTTTTCGCGTTATTGCGCCGGACCTTCAACGAACGGTAAACTGGGATGTTGGCGCCGGAGCCATTCCACGCGCCGTTGCGTGTGACAGGAGACGAATTATCATGCTGGACCGTTTGAGCCCGAACGAGCAGAAAGCGCTCATGGAACTGCTCATTTTCATGGCCAAGGCCGATGGCGCCGTTGACGATATCGAGGGCGTCGTCTTGCAGCAGTACGCCGACCTGGTGCATGTTGATTTCGATTCACTCGAAGGGGATTTCACGCCGGATGAACTGGTGCCTCAATTCGAATCGCCGGCGAGCAAAGTGGCCGTTTTGCAGGAGTTGTTTCGGCTCAGCCTTCTGAACGGGATTTTCACCGATGGCGAGCAATCGGCCATTCTCGATGTGGGCGCCCAGATGGCCATGCCCATGGAATTGCTGCGCAAGATCGAGGCCTGGGTGATGGACGACCTTCGGTTGACCGTCCGCGAGGAGGAACTGGTGGAAGAGGCGGAGCGGTTGTTCGGGCGCCTGTAATCGTTCATGGTCTTAGAACACCCATGGAATGGTCTCTTACCCGTGAAGTGCCGGCGACGCGGCAATCCGGTTGGCGTGGGGCTGCCGCAGATGACACCGGATTGCTTCAGCGTTTCTTTTCGCAATGCCGGTTGATGAAAGGCATAAAGGTTAAGGCGTCTTCAGGCCGATTTTACCGCGCCATTGCATGGGGTGTGACGGGGTGCGCGAAACCGGAGTCTTTGGTTTATGGCCGTACAGCGGGTGTTCACGGAAGCGCTTCTTCTCATGGGCACGGCGGTTCATCTGAGGCCGCGGCAGGTGGCCGGGCGCTTGCGCCACGGGGCGCGCCGCCGGTTGCGGGCTTTTCGCGTGTCGCCCGCGCCCCGGGACGTTCCGGAGTTCGACCCGGCGTGCCTGGAGCGGTTGCGGGCTTTGCTGGAGCGCTGGGTACGCCTGGCCCCGCCGGAGGGAGCGCGTCTTGAAGGACCGCGCCGGGGGCGCTTCACTTTCGGGGGCGAGACGGTGGAATCGACGGGGCTTCCGCCCTGGCACGCCGCGGAAGCGTCCCGGCTGTGGCGGCATGAGATTCAATACGGCGTTTTCCTGCGCGATTTGGCCCTGGCCTGTCTCCGGGAGTCCGATGAAGCGGAGCGCCGGCGGGTGCTCACCTGGATTCACGATTGGATCGGGTCGAACCCGCCGGGACCGGGGGCCGCGTGGGCGGCCTACCCGACGGCCGCGCGCCTGATGAACTGGGCGCTGGCCGAGTCGGTTTTCCGCTTCAACGACCCGGCCATGCGCAACAGTTTTGCCCGGCAGGTCCGGCATCTCTCCGCGAACCTGGAATGGCACCTTGACGGCAATCATCTCTTGCAGAATGCCGCGGGGCTTGTGGTGGCGGACGCGCTTCTCGGCGATACGCCGGCGACACGAAGTGTTCCTGTGCTGCGCCATGCCGTGGGGGACCAGGTGTTGCGCGATGGCGGGCACGTGGAGCGGTGTCCCATGTACCACGCGCGGGTGATGGTGGATCTCCTGGTGGCGCGAGCGGCTTCTCCCGAGACGGTATTCCTTGACGCCACGCTGGATCGAATGGCCGGTTTTCTCCGCCGAATTCTGCACGACGACGGGGACATCCCCCAGTTTGGGGATTCCGCCCTGGGCGAATACCCGGCTCCATTGGCGCTGGTGGAATTGGTACGCGGGGCGCGGGACATGCAAAAGCAGGGACTGAACCAGGCGGAGCGAGGTACGAGCCGTTGCGCGCCAGCGAAAGTACCCTCTTCCGACCGTGAAGACGGGGCCGTTCGGCTTCCTGCGTCCGGATTCTATGTCATGGCATCGGAGGAACGTTCCGCCCGTGTTATTGTGAAGGCGTCGCCGCCGGGGCCGGCGTGGCAGCCGGGCCATGCTCATAGTGACGCTCTAAGTTACGAGTTCAGTTTTCAGGGCGCGCGTGTCATCGTTGATTCCGGCGTTCATGGTTATGACGGCAGCCCCCTTCGGGATTACTGCCGAAGTACCGCAGCGCACAACACGGTTCAGGTGGGCGGCGTGGAGCAGATGCGTTTCTGGAAAACCTTCCGGGTCGCGCAACGCTACGTGATTGAAAACAGCGGTCTGGAAGAGACGCCCGAGGGGCTGCATTTCTCGGGTTCTCTCAGGGTGCCGTTCCGGTATCGGCACTGTCGTGACATCCGAATGCCCGGTACGCCGGGGGAAGGGATCTTTTCCGTGCGCGATCATCTTTCGGGAGGGATTGGCGGGCACGCCCTGCGCAGCTTTATCCACTTGCATCCTTCCTGGCGCGCGGCGGTGGAAGGTGATGCGGCCACGGCGCGTCATGGGAAAAGGGCATTGCGTTTCGTGGCGGAAGGGGAGGGGCTTGCGTGGTAGATTCGCCGCGGCGTCATTCCTCCTTCCTGGGAACCGCGCTGGCGTGGGGCGAGCCGCGTTCGCCACTTGGTGAACGCTCCGGACGAAGGATGGTATTGCGCGCGTTTCGGCCAGGTGGAGCCCGCGGACGTGCTTGTGCTGCATGGCGCGGCCCCCCGGAACGCCACGGTTTTCACCCTGGGCTACTCGGTCGTGGCCCTTTCGGACGCGTCCCCATGACGGAGGTGACACCGGAACGCCCGGTGGAGGGCCGGACCTTGGAACGTTGGCTGGCGCTGTGGGTTTTCGTGCTTGTCCTCGCGCTCCAGCCTTTCACGGAAGACCCCGCCGGTCCGATCAAGGAATTGATAGGTGCCTGGCTCCTGGTTCCCATGTTCGTTCTTCTCGCGCGGCGTGGACGGGACGGGCGGGCGCGGACGGCATGGGCCAACCCGGGGATGTTGCTGTTGGGAGCTTTTCTCGGCGTGTGTTTTTTTTCTGCGTGCGTCTCGGCGTTCCCTGTCCGCTCCCTGTACGAATTGCGGCATTGGGCCGGCTTCGCCTTGGCGGCGTTCCTGGCGTCGCAAATCATCCGAACATGGGAAGCGGCCTGGCGCCTTCTCACCGTGGTGGTGGCGGCCGTGGCCTGTTCGAGTGTGTACGGCCTCCTTCAGTATGCCGGGTGGGACCCCTTTCCCTGGGCCATTCGCGCGGTGGAAGAGTACCGCGCGCTGCCGGCAACCTACGCCAATCCCAACCTCGCCGGGCACGCGCTGACCCTGGCCCTGGTTCTCGCGGCCGGCGGCATTATCCGCTCCTGGAAACATCCCCGGCGGGTTGTCCTGCTCCTGGTGTTCACGGGGCTCATGGGAACCCACCTGTACCTCACCCATATGCGGGCCGCCCGGATTGCGTTGGCGGCGGCCCTGGCCTTTGTGCTTGCCTATGTCGTTTTGCTGCCCCTGTTGAAGCGTCCCGGCCGGGCCTTCGCGGTGTTGCTGACCCTTGCCCTGCTGGCGGGCCTTGCGGGTACGGCCTGGCTGGCGCGGGGGCCGCTCGTGCGGGGCGAAGGTCCGCTGCCGGTGGACAGTTCCATGGTCTTGCGCGTTAATGGGTATTCGGGCGCGGCCATTATGGTGCGGGAACATCCCTGGCTTGGCGTGGGGCCCGGCAACTACAGGCTGAATAACGCCCGCTACTGGACGAAGTTCGAGCAGGCGTGGTTTGCCACCAGGCACAAGAAGAACGATCATGTTCATTGCGAGCCGCTTGAATTGGCGGTGGACACGGGCCTTCCGGGGGTGGCCCTGTTCTTCGCCCTGCTGACCTGGGCTCTTCTCGCGGCGCTGCAAATGACGCGGCGCGGGGCGCCTTTTCAACGCCGTGTGCTGGGGCTGACCCTGGCCGCTGGTCTCGTGGCATTCACGGTGGACGGTCTTTTTGGTTTCAACCTGCACGCGCCCGTGTCGGGTGGACTGTTTTTTCTTATCATCGGTGTTACGGCGGGAATTACGACTCACGGGCGACGCTCCGGCGGTGCATGGCGGAAAGCCGGTCTGGTCCTGGCGGCATTGGGGCTTGCGGTGGTGCAGACGTGGGGCTTCGTGGCAGAGTACGCCTTGCAGCGGGCCTTCGTGGCGGGCGTTTACGCGCACACCTACCAGGAAGCCGGGGAGGAGGAAAGGGCCGGCCACGCACGGGAAAGCGTCAAGGCGTCACTCCGCTTCGCCCGCGTCCTGCTGCCGTGGGACGCGCGTCCGCCGAGCCGATTGGCGCGTCTGTCCGCGTCGGAAAACCGGTGGGAAGAAGCCTTGGCGGACTATGGGCCGGCCCGGGACAGGAATCCGAATAATCCGGCATTGATGGCGGCCTTTGCCCGTGCTTTGCTGCGGAGTGGCGACACGAGGCAGGCGGAAACCATGGCGCGGGACGCGTTGGCGTTGTGTGAACCCCTCGCGGAAGCCCATGCCGTGCTGGGCGAGGCCGCGTTGATCACGGCGGAACGGTCGGCCGGTGCGGCGCGTCGGAAGTTTTTCATCGAAGCGCGACAATACCTGGCCCGCGCCGCGCGATGCGGTCCCGCCGACTTTGGCCGGGTGGAGTGGTTGCTGGCCCGGACGTGCGTGGCTCTCGGGGACGACCGTGCCGCGGGCGGGGCCTACCGGCGCGCCGTGAAGGCCGCGCCCGCCGCGGAGACTCCGTGGCGTGAATACGCGGAATGGGCACGGGGCGGAAAGGAGGGGACGTACCGGGACGCCCTGCACGCGGAACTCGACCGTGCCCGCCGGGCAAGCCCCCCGGATCGGAAAGCCATCCATGTGTTGGCGGGGCTCATGCGGGACGAGGTGGTCCGCCACGGCTACGATCCCTGCCTGGCCTGTGCGGCGCTTTTCCGCGCCTTCGAGGCGGCCCCGGGAAGCCCCGAACTGTGGGGGGCCTACGCCGAGGCGCTGCCGGCGGCGGAACGGCTGGCGGGCCTGCGTTACGCGCTGGACACCTGGCGCGGCAGGTTGCCCGGCAACGTGCCCATACTCCGGACGCTTGCGGAAATCCTCGGGGACGATCCCGCGGTGCGGCGGGAGGCCTGTCTCCGGTTGGCCCCATCCGGTGGCGATGACCCAGCGCGGGCGAAGAACCGGGCATGGATCGCGGACGTGGCCGTCCTGTCTCTTCGCGAAGATCCCCTTGAAGCGGGACCGCAGGCCGCGGCCCTGGCCGCCGCGGGGCGTGCCTTGGTGGCGGGCGGCCGAATGGACGAAGGCGCCGGGGCGTTGGCCGAGGCGGTGCCGGGGCTGCGGGGGCGGGCGAAGGGCGACGCCCTGCTGGCCTGGTCCACCGCCCTGGCCGCCCAGGGGGAAATGGCGGCGGCCCTGGCCCGCGCCCGGGAGGCCGTTGCCGCGGGGGGAAACCGCGTGGACGTGCGCCGGCACTTCGCCAGAATGCTTGTCCGCACCGGACGCGCGGCCGAGGCCCGGCTGGAGTATGTGGCCCTCTTGCGGCGCGTTGGAAAAGACGACCCGCGGCGCGCGGCCCTTGAAGCGGAGTACGCCGCGCTGACGGAGGCGAAAAGACCATGAACCATTCAATGCGAGCTTCCGTGTCCCCTTGGGCGCCGTTATGCGCAGGTGTTTTGGCGACCTTTCTGCTGTGGGGATTTTGCCACCTCTACAGCGATACCGTCCCCCCGCTTCTCGCGCGCATGGATGTGAGCGTGGGCGAGGTCTTGAAGGAGCGGGGGCTGAGGCTTGAACGGGCGGGGGATCGCGCGGCGGCGGCGCGGGCTTACGAACTCGCCCTGGCGGGAACCTTCAACGGCGTGGAGCATCGCAGGGAGGCTGAGGAACGGTTGGGACGGATTTTCCTGGACGCGGGACGGGCGCCGGAGGCGGTGCGGTTGCTCAAAAGCGCGGCAAGCGGCCCCCGGGGCCGGGCGGCCGCCCGGCCGGTCTGGGTCGAAGCGATCTTCGCCGCGGGTGAACCCGGGGAGGCGATCCGACAGCTTCGGGCCTGGGCGCCATCCGGCGGGAATGAGGATCGGGGCGAATGGTCTTATTGTCATGCCCTGATGTGGCGTTGGCTTATCGATACGGGAAGTAAAGATGGGAAAGCATTGGAGGAAGCGGCACGGAAGCCGACAGGCAGGGAACTGGTGCCCATGCTGGCGCCGGGGCTTATCGCGGCGGGCCGGTATGACGAGGCGAGGCGCCTCTTGCTCCCCTACATCGCGGGCGGGTCGGGCCGACGGGCCGCCGAAGGGCGACGCCTGTGGGAAGAACTGGATTCGCTGGAGCCCTGCGCGGTGTTGACGGCCTTGCAGGCCAATGGCGGGAAAAAGGGTGGGGGGCCTGCGTCAATTTTGGGGGTTTTCATGCGGCGCGCTGCTCCCAGTATTCCTCGAACCGTCCTGATTGAATGACGCAACGCAGTGCGGTGATTGCGTTTGCGCCGCGTACGGTCCACTCCATGCCGGATTGTTTGAGC